>JBEKEH010000004.1:0-71921 GCA_050013935.1 Gaiellaceae bacterium | reverse complement strand
GGCCTAGGACGCAGGGAGGCCGCATACCCGTAGGTATGCGGCCGACCGAGGACAACGGCATGCGCCGCGTTTGCGGGCCGCCAGACGCACAACCGTACTTGTGGCCGCGTCCACTAGCTTCCGTCCTCCCGGCGGCAGAGAATCCTCGCGACTCATCCGGGCGACAGGGAGGCATCTGATGGAGCAGCAGCGGGGCGAGCTGGCGGAGGCCGTCCAGCTCGACGTGCACGGCATCGAGCCGATCCGGCCGGAGGACCGGAACTCGACGCCGCTGCAGCAGTGGTGGATCTGGGCCGGCGCGAACATCGCGCCGATCAACTGGGTACTGGGCGCGCTCGGCATCGTCCTCGGCCTCAGCCTCGTCGAGACGATCATCATCCTTGTCGTCGGCAACGTCATCGGCTGCGCGTTCTTCGGCCTGTTCTGCGTGATGGGCCATCGCACCGGCGTGAATCAGATGGTGCTCTCGCGCGCGGCGTTCGGCCGGCGCGGCGCCTACCTGCCCGCGACTGCGCAGCTGGTGATGACCATGGGCTGGCTCGGCGTCAACACGTGGGTCGTGCTCGACCTGTGCCTCGGCATCTTCAAGCACATGGGGTACAGCCACCCCGGCATGGGTACGAAGTACGCGGTCGGGATCGGGATCATGGCCGTGCAGGTCGTGATCGCGATCATCGGCTTCTACCTCATCCAGTCGTTCGAGAAGTACACGGTCCCGATCGCGGGGCTGATCGTGATCGCGATGAGCTGCCTCGCCTGGACGCGCGTGACGCCGGTCTGGGGCCATGCGACAGCCCACGGCGCGGACCAGGTGACCGCCATCACGCAGCTCATGACGGCGATCGGCATCGGCTGGGGCATCACGTGGCTCACGTGGTCGTCGGACTACACACGCTTCATCAAGCCGACCGTGAGCGACAAGAAGGTGTTCTGGACGACATGGTCGGCGATCCTCGTGCCGACGATCTGGCTCGGCTTCCTCGGGGCGACGATCGCCAGCTCGGGCTCGAGCGCCGACCCGGCCGACCTCGTCACGAAGGCGTTCGGGGCAGCGTCGATCCCGATCCTCTTCCTCGTCATGCACGGGCCTGTGGCGACGAACATCCTCAACCTCTACTCGGCCACGCTCGCCGCGCTCTCGATGGACGTCAAGGTGGTGCGCTGGAAGGTGAGCGTCGTCGTCTCGATCGTCGGCACCGGAGTGCTCATCTGGTTCATCCAGTCGGCGAGCTGGGCGACGCGCTTCGACAACTGGCTCTCGTCGGTGGTGCTCTGGATCTCCTCGTGGGCCGGCGTGATGATGGTCGACTACCTCGTCCTGCGACGCGGGAAGATCGATGTGCGCGCGCTCTACGCGTCGCCGAAGGAGTCGATCTACGGCGACGTCAACTGGGCGGCGGTGATCGCGATGCTCTCCGGCGTCGTCGCCGGCTGGGCGTGGGGCTACGGCCTCGTCGGCTTCCTCCAGGGGCCGATCGCGAAGGCGACGCACAACGTCGACATCTCGTGGCTGACCGGCTTCGGTGTCGCCGCGATCCTCTACTACGTGCTGCGGCCGTTCCTTGCAAAGGAAGCGACGCCGCGCGCGGCGGCGACGAGCTGACCTGCTGAAGGGGGCCGCCGTCGCAAGGCGGCCCCCTTCAACCTCAACGCGTGGCCGCGAGGCGGGCCGGCTTCAGCTCCTCGCCGAAACGGGCCCGCTTCACGAACTGCCCGATCCCGGGCTTCGCGACGAGCGCGCCGTTCTCGATCAGGACGTGGCCGCGCAGCAGCACCGTCTCGACGTCGCCGACGACCTCGGTGCCTTCGTAGAGGTTGTAGTCCGACTTCGAGTGCTGCGTCGCGGCGCTGACCGTCGTGCGCTTCTCGGGGTCGAAGATGACGATGTCGGCGTCGGAGCCTGCCGCAATCGTGCCCTTCCTCGGGTAGAGGCCGAACAGCTTCGCCGCGTTCGTCGAGAGCAGCTCGACCATCCGGTTGAGGCCGATCCGGCCCTCGTTGACGCCGAAGTGGTGGATCATCTTCACGCGTTCCTCGAGCCCGGGCGCGCCGTTCGGGATCTTCGAGAAGTCACCCAGGCCGAGTTCCTTCTGCCCCTTGAACGTGAAGGCGCAGTGATCGGTGGAGATCGCCGACAGGACGTCCGACTGCACCGCGTGCCAGAGCACCGCGTGGTTCGAGTCGTCGCGCACCGGCGGCGAGTAGACGTACTTCGCGCCCTCGAACCCCGGCTGCGAGATGTGGCTGAGATTGATGAAGAAGTACTGGGTGCACGTCTCGCCCCAGACCGGCCAGCCCTGCGCGCGGGCGCGCGCGATCGCGTCGACGGACTCCTTGCAGGTGACGTGGACGACGTACAGCGGGCTGCCGGCGACGTGGGCGAGCTGGATCGCGCGGTTCGTCGCCTCGCCCTCGAGCTCGGGCGGGCGCGTGAGCGCGTGCCACTTGGGATCGCCCTTGCCTTCGGCGACCGCCTGCTTGACGAGCACGTCGATCGCGTCGCCGTTCTCGCCGTGGATCATCACGAGCGCGCCGGTCTCGCGCGCGAGCTGCATGACCTTGAACAGCGTCTCGTCGTCCACCTGGAGGACGTTCTTGTAGGCCATGAGGAGCTTGTACGAGGTGATCCCCTGGTCGGGCAGCGACGCGAGCTCCTCGAGCGTCCCGCCTTCCTTCAGGTCGGTGACGATGATGTGGAAGCCGTAGTCGATCAGCGTCTTGCCGTTCGCCTTGGCATGCCACTCGTCGAGACCGGAGGTGAACGACTGCCCACGCGACTGGAGCGCGAAGTCGATGTGGCAGGTCGTGCCGCCGAACGCAGCGGCCGTCTGGCCCGACTCGAAGTCGTCGGCGGTCATCGTGCCGCCGAACGGCATGTCGAGATGCGTGTGCGGGTCGATCGCGCCCGGCAGAACGTACCTGCCGGCGGCGTCGATCACCTTGTCGGCCTGGACCTCGAGCGACTCGCCGATCAGTGTGACCGTCTCGTCCTCGACGTAGATGTCCGCGACGTAGTCATCGGCGGCGGTGACGACGCGGCCGCCGCGAATCAGAACCGACATTTCGCCCTCCTCGGTCTCGGCGTTCCTCGGGGCCGCCCGGAGGCGGCCCCGAGAATCTAACGCGCTTACTTGCCGCCCGGAGAGACCTTGACGTTCAGCGGCTTCCAGCTCTTGCCGTTGACGTCGAGGCCCTGCGCCTTCAGCTCTGCGACCGCCTTCGTCGCGAGGTCGGTGCGATAGGCCCCCGACGGCGCCTTCGTGATCACGCCGAACTGCTGCGAGATCTGCGCGGTCCGCTGGTAGTCGGCCGTGTTCATGATCCCGATGCCGCTGGCGCTCGGCCAGATCAGCTTGTTGATCTCGTTCAGCCACGTCCAGCCGGCGGTCGTCCAGATCCAGTGGTAGAGCTCCCAGAGCCCGGCGAGCGCGAGGAGGGCGGCGCCGACGCCGAGCGAGCGGCGGGCGGTGCGGAGGAGCGAGGCCGGCACGGGAGGTTCTTATCACGGGGGGTTCTCCGCAACCAGGTTGCAAGGCGACGGCGTGGAACGGACATGTCCTGCAACCTGGTTGCGAGTGACTTACTATCGCCGCGTGGCGCTCGACCCCTCGCGCACCGTCGCCGAGCTGAAGGAGCTCCGCGAGCTGACCGGCGACGAGAACGGCGCCCAGCGCGTCGCCTGGACGGACACCTGGGAGACGGCGCGCGGCTGGTTGCGCGAGAAGGTCGCCGGCACGAGGGCGGTGGAGGAGGTCGACGAGGCGGGAAACCAGTGGTTCACGCTCGCCGGCGCGTCCGAGCGCGCGCTGCTGATCGGCGGCCACATCGACTCGGTGCCGAACGGCGGCTGGCTCGACGGCTGCCTCAACGTGATGGCAGGCGTCGAGGTGCTGCGCCGCATCGCGGCGGAGGGGACGCCGCCGCTGACCGTGCGGCTCGTCAACTGGGCGGACGAGGAGGGGGCGCGCTTCGGCCGCTCCCTGTTCGGCTCGTCGGCCGCGGCGGGCTCGATGGCGGACCAGGACGAGCTGCGTCAGCGGCGCGACGCGAACGGGATCGCGCTGCCGGACGCGCTGCGCGAGCACGGCGTCGACCTCGACCGGGCGATCGAGGCGCGCTCGCAGCTCGCGCACGCAGTCGCCTATCTCGAGCTGCACATCGAGCAGGGGCCCGTGCTCGAGTCGCTGGAGCTGCCGCTCGGGGTGGTGCTCGGCACGTTCGGCGTGGAAAGGCATCTGGTGACGTGGAAGGGCCAGGCGGCGCACTCGGGCTCGACGCCGATGGACCAGCGGCGCGACGCGCTCGCGGGCGCGGCGAAGCTCGCGCTCGAGATCCGCCCGATCGCGGCCGAGGTCGGCGACGGCGCGGTCTGTACCTCCGGCGGCGTCGTCTGCAAGCCGGGGATCGTCACCTCGGTCGTCGAGACGGCGGAGCAGCTGCTCGACCAGCGGCACCTCGACGCGGGGAAGCTCGCGCGGCTGCTGTCGCTCGCGCAGGAGGCGAGCGAGCGGTTCGCGCGCGAGGAGAACATCGACGTGTCGTGGAGCCGGATCTGGAACATCGAGCCGATCCTCTTCGACCCGGAGCTGATCGAGCTCGCGGACGAGTCGATCCGCGAGGTGTGCGGCCCCTCACACCGGCTGCCGAGCGGCCCGCTGCACGACGCGGCGGAAGTCTCGCGCGCCGGCGTGCCGACGGTGATGGTGTTCGTCCAGTCGCTGCGCGGCCTCTCGCACACGAAGCTCGAGGACACGAAGGAGGAGCACCTCGAGCTGTCGGTGCAGGCGCTCGACCGCCTGGCGGCGAAGGCGCTCGAGCGCTTCTCTTAGGTCGGGGTGGTGGCGAAGAGCCGCCCGTCGACGCGTGTCACGCGCGCGGGCAGGCCGTAGCACGCGGACAGGAGCTCGTCGGTGAGCGTCGTCTCGATCGGGCCTGCCGCGACGACGCGGCCGCCGGCGAGGAGGAGCGCGTGGCTGATGGTCGCCGGAAGCTCTTCGAGGTGGTGGCCGGCGACGAGCACGGCGACCGAGGGGCGCTCGCTCGTGACCCGCTGGAGCGCGGTCAGGAAGAGCTCACGTCCTCCGAGGTCGAGGCCGGCGGTCGACTCGTCGAGCACGAGCAGCGGCGCGTCGCCGATGAGCGCGCGCGCAAGCATCGTGCGCGCGCGCTCTCCCTCCGAGAGCTCGGTGAACCGCCGGTCGGCGAACCGGTCGGCGAGGACGTGCGCGAGCAGGCGGTGCGCCTCGGCGATGCGTCCGTCGTCGATCGCCTCCGGAAGCAGGGACGTCGTTCCGGTCACTCCTGTCAGGACGACCTCGAGCGCGGTGAGCGTCGGGAAGAAGCGGCCGCTCAGCCTCCGCTCGACGACGGCGATGCGCGGCCGCAGCGCCGGCACCGGCGTTCGTCCGAGGCGGCCGCCGAGGATCGTCGCCGAGCCGGAGCTCGGGTGGAGCCGCGCCGAGGCGATCTCGAGCAGGGTCGTCTTGCCTGCTCCGTTCGGTCCGAGCACGGCCCACTGCTCGCCCTGCCCGACCGTCCAGTCGATCTCGCGCAGGAGGTAGTGACGCTCCGCACCGTGGTGGCGGTAGACGCTGACCTGCTCGAGCTGAAGCGGCGCATGCCGTTGTCCTCGGTCGGCCGCATACCTACGGGTATGCGGCCTCCCTGCGTCCTGGGCCTGCTTGGTTTGCGAACCGCCAGACACGAACGAACTTATGGCCGCGTCCACTAGCCTGTAGGCATGAGTGCCGACGAGCTCTTCGGACCGGCGCACGTCGCGAAGTACGTCGAGACCGACGGCGAGATCGGCTACCTGTGGCGCGGGGCGCCGACGCTGATCCTCACGACCTCCGGGCGCAGGACCGGCGAGCAGCACTCGACGCCGCTGATCTTCGGGCGCGACGGCGACGACGTCGTGATCGTCGCGTCGAAGGGCGGCGCGCCGGCGCATCCCGGCTGGTACCGGAACCTCGTCAAGCATCCCGAGGTCGGCGTGCAGATCCGGGGCGACCGCTTCCGCGCGCGGGCGCGCACCGCCGACGGCGAGGAGCGCGAGCGGCTGTGGTCGGTGATGACGTCGATCTGGGCGCCGTACGACGAATACGCGACGCGCACCGAGCGGAAGATCCCCGTCGTCGTGCTCGAGCGCCTCTAGACCGCTCGGGGATCCGGGCTGTAGTCCACCGCCAGGAGCGGGCTCGAGAGGATGAAGTCTGCGGTCGCGCGGTTGCAGGCGATCGGGACGTTGTAGACGACGGCGATGCGCAGGAGCGCCTTCACGTCGACGTCGTGCGGGTGCGGCTCGAGCGGGTCCCAGAAGAAGATGACGAAGTCGATCCGTCCTTCCGCGATGGCTGCACCGATCTGCTGGTCGCCGCCGAGCGGGCCGCTCAGGAACAGCTGCACGTCGAGGCCGAGCTCGTCGGCGAGCAGCGTGCCGGTCGTGCCGGTGGCGTGGAGCGCGTGCTTGGCGAGCGTGCCCCGGTTGTAGCGTGCCCAGTCGAGCAGGTCGGCCTTGAGGTTGTCGTGCGCGATCAGCGCGATGTGTTTCCGGCCGGACGGGGAGGGCGCAGCGGTCATGCGCTCACGATAGCCCGAGCCCTCGCCGGCCACCGATCTCGGCGCCGGCGTGTCAGGAGCAGCCCAGTCCGAGGCTGCGCAGGACCGCCTGCTTGTGGCTGCCGAACACCGCCGGCCCCAGCGAGCACCCCACTTCGTCCGAGCCGAGGTCGAGCACGCGCCAGCCCGGAATCTCTCCCTTCCTTCGATAGCCGAGGAGCGCCCCGGCGTATCCGGCGCTGGGGTCCATGAGGTCGACTCTCGCAAACGCCGTGTAAGACGCCGCGCTCCGCGAGCCGATGGGAACCGACGACACCCGGATCCTGGTGATTGAAGGATTGACCGCGTCGGTGTGTGCGACGACATAGTCGAAGATCGCCTGCTGGAGCGCAGCTCGCTCGAGCGGCGTCGGCGGGCGGGTGGAGGATGCGTGTCCGCCACACCCAGAGAGTGTTGTCGCCACGGCGGCGGCCGCCGCGAGCGAGACCCACCGGCCAAACCGGCCGGAACCGCACTCGGCCGTCAAGGGCAGAGCGCCGTGTTGAAGAGGTCTTTTCGAACCGCAGTCACGACGAGATTGCAGCCCAGGAAGTCACTTCCCTCGTCGATCACAGCCCAGCGTTTCGTCCCGCGCCAGAGTAGGACCTCGGCGACCTGGGACTGCTTGCTCAGACCTTGGATCTGGGCACTTGCGAAGGATCGGTCCGCCGACGAGACGCGAATGTGCGTCACGCGCACCATTTCCGCGCAGCACATCCACTTCCCAGGACTGTGAGCGATGGCTTTGCGGATGGCAGCTGCTTCGCTCGGCGAGGGCGGACGAGCGGCGGTCGAGGGCCCGGCGACTTGCAGGAGCGCGGCCCCGGCGAGAGCCACCAGGAACGCAAGCTGTACGGCACGCCGCGTCACGGAAGGACGATAGCGTTACGGCGGCGTCACGTGTTCGGCCACGACCGGGTTGGACAGGACGCCGATTCCCTCGACCTCGACCTCGACGACGTCGCCGTCCCGCAGCGACACCTTCGGGTCCCGTGCCCAGCCGACGCCCGCGGGCGTGCCGGTGAGGATCAGGTCGCCCGGCTCGAGCGTGAACACGTTCGACGCGTACGCGACGAGGAACCGCACGTCGAAGATCATGTTGCGCGTGTTCCCGTCTTGCATCACGACGCCGTTCAGACGCTGCACGACGCGAAGGCCCGAGCCGTCGCCGAGCTCGGACACGGGTACCGGCTCCTCCGGCCCCACGGGGCAGAAGGTGTCGAACCCCTTGCCGCGCGTCCACTGCCCGTCGCCGTACTGGAGGTTGCGCGCGCTCACGTCGTTCGCACAGAGGTAGCCCGCGACGGCGTCGAGGGCGCGGGCGGAGGAGATGCGCCGCACCGTCTTGCCGATCACGACTGCGAGCTCGACCTCCGCGTCGACGTGCGTCGCCTCGGGCGGGAGCACGATCGGCTCGCCGGAGGCGATCACCGTCGTCGCGAACTTGCCGAACAGGAGCGGCTCCACCGGCATGTCGGTGGAGAGCTCCGCCACGTGCGCGCGGTAGTTGTGTCCGACGCAGACGATCTTCCCGGGCTTCAGCACGGGCCGTAGCGTACGCTCGCGCGCGTGGAGCGGGGAGGGGGCATCGGGACGCGCGCGACCGTCGGCGGTCTCGGGGTCGGCTTCACGGTCGGCTGGAACATCACCGCGCTCGGTGCGATTGCGACGCGGCTCGCGCACGCGTACGGCGTCGGGCTCGCGACGATCGGGCTCTTCACGACCGCCCAGTTCGTCGTGCACATGTCGATGCAGATCCCGGGCGGCCGGATCGCCGACCGGTTCGGCGCGCGGCGCACGGCGCTCGCCGGGCTCGCGGTGATCGGCGCCGGCAATGCGCTCTCGCTCATCGGCCCGCAGCCGGTGTACGCGTTCCTCGGCCGGGCCGTCGTCGGCTTCGGCACCGGCCTCGCCTTCGTCTCGGGCAGCGACTACGTTCGCGGACGCGGGGGCTCGCCGTTCCTGCAGGGCGTCTACGGCAGCGCCTCGGTGCTCGCCCCGGGCATCGCGCTCGCGCTCGTGCCCGGCTTCGCGCAGTGGACGGGCTTCCGCGCTCCGTATCTGAGCGCGATCATCGTCGCGGCGATCGCCACCGTCGTGCTCGCGCTCGCGCCGCCCGGGCCGCGCACGGCCCGCCACGCGGGCGAGCGGCTCGACTCCGGCCTGATACGCGACACGCGGCTGTACCGGTTCGCGGCCATCCACGCGCTCTCGTTCGGCTTCAGCGTCGTCGTCGGCAACTGGGTGGTGACGCTGCTCGAGCATCACGGGCACTCGAAGGCGGTCGCCGCGGCGGCGGGATCGCTGACGCTGCTGCTCGGCTTCTTCACGCGCATCGCGGGCGGCTCTCTGCTCCGGCGCGCGGATGCGTCGCGCTGGGTGGCGGCGAGCCTCGTGCTCGGCGGCGCCGGTGCGGTTGCCCTCGCGGCGCCCCTGCCGGTCGTGGTGCTGTTCGTCGCCGCGGCCGCCGTCGGGCTCGCCGCCGGCATCCCATTTGCGATGGCGTTCACCGGCGCGGCCGCCGTCCGGCCGGATGCGCCCGGGGCCGCCGTCGGTTTCATCAACGCGTGCGCCTCGTTCGTGATCGTCGTCGGCACGCCGCTGGTCGGCTTCACCTTCTCGCTCCCCGGCGACGGCCGGATCGGCTTCGTCGCGATCGGCGTGCTGGCCGCGCTCGCCGCGCTCGCGACGCCGCGGTAAGCTCGCTACCTTCCGACGAAGGAGGCTCCATGCTCAGCTTCGGCGTCACCGTCCTGCCCGACCCGCCGTACGCTCGCTTCCTCGAGCTGATCAAGCTCGCCGAGCAGCACGGGTTCGAGTACGCGTGGACGTACGACTCGCACGTCCTCTGGCAGGAGTCGATCCCGCTGCTCGCAGTCGCCGCGCGGGAGACGTCGAAGATCAGGCTGGGCCACTTCGTCACCAACCCGGGCACGCGCGACCCGACCGTGCTCGCGAGCGCCTACGCGACGCTGCACGACCTCTCGGACGGGCGCATGGCGATGGGCATCGGCCGCGGCGACTCCGCGCGCCGCTACATCGGCCAGCAGCCCGTGCGCGTGGCGGAGTTCGAACGGCGGATCGCGATGATCCGCGAGTTCATGAACGGCCGCGAGGTGAACTGGAACGACAAGGACCTGCAGCTGAAGTGGGTACGGCCGGAGCTGCCGCAGATCCCGATGTGGGTCGCGGGCTACGGGCCGAAGGCGCTCGCCGTCGCGGGCCACGTCGGCGACGGCGTGATCATCCAGCTCGCCGACCCCGAGATCATCAGCTGGATCATGGACACCGCGCGCAGGGCGGCCGAGGAGGCTGGGCGCGACCCGGCGCAGCTGAAGTGCATCGTCGGCGCGCCGAGCCACGTCTCCGACGACCTCGCCGACGCCCGCGAGCAGGTGCGCTGGTTCCCGGCGATGGTGTCGAACCACGTCATGGACCTGATCGAGCGCTACGGCGCGGACGGCAGCTCGGTGCCGAAGGCGCTCACGGACTTCGTCCAGGCGCGGAAGTTCTACGACTACGACGAGCACTCGCGCGTCGGCGCGAAGCACGGCGAGTTCGTCACCGACGAGATCTGCGACCGCTTCTGCGTGCTCGGCAACACCGACCAGATCAAGGGGAAGCTTCAGGAGCTCGAGGCGGTCGGCGTCGACCAGTTCAACGTCTACCTGATGACCCACGGACAGGAGGAGACGCTGGCCGCATACGGGGACGGGATCATCCCCGTCTTTGCCGGTGTGAACGCCTGACCCAGCGCCGTCCGACTATTCTCGGCGGGCGGATGTTGGAACTGCGGACGCTGCTCGAGTTGCGGCAGGCGACGCCACTCTCGTTTTCCAGAGACGGCGCCGCGCTGCTCATCGACTCCAACCTCCCCGGAACGCGCCAGCTGTTCCTCGTCCCCGTCCGCGGTGGCGCGCTGTGCCAGCTGACCGACTTCCCCGAGCCGGTGTCGGGCCGGCTGCTGAGGAACGGGCGGATCCTGCTCGAGATCGACGAGGGCGGGAACGAGCGCACGCAGCTGTACCTGCTCGACGCCGAGCCGGGCGCCGAGCCGGAGCCGCTCGTCGTCGACCCGCGCTTCATCCACCGCTCGCCGCACGTCAGCCGCGACTGCACGCTCCTCGCCTATGCGACGAACCGGCGCAACGGGGTCGACTTCGACGTCGTCGTGCGCAGGCTCGACACGGGGGAGGAGCGGGCCTTCGAGCTCGGCGGCTGGTGGGAAACGCTCTCCATCTCGCCGGACGGCCACTGGGTCGCAGCGGGCCGGCTCGGCGGGCGCAGCGGCGACATGGACCTGTACCTGCTCGGCGCCGAGAGCGGCGAGGTCGTGCACGCGACGCCGCACGCGGGCGAGGCCGAGTACGGCGTGCCGTGGTGGCTGCCGGACTCCTCTGGGTTCTTCGCCGCGACGAGCGAGGGGCGCGACACGTTCGCGATCGGCCGCTACGACGTTGCGGCGCGGGGGTGGGAGACGGTGCTCGAGTCGCGCTGGGATCTCGACTGCGTGCTCGACGACGTCGGCCGCACCATGCTCGTCGCGGCGAACGAGGACGGCCGCTCGCGGCTCGAGTTGTACGACGCGCGCACGCTCGAGCTGCGCGACGAGGTGGTGCTCCCGTACGGCGTCGTCGAGCAGCCCACCTTCTCACCGGACGGCTCGCTGCTCGCCGTCGCCTTCTCGCGTCCCACGGAGCCGCACGACGTCTTCGTGTACGACCTCGACGCGCGCGCGCTGTCGCGGCTGACGAAGAGCTCGAGCAACGTCGACCCTGCGACTCTCGTGGAGCCCGAGCTGCACCGCTTCGGTAGCTTCGACGGCGAGTCGATCCCGGTTTACCTTTTCGAGCCCGAGGGCGACGGGCCGTTCCCGGTCGTCGTCACCGTGCACGGCGGCCCGGAGGTGCAGTGGCGGCCGTGGTTCGCGCAGAGCTTTGCGCCGCTGACGCAGTACCTCGTCGCGCGCGGGTACGCGGTTGCGGCGCCGAACGTGCGCGGCTCTACCGGCTACGGCAAGCGCTTCGAGCATCTCGACGACGGGCGCCTGCGGCTCGACTCGGTGCGCGACCTCGCGTCGCTGCACGACTGGCTGGGGGCGCGGCCGGAGATCGACGCGTCCCGCGCGGTGCTGTACGGCCGCTCGTACGGCGGTTACATGGTGCTGGCCGGGCTCGCGTTCCAGCCGGAGCGGTGGGCGGCCGGCATCGAGATGGTGGGCATCTCGAGCCTCGTCACGTTCCTCGAGAACACCTCGTCGTGGCGGCGCGCAGCGCGCGAGCGCGAGTACGGCTCGCTCGAGCACGACCGGGACTTCCTCGTCGAGGCGTCGCCGATGACGCACATCGACGCGATCCGCGCACCGCTCTTCATCCAGCACGGCGCGAACGACCCGCGCGTGCCGCTGTCCGAGTCGGAGCACATCTATGCCGTGCTGACGCAGAAGGGCATCCGCTGCGAGCTGGTCGTCTACGAGGACGAGGGCCACATCATCGAGAAGCTCCCGAACCGGATCGACGCGTTCACGCGCGCCGTCGCCTTCCTCGACGACGTCCTGGGCTAGCCCGGCCCGCCGGTACGATGGAGCCCGCCGGGCGCCTTGGCCGAGTGGCTAGGCACAGGTCTGCAAAACCTGGTACACCGGTTCGACTCCGGTAGGCGCCTTGTCGCATAGCGAGCCGCCCTCCGGGCGACTCGCTCGCTTCACGGAGGAAACCATGTTTCCCCCGTGGGCCCCCTTCTTTGGCTAGCGGCGGGCGGCGGTGTGCCGCGCCCGCGCATGTCGGGCGCGGCGCTCATGGCCTTCGGCTGAGCTGCGATGGCGCGCGACGGACACGGACCTCGCTCAGCGTCGCGCGAGCAGTCGCTCGAGTTCGCGTTCGACCTCGCGGTCGTTCACCGGCCGGTGGAAGTGGATCACGACCGCGCTCAGCGCGACGTAGAAGCCCCAAGCGAGCGCGACCCAGATGATCCACGGGCTCCAGTCGCCGGGGTTGTCGTTTGGGCTCAACCGCTGCGGCCAGCCGCCCGAGCTCAGATACTCCCCGACCGCCCAGACGGGCGTCAGGACGAGCATCCCGAGCACGAACGCCGCGATGCGCAGCCTCAGCTTGCGGCGCAGCTCGACGCGCTTCTTTGCCCACTCTCGCAGCGCATCCTTCTCGTTCGGATTCTGAGTCGACATGGTCTCGAGCCTCCTCTCCGCACGCGGCGCGCGCGAGCGCCGCTCAGCTCAACGCAACGTTTCCGGGCACATCTCAGCTCCGGTCCTCGCCGAGGAACCGATCGATCGCCTCGAGCGCCGCCGGATCCGGCTCGCAGTAGACGGTCTGCCCGCGCTTCACGCACTGGATGAGCCCGGCCTGCCGGAGCTCCTTCACGTGATGAGACACGGTCGAGAGTGAGAGGTCGAACTCGCGCGCGAGCGCCGAGATGCTCCGCTCGAGCTCCGCGACCGACCTGTGCTCCCGATCCCGGATCAGCCGGTAGATCGCGAGCCGGTTCGGATCGGACAGCGCCCGAAACACCACTGCCAGATCGTCCACCGCCTCTTCTCCTATTTCGATGCTTCGATGATTGTCCAAGTATCGGACCAGGCGCACGGCTTGCCCATCCGTGTTTTCCCGCGAGTGTTGTGGGAGTAGGGTGAGAAGTCGATGTTGCGTCTACTCGTCGCCTGCGGAGCCGCCACGCTCGTCGCGGCCGCGGCCGCGACCGCCGCCGTCGCCGGGCCGCTGCAGGGGACGTTCCAGACCGTGATTGCGAACGCTCCTACGAAGCAGCTCGACGGCACCTGGAGGCTCACCCTGCAGCCGGGCGGCGGCTACACGACGAAGCGCAACGGGGTCGTGCTCGCGCGCGGGCACGAGACGCAGACGGCGACCACGATCACGTTCGTCGACGAGAGCGGCCCCTTGGCCTGCAGCCCGGCCCAGGCGACGGGTACCTATCGCTGGTCACTCAAGGGCGGCTTGCTGCGACTCACGCCCGTTCGCGAGGCGTGCGCAGGCCGGCGCCTCGTGCTCACGACGCATTCACTGCGCAAGGTCGGCTGACGCCGGTCACGTGAAGCTGGGCTGGTCCTTACCTCCATAACCCGTTCGGGGGAGGTGGACTTTCGGCATGAAGAGTCGTAGCGTGGCTCACCATGGGGGAGCGGTGGTGGCGGCAGGCGGTGGGGCGCCTGTTCCGGGCGCTCTGGCGCGGGGCGCTCCGGCCCGTGCGGCTCGTCTCTTGTGCCACGCTCGCCGGCCTCGCCCTCGCAGCCGGCTTCGCACCGGCGGCCCTCGCCGCGGGCGGACACGTCGTGTTCGCCGGCGGAACGCCCGGCGAGCGTGAGCAGGTGCAGGGGGCGCTCGACGCGTCGAGCTTCGACTGGAGCCTCCTCCCCCAGATCACGGTGCACATCGGCAGCGTCGGCGCCTCCTACGCGACGCCTCGCAACGTCTATCTCGACGCGTCGCTGCTCGATGCGGGAGAGTTCTCGTGGGGCGTCGTCCTGCACGAGTTCGGCCACCAGGTCGACTTCCTCCTCCTCACCGACGCCGAGCGGGTGGGTCTGACCGCGCGGCTCGGCGCCGAGGACTGGTGCTACGGCGTGCCCGGACTTCCCCACGCCGCCTACGGCTGCGAGCGCTTCGCGTCCGAGCTCGCGTGGGCGTACTGGCCTTCGCCCCAGAACTGCATGCGGCCTGCCTCGCCGGGCGACGAAGCGGCCGGCATGCCCGCCGACCATTTCAGGGCGCTGCTGGCCCAGTTCCTCGGCGCGCCGACCGCGACGCTCGCGGCGCTTACGTATCAGACGCGGTAGGCTCCGGCGCCTGTGCGGCGCGGATCCGAGATCCGCCGCGCAGGCGCCGAAACTCGCCGTTCGCACGCCTCCTGGATCCAGGCTCTGGAAAGGCTGCGGGCTAGTACGAACGTGCTCCGAGGCGTCCACCGATGCAGCTCGGAGGCACCTCCGCGACGCTTGTGCCGTGAGTCGTGATCGTCTAGTCCTCGACGGAAACGAAGCCGCCGCGCTCGTCGCGCACCTGACGAGCGAGGTCGTTGCGATCTACCCGATCACGCCCGCCTCGGCGATGGGCGAGTTTGCGGACGAGTGGTCGGCGAAGGGCAAGCCGAATCTCTGGGGCGACGTCCCGACCGTGATCGAGATGCAGTCCGAGGGCGGCGCGGCCGGCGCGGTGCACGGCGCGTTGCAGGCGGGCTCGCTGACGACGACCTTCACGGCGTCCCAGGGCCTGCTGCTGATGCTGCCCGACATGTTCAAGATCGCCGGCGAGCTGACGCCGTTCGTGATGCACGTCGCGGCGCGCTCGCTTGCGACACACGCGCTCTCGATCTTCGGCGACCACAGCGACGTAATGGCGGCGCGCGGCACCGGCTTCGCCTTCCTTTGCTCGTCCGACGTGCAGGAGGCGCACGACTTCGCCGCGGTCGCGATGGCGGCGACGCTGCGCGCCCGCGTCCCGTTCGTCCACTTCTTCGACGGCTTCCGTACGTCGCACGAGGTGAACGTGATCGAGGGCCTGAGCGACGACGAGCTGCGCGGGCTGATCGACGACGAGCTCGTGTCTGCACACCGCGAGCGCGCGCTCAGCCCCGACCACCCCGTGATTCGCGGCTCGGCGCAGAACCCGGACGTGTTCTTCCAGTCGCGCGAGGCCGCGAGCCCGTACTACGCAGCGACGCCGACGATCGTCGAGGAGACGTTCGCGCGCCTCGCAGAGCTGACCGGGCGCCGCTACCACGCGTTCGACTACGTCGGCGCGCCGGACGCGGAGCGCGTGATCGTGCTGATGGGCTCCGGCGCCGGCGCCGTCGAGGAGGTCGTGGCCGCGCTGCTCGCACGCGACGAGAAGGTCGGCGTGCTCAAGGTGCGCCTCTACCGGCCGTTCGACGCGGCCGCGCTGGCGCGCGCGCTGCCGGAGACGACGCAGGCGCTTGCCGTTCTGGACCGCAGCAAGGACCCCGCCGCCGTCGGGGAGCCGCTCTACGAGGACGTCCTGACTGCGCTGATCGAGCAGGACCGCCTCCCCGGGCGCGTGCTCGGCGGACGCTACGGCCTCGCCTCGAAGGAGTTCACTCCCGCGATGGCGGCAGCGGTCTACGCCGAGCTCACCGTGCCCGCCCCGCGGCGCCACTTCACGGTCGGCATCGACGACGACGTCTCGCACACGAGCCTCGAGGTCGACACGGAGTTCCGCACCGAGCCGGACGACGTCGTCCGCTGTGTCTTCTACGGGCTCGGTTCCGACGGCACCGTGGGGGCCAACAAGAACTCGGCGAAGATCATCGGCGAGTCGACGCCGCTCTACTCGCAGGCGTACTTCGTCTACGACTCGAAGAAGTCCGGCTCGACGACGGTTTCGCACTTGCGCTTCGGCCCGCGGCCGATCCGCTCCTCCTATCTGATCGAGGAGGCGCAGTTCGTCGCGTGCCACCAGTTCGACCTGCTGACGCGGATGGACGTGCTCGATGTCGCCGCCGAAGGTGCGACCTTCCTGCTCAACGCGCCCCACGGGCCCGTCGACGTCTGGGACCGCCTGCCGCGTGAGGTGCAGGAGCAGATCGTCGCCAAGCACCTGCGGCTCTTCGTGATCGACGCGAAGCGGGTCGCGCGCGAGGCGGGGCTCCCCGGCCGCGTCAACACCATCCTCCAGACCTGCTTCTTCGCGCTCTCCGGCGTCCTGCCGGAGAAGCGTGCGATCGGCGCGATCAAGGAGGCGATCGCGAAGACGTACGCGAAGCGGGGCGACGAGATCGTGCAGCGCAACTTCCACGCAGTCGACCTAGCCCTCGACTCCCTCCACGAGGTCGACGTCCGGCGCGCACCCTCGGCGACGAACGGGCAGGTGGTCGTCGCCGAGGGCGCGTCCGACCTGCTGCGCGCGCTCATCGCCGGCGAGGGCGACCTGCTGCCGGTCAGCGCCCTGCCCGCCGACGGAACGTTCCCGCTCGGCACGGCGCACTTCGAAAAGCGCAACCTGGCCGACGAGCTGCCGATCTGGGACGAGTCGCTCTGCATCGACTGCGCGAAATGCGCGCTCGTCTGTCCGCATGCGGCGATCCGGATGAAGGTCTACGAGCCGGCCGCGCTCGCCGGCGCGCCGGCCGGCTTCCGCTCCAAGGAGTGGCGCGCGAAGGACCTGCCGGGGATGCTGATGACGATCCAGGTCTCGCCTGACGACTGCACGGGCTGCCGCATCTGCGTCGAGACCTGCCCGGCGAAGGACAAGGCCAACCCGGAGCACAAGTCGCTCGACTCGCTGCCGAAGCCCGCGCATTCGGAGCGCGAGCGCGAGAGCTGGGAGTTCTTCCTCACGATCCCCGAGATCGACCGGGCGAAGGTGCAGCCGGCGACGGTGAAGGGCTCGCAGATGCTCCAACCGCTGTTCGAGTTCTCCGGCGCCTGCTCGGGCTGCGGCGAGACGCCGTACCTGAAGCTCCTGACCCAGCTCTTCGGCGACCGCCTGCTGGTGGCCAACGCGACGGGCTGCTCGTCGATCTACGGCGGCAACCTGCCGACGACGCCGTGGACGACGAACGCGGACGGCCGCGGGCCGGCATGGGCGAACTCGCTGTTCGAGGACAACGCCGAGTTCGGCTACGGGATGCGGCTCGCGCTCGACCACCAGGGCGAGCAGGCGAGGCGGCTGCTCGGCGAGGTCGACGTTCCGGCCGAGCTGAAGCGGGCGCTCCTCCACGCCGACCAGTCCGGCGATGCGGGCATCGCCGAGCAGCGCGAGCATGTCGCCGAGTTGAAGGCGATCCTCGCCGGCCTCGACGCACCGGAGGCGAAGCGGCTTGCCACCCGCGCGGACGCGCTCGTGCAGAAGTCGGTCTGGATCGTGGGCGGCGACGGCTGGGCGTACGACATCGGCTTCGGTGGGCTCGACCACGTGCTCGCATCCGGCCGCAACGTCAACGTGCTCGTGCTCGACACGGAGGTCTACTCGAACACCGGCGGCCAGGCGTCGAAGTCGACGCCGCGCGGCGCCGTGGCGAAGTTCGCGGCGGGCGGCAAGCACACGGCGAAGAAGGATCTCGGCCTGATCGCGGCCGGCTACGGCAACATCTACGTCGCGCAGGTCGCCCTCGGCGCCGACAACCCGCACACGGTGAAGGCGTTCGTCGAGGCGGAGTCGTACGACGGCCCGTCGCTGATCATCGCGTACAGCCACTGCATCGCCCACGGGATCGAGATGGCGACGGCGATGGCGCACCAGAAGGAGGCGACGGACTCCGGCTACTGGCCGCTCTGGCGCTACGACCCCCGGCTCGAGCACCCGTTCCAGCTCGACTCGCGGTCGCCGAAGATCCCGGTCGCCGACTTCACCGGCAAGGAGAACCGCTTCGCGATCCTCGCCCGGGCGAACCCGGCCGAGGCGGCCGAGCTCGCCGCCGAGGAGCAGCACGACGTCGACGAGCGCTACCGGCTCTACGAACAGCTCGCCGACGTCGAGCATGATGAGCGCAACGCCTAGAAGTTTCTGCGGTAGAGCAGGAAGCCGAGCGGGAGGATGCCGCCGAGCACGAACCACGGCGCCAGCGCGACGCGAGCGTACGAGTCGACGCGAGTCTGTGAGCCCGCGAAGCCGACCGCGTTTCGCATCGCGCGCTCGATCTGCCCGATCTGCGTCTCGTCGTAGGCCTGGCCGCCGGTGGTCGCGGCCAACTCGATCAGCGCCTGCGAGCTGGTCGGGTCGGACGCGTAGCCGGGATCCGGCTTGCGGCCGCCGGCGCGGTCGTAGATCAGCTCGCCCGGGGCCCAGACGTGAACGTAGATCGGCGTCACGCGCCGCTGGATCGTGGGCTCGAAAAGCGGCGAGACCTTCGCCGACTCGCCGTCGGTGAAGACCACGAGCAGCCGCCGCTCGACACCGGGGGAGAAGAAGTGCGATCCGACGAGCGGCACGAGCGCCTCGAACGTCGTTGCGCGCCCGTTGTAGACCTGGCTCGGCGGCGGGCGGTCGATGCCGACCGACTGGCTGAGCGTGCGCGCGAACAGCGTCGGGTCGGTCGTCGGCATCAGGTCCGGAAGCGCCCGGTCGGTCATCGACGCGATGCCGATCGGCACGTCGGGCAGCGACCCTCGCAGCCGCAGCGCGACGCGCTTGGCGCGCGCGAGCCGCGTCGGCTGTCCGACTCCGCCTGCGGCCTGCATCGAGAGCGACGTGTCGAAGACGAAGAAGGCCTGCGCGTCGGCGCGCTCGCTGACAAGCTGCTCGCGTACGACGACCGGCTGCGCGGCCGCGACGGCGACGAGCGCGGTGAGCACGACGAGCGCGGCCGCCGCTGCGATGAGCTGCCGCCGCCCGGGGCCGGGCGCCCCGAACAGGCGCCGCACCCGGGCCGACCGTCGCTCCGTCAGCAGCAGCGCGACGAGCGGGACTGCGGCCGCCAGCGCGAACAGCGCGTCGAGCGGAGTGAGGAAGGAGACGCCGAACAGCGCGAGCATCGGCACTAGTACCCGCTGCCGATGACGGTCGCGCCGCGGCCGCGGCCGAAGCCGTAGCCGGCGCGGGCGTCGTGACCGATCTTGCCCTTGCCCGGCTTGCGCAGGCGCAGCACGAGCTCGAGGTTCTGCTTCGCGTCGCGGTTGCCTGGGTCGAGCGCGATCGCGCGCTGGAAGTAGCCGGCCGCGTGGCGCAGCAGCTGCTCGAGGCCGGTCCTGTCGGTGCCGGGCGCGGGCGTGGTCACGACGAGCACGCCGAGAAGGTTCGCGGCGCCCGACCGCTCCTGCGCGCTCGTGCCGGAGGTCGTCAGCTCCTGGAGGGTCTCCGCTAACTGCGCGCGGACGGTCGGCAGGTCCTCCCGCGACTCCGGGTCGGCGCCGATGCGGCTGAACCAGAAGAGCTGGAGGGCTCGCCGGTAGGTGACCGTGTCGCCGGTCCCGAGCAGGGCGCCGGCCGGGTCGCCGGGCAGGAGCGTGGGCGGCTGCCAGAGCTTCCGGTGCACCGGTATGGCGCGGAAGCGGAGATCGTCGCGCGCCACGGTCGTGCGCCAGGCCCGCGCGTCGACGGCGAGCAGGACGAAGACGAGCGCAACGACGGCGAACACGAGCCCGACGATCCCTGCCCGGTGGCGGCGCAGCAGCGTCATGTCGCCCCCGCGACGGCAAGCCGTCCGTTCCACCGCTCGTTGCCGGCGAGCAGGAGGACGAGCACGACTCCAAGCGCGAGCAGGCTCCAGGGAGCCGAGGCGGCCACCGCCTGCTCGCGCCGCTTCGCCGTGTGCGTGAAGACGCTCGGCGAGACGAACGCCTTCTCCCCGAACAGCGCGGCGAAGAGGTGCACGTTCACGGGGTCGGCGAACAGCGGCACGATGCGCACCGGGATGTGCTCCCGGTGCAGCCGGAGCGCCTCGGCTGTCAGCGCCGGCTGGTCGGCGGAGGAGTCGTCGAGGTCGCTCACGATCAGGAGCGCCCCATGGGTCACATGGGCGCGGTGCAGCGCCTGCTCCCCCGCGATGAGCCCGGTTGCGACGCGTGTGCCACCGCTGAACTCGTCCCACGGCGACTGCGTGAACACCGGCGTCCCGCCGGAGTAGCGCGCCGGCACGAAGAAGGGGACGAACTGCAGCAGCGCTCCCGGCGGCGAGTTCGGCGGCAGCAGCTCGTACGCCGTGTCGGAGAACATCACGAGCCCGATCGACTGGTTGGCGCTCACGATGCCGCGCAGGGTGGTGGCGACACGCGCGAACACGGGGCCGGAGATGCTCGCCGACATGTCGAGAACCACGACGCCGGTCTTCGTCCCCTCCGAGAACACGGCCGCGCGGCCGCTGCCCGCCGAGCGGGCCGTGAGCACGATCGCCGCGAGCGTGCCCGCAAGGGCGAGCGCGAGGCCGATGCGCACGAGCGACGTCCGCGTCGCCTGGCGCCGGAGCTGCGGCAGGTCGACGAGCCGTACGGCGCCGCGCCGGTGCAGGGAGGCGAGCCTCATTCCGCGCTCTCCTCGGCCGGCGCGTCGTCGGCGTGGCGGCCGGTCTCGCGAGCCTGTTCGGCGAAGGTCTCGACCTCCTCGTCCTCGGGCACGCGCTTCGACCATGCGAGCTCGCGTGCCGTCCGCGACAGCTCGTCGATGCCAGGTTGCGGCGCCTCGTCGCCGAGCTCCCCCGCGACGCGCTCGAGCGCCTTCCGTTGCAGTGTCTCGTCGCCGCGCGCGTGCGCCCACGCGAGCAGCGCCAGGGCGCGCTCGAGCGTGCTCCTCGTCTCCGCCGCGACCGAAACGGCGCGCTGTGGCCGCACCATCAGGTACCAGCTGCGCGTGAAGCCGGCGGCGGCGAGCAGCGCTGCGGCGCCGACTCCGAGTGCGAGCCAGAAGAGCAGGCTCGGCGAAAGGGCGAAGGTCGGCGAGGCGACAGGGGTGAGGTGGTAATGCCAGGTGACGCGGTCGGACGCCTCGAGCGCCGTCTCGGACGCGGGGCTCAGCTGCGAGATCGCCTCGACCGGCGGCCAGCTGGCCGTGATCCCGTACGACCGCGTGCCGTTCTTCCGCAGGTAGTCGATGTGCACGGGCGAGAAGTGGAAGAGGTGGAACTTCTCGCTCGGCGGTAGGCGGGGCACGCATGGGGAGGTGAGGCAGCGCAACGTCCACGTCCACGTGATCTGCGCGAAGCGGCCGACTTCGAGGCGGAGCACCGTCGGCTTCGCCGCCGGCTCGTACGGCTTGAAGCTCGTCGTCACCCGCAGACGCGCCGGGTCGATCCATTTCGTGTCCGCGATGACCGCGACGCGGGCGACAACCGCGTCGCCGAAGAGGTGCACCTGCGGGGTGAGGGTGGTGTACGCCTTCAGCGGCAAGCCTTCGCCCACCACCGAGCCGGAGGGCATGATCGGCAAGGCCGCCACCGCAGGCGTCGCGGCGGCGAGCGCGACGGCCGCCACGAGAAGTAGCCGCTTCACGCGACCGCCCCCCGCCACATCAGGCGCAGGTCGGCCCAGCGCAGGAACGCGGTCAGCATCTCGCCGCTGTCGTGCGAGTGGACGGCGACCGGCTCGAGCCCGAGCGACCGGAAATCGTGGACGCGTGCGGCCCAGCGCGACTCGTGCTCGTCACGCATGCGCGCCGCCTCACGCGCGGACAGGTACACCGGGACGACGTGCCCCGTTGCCGGGTCGGCGTATGGCACGGTGACGCCGCTCACGTCGGGGAACGTCCGCTCCCAGACCGGATCCTGGATCATCACCGGTACGAGCTCCCAGCGGTGCTCGAGCGCGCGCTGCCACGCGCGCAGGTCCGGCGGGACGACGAAGTCGGAGAGGACGAAGACGAACGCCTGCGTCGGCAGGTCGCGGCGGTGTTCGGCGAGAAACTCGAGCCCGAGTGAGACGGTGTCCTGCGGCGCGTGGAACGGCCGGTCGAACGTTCCCTCCCGGGCTCGGTGCTCGGTCCGCGGCGGGCGCCAGTACGGCTCTCCCTCGGCGTAGTCGAGATAGCCGGTGAGGCTGCGCGCGGCCCGCGCGCTCGCCCCGATCAGCTCGAGCGCACTGAGGATCGAGCGCGGCTTGTCCAGCGACCGCAGCGGGGAGGCCGGCACCGACATCGACGGGCGCCGGTCGCAGACGACCACGACGCGCGGCGCCTCGTCCGCGTAGCGCTCGCGCACGAAGAACTCGTCCTCGCCGCGCGCGGCGGAGATCTTCGCCGACGCCGCCCAGTCCATCCACGCGAGGTTGTCGCCGGGCCGGTACTCCCGCGTGCTCGCGACGTCCGAGCCGACTCCGCGCCGGACGCTGCGCACGCCTCCGAACGCGAGCCCGATCACTCGCCGCCGCGGAACCAGCGGGAAGACAGCGGCCACTAGGGCACTAGGCCGTCATTGCAGCCGGGACGTCCAGGTCGATGTCGAAGCCCGGCTTCGGCGCCGCTTCCAGGCAGCGCTCGCGCACGTCGGCGCTCGCGGCCTCCCAACCGCGGTCGCGCAGCTCTGCGAGGAAGCTGGGCCGGAAGAGGATGCGGTGCATCAGCACCGGCACGAACAGCTGCTCGACGTCCTCCGGCGTGACGTAACGCCGGGAGTGCAGGACGGCCCACGCACGGGAGGCCCGGTTGAGCGCGAGCGTCCCGCGCACCGAGCTGCCGATTGCGACGATGTCGAGATGCCGCGTCGCGCGGACGAGGTCGACGATCCAGCGGCCAACCGCCTCGTGCACGAAGACATCCGCGATCGAGTGGCTCAGGAACGCCACATCGTCGAGGTCGATCACCGGGGCGAGGCGGGTCAGCGGATGACCGCCGAGCTGCTCGTCCACGATCTGTGCCTCGTCGTCAGCGTCCGGGTAGCCGAGCGTCGTCTTCACGAAGAAACGGTCGAGCTGCGCTTCCGGCAGCGGAAACGTCCCCTCGTACTCGATCGGGTTCTGCGTCGCCATGACGAGGAAAGGCTCGCTGAGCCGGCGCGTCTCTCCGTCGACGGTCACCTGCTGCTCTGCCATCGCCTCCAGGAGGGCCGACTGCGTCTTCGGCATCGCACGGTTGATCTCGTCGACGAGCACGACGTTCGCGAACACCGGGCCGGGCCGGAACTCGAAGTTGCGCTCGAGCTGGTTGAAGATCGAGAGCCCCGTGACGTCGGTCGGCTGCAGGTCGGGCGTGCACTGGATCCGCGTCGCGTGCGCGCCTTCGATCGAGCCGGCGATCGCGCGCGCGAGCACCGTCTTCGCAGTGCCCGGGACGTCCTCGAGCA
The DNA here is from genome assembly GCA_050013935.1 of Gaiellaceae bacterium. Classification (GTDB taxonomy): domain Bacteria; phylum Actinomycetota; class Thermoleophilia; order Gaiellales; family Gaiellaceae; genus Palsa-739. The sequence goes on along the minus strand of JBEKEH010000004.1, from coordinate 48,629 downwards.
GCGCGTGCCCGCCGCACATGAGCGCGGCGACGACGAGCTTGATCTGCTCTCGCTTGCCGTGGACGACGGTCTCGATGTTGTCGAGGAACCGGTCGGCGACGTCGGTTGCCGCACCCAGCTCGTCAGTAGTCACGCGCGACCTCCAGGAAAGGGGCTGTCAGGGTACCGCGGAAGCCACCTCTCGGTTACTCAGACGACCGGAGCACGGATCTTGTTCCCGAGCGTGGAACCGTTACCGGGCGGCTGTACGACTGCGACCAGGTCGCTGCCGTGTGATCACGCCGTCGGCGACGAAGTCGCGGTATCCCGACGCTCCGCCCAGCAAGGAGCGGACGACGTCGAGCTGGAGGAAGATCGGGGCTTCCCGCAGGCCGGCAAGTGCGCCATAGCTGCTCCAGGGCCACTCCGCCGGCGTGCTCGCAAGGCCGGCCCGAACCGGATTGAGTGCGATGTAACGGCAGACCTCCAGCAAGTGGGGTCGTCCTCGATGAAGACAGCGCCGTAGGGCCCCTGGAAGACGTGGCCGTGACGGTGATAGCGCCAGTTGAAAAGCAGAAGGAGTGACAGAGCCAGCGGTGCCGCTCGACTGCCTCGCCGAGTACGGCGCGAAAAACGCGGTAATCCTGCTCGTCACGGAAGATCGCGGCTTGAGTGTTGCCGCGGGCGGTGACGTGGTAGATGCCGCCCTCAATCTCGACGCGATGTCTGCGACCCACGCGCGGAGGCTACGGGCGAAAAGGCTGCAACCAGGTTGCGACTTCGCCTGGCTACGCCAGTTTGATTGCCGCGTGCTTGATCTGGGTGTACTCCTCCATCGAGTAAGCCGACATGTCCTTGCCGTAGCCGGACTGCTTGTAGCCGCCGTGGGGCATCTCCGAGGTGATCGGCAGCAGGTGGTCGTTGACCCAGACCGTGCCGAACTGGAGCCGCCTCACCGCGTTCAGCGCGCGGCCGACGTCCCGCGTCCAGACCGATGCTGCGAGCCCGTAGCGGACGTCGTTCGCCCACCGGATCGCCTCGTCGTCGTCGGTGAACTTCTGGACCGTCACGACCGGCCCGAAGACCTCGTCCTGCACGATCTCGTCCGTCTGCTTCACGTCCGTGACGATGGTCGGCTGGACGAAGAAGCCGCGCTTGCCGTTCGCGCCGCCGCCGGTGAGGATGGTCGCGCCCTTCGCACGCTCGAGGAAGCCGAGAATCCGCTCCTGCTGCGACTGCGAGATCACCGAGCCCATCTCGATCTCGTCGCTCTCCATCGGGTCGCCGACCTTCAGCGACTCGACCTGCGGTACGAGCTCCTCGAGCAGCCGGTCGTAGATCTTCGGCCCGGCGATCACCCGCGAGCCGGCGGTGCAGTCCTGGCCGGAGTTCCAGTAGCCGGCGAGGCGGATGCCCTCGGCGACCGCCCTCGGGTCGGCGTCGTCGAAGATCACCATCGGCGCCTTGCCACCGAGCTCGAGATGGACGCGCTTGAGCGTGTCGGCCGCGTTCTTCGCGATCAGCTTGCCGGTCGACACGTCGCCGGTCAGGGAGACGAGCCGCACGTCCGGATGCGTGACGATTCGCTCGCCGGCCGGGACGCCGTCGCCGGTGACGACGCTGAGCACGCCGGCCGGGATCACCTCCTGCGCGAGCTGCGCGAAGCGCAGCAGCGACAGCGGCGTCTGCTCCGACGGCTTGAGGATCTGGACGTTGCCCGCGGCGAGCGCCGGCCCCATCTTCCAGACGGCCATCATCAGCGGGTAGTTCCACGGGCAGATGCCGCCGACGATGCCGAGCGGCTCGCGCCGGATGATCGACGTGTAGCCGGCGATGTACTCGCCCGCCGACTTGCCCTCGAGGTTGCGCGCTGCGCCCGCGAAGAAGCGCAGGTTGTCGGCGGAGAACGGCATCTCGTCGCGCGATGCCAGCAACGGCTTGCCGACGTTCAGCGACTCGAGCTGCGCGAGCTCCTCGCCGTTTTCGTCGAGGACGTCGGCCAGCTTGTGGAGAAGCTCCGAGCGCTCCTTCGGCGTCACGTCGAGCCAGGTCTCCAGCGCCTTCTTCGCCGCCGCGACCGCGCGGTCGACGTCCTCGGCGCCGCATTTCGGCACCTCCGCGATCACCTGGCCCGTCGCCGGGTTGATGACCTCCATCGTCTCCCCGGACGCGGCGTCGCTCCACTCGCCGCCGATGAAGCACTTGTATGCCGCCTTCGTCGCGCTCATGCCACTCCTCCTGTCTCAGACTGCTGGTATCTCCGCCACCTCCACCGCCTCGGTGACGTTCGCCGCTCCGCGGCGCAGCACTCCGGTGTCGCGCATCAGCCGCTGCGCGAGCACCACGGGGACGACGGTCACGACGATGACGAAGAATGCGACGACATTGACGATGGGCAGCTGCTGGCCCTGGCGCAGATTGTCGAGGATGAAGATCGGCAGGGTCTCCTGCGCGCCGGCCGTGAACGTCGTCACGACCACCTCGTCGAACGAAAGCGCGAACGCGAGCAGGCCGCCGGCGACCAGCGCCGTCGAGAGCACCGGCCAGATCACGAAACGGAACGTCTGCCATCCGTCGGCGCCGAGGTCCATCGACGCCTCGATCAGCGAGCCGGACGTGCGCCGGAGGCGCGCGAGCACGTTGTTGTAGACGACGACCACGCAGAACGTCGCGTGGCCGATCACGATCGTCCACATCGAGAAGCCCAGGCCGGCGAACACGTAGAACGAGTTGAGCGCCATGCCGGTGATGATTCCGGGCAGGGCGATCGGCAGTACGAGCAGGAACGACACCGACTCGCGGCCGAAGAAGCGGAAGCGGTGGATTGCGAACGCAGCCATCGTTCCGAGCACGAGGGCGAACCCGGTCGTCACCGCGCCGACCTTCAGCGACAAGCCGAACGCCGACCGTGCCTCCTGGTTGTGCCAGGCGACCCGGAACCAGTGCAGCGTCCAGCCCGGGATCGGCCAGCTCTGGATGTTGGAGCTGTTGAACGCGTAGATCGCGATGATCACGAGCGGAATCCAGAGGAACGCGATCACGAGCGTCGTCCAGACGACGAGGGCGGCTCGGGTGGAGCGCGTCTCCATCAGAGCGCCTCGAACGCGCCGAGCTTGCGCGCCATCGTGAGATAGAGGCCCATCACGATCACCGGCACCGTGGCGAACGCGGCCGCGAACGGTACGTTCGCGTTGATCCCGATGAAGTCGTAGACGACGTTGCCGATGAAGCTCGAGCTCGGCCCTCCGACGAGCAGCGGCGTGATGAAGTCGCCCAGCGTGAGCGAGAACGTGAAGATCGAGCCGGCCATGACGCCCGGCAGCGCGAGCGGGAGGATGACCGAGCGCAGCGTCCGGAGGCCGCCGGCGCCCATGTCCGCGGATGCCTCCAGGTACGACTCCGGGATGCGCTCCAGGGCGGCGTAGACGGGGAGGACCATGAACGGGAGCCAGACGTATGAGAACACGATCCACATCGCCCAGTTCGTGTACGCGATGTTCTGGTCGGGCAGGCCCAGCCCGTTGAGCGCCCAGTTGATCGCGCCGTCGTGCGCGAGGATCGTCCGCCACGCGTAGATGCGCACGAGGTAGCTCGACCAGAGCGGCAGCAGCACCATCACGAAGAGCAGCGCTCTCGTCCGCCGCCCGGCGATCCGGGCCATGAAGTAGCCGAGCGGGAACGCGAGGATCGCGTCGGTCGCTGTGACGGCAGCAGCGATCCCGATCGTGCGTCCGGCGATCCGGAGGTAGGTCGGATCGCTCGTGGAGAAGATCTGGCGGTAGTTCAAGAGCGTCCAGTGGTGGATCAGCTTCCCCGTGAACGAGTCGACCGTCCAGAACGACGACACGAAGAGCACAATGAGCGCGCCGACGTAGACGAGGAGGAACGCCGCCATCGGCAGCGTCAGCAGGCTGACCGCTTTCAGCCACGGCCGCCGCCACAGAGCGGCCGAGAGGCGGAGGCGGGCCCGCCGCACGCGCGGGCCCGCCGGTAGTGCCGTGACGTCAACCGCCAAGCGTCACCCGGTGACTTGCGTCCAGGCTTGCTGCCAGGCGTTGTAGTCCATGCAGTCGTTCGCCTTCTGCCAGCCGCACTGGGCGACCGGTGTCTTCCAGAAGTGGATGGTGTTGTAGTACGAGAGCGGCTGGTTCAGGTGGTACGCCGCGCACGAGCCCTTCTGCATCGCGTCCATGTACGGGCACGCCTTCGGGTTCACGGGCGTCTCGCCGAAGACGAGCGCCTGCTTTGCCTCGACCTGCGGCTGCGTCACGTACTTCATCCACATGTAGGCGCAGTTCGGGTGCGGCGCCCGCTTCGCGAGCATCCACGTGTCCGCCCAGCCGGTTGCGCCTTCGGTCGGGATCGTCTCTGCCACCGGCGCCTTCGACGCCTGGAGCTGCAGGGTCTGGTACGGCCATCCCGCGCCGATCACGACGTCGCCGTTCTTGAAGTCGGCGATCTCGTCGGCTGCCGAGTTCCAGTACCGCTTCAACAGCGGCTTCTGCTGCTTCAGCAGGGCGACGGAGGCGTCGAGCTGGGCCTTGGTCAGCTCGTACGGATCCTTGATCCCGAGCTTCGGCTGCGTCTTCATCAGATAGAGCGCAGCGTCGGCGATCTGAATCGGGTTGTTCGGAACGGTGATCCTGCCCTTGTACTTCGAGCTGTAGATCGCGCTCCACGAGGTCGGCGCCGGCTTCACGAGCTTCGTGTCGTAGATGAGCGTGTTCGGGCCCCACTGCACGGAGACGCCGTAGTGCACGCCGTTGACCGTGTTGTGCGCCGGGGACTTGAAGATGGGCAGGAAGTCCTTCCAGCTCGGAATGAGATTCACGTTCACGGGCTGGACGTCACCGCCGTAGATCAGCCGCAGGCTCGCGTCACCCGACGCCGAGACGAGGTCGTACTGCCCGCCGCCGCCACCGCCGCCGCTGCGCATGAGGGCGACCATCTCGTTCGACGAGCCGGCGTCCTTGCGGTGGATGATGCAGCCGGTCTGCTTCTGGAACGCGTTCGCGAAGGACGGATCGGTGTACGCGGCCCATTCGATGACGTTCAACACGCCTTCGCCCTTCCCGATCTTCGTGGGGAGCCCGTTGCCGGAGCTCGAGCCCGCCGCGGGTATGCACAGGGCCGCCGCGACGGCCGCGACGAGCACGTGTGTCCTCTTGATCCGAGTCACTGCTCGTTTCCCTCCTTGCCGATCTCGTAGGTGTGCTCCGGCCGCCAGTTGAGCCGGACTCTCCTGCCTGGGGCCTCGAGCACCTGCTGCGAGGACGTCTCGAGGTTTTGCTGGACGACGACGAGCTCGCCGCCGGCGTCCAGGTCGACGACGTAGCGGGTGACCATGCCGGCGTAGACGACGTCGCGCACGACGCCCGGCTCGCCGTCGCCGTCCTCGGCCATATGGATCTTCTCCGGGCGAATCGTGAAGCGCCTGCCGTTGCGCTCGAGCACGTTCGAGACGCCGACGAAGCCTGCGACGAACTCCGTCTCGGGGTGCTCGTAGACGTCGGCGGGCATGCCGATCTGCTCGATGCGACCCTCGTTGAAGACGGCGAGGCGGTCGCTCATCGTGAGTGCCTCCTCCTGGTCGTGCGTCACGTACACGAACGTGATCCCGAGCTCGCGCTGGAGCTCCTTGAGGAACACCTGCATCTCCTGGCGCAGCTTGAGGTCGAGCGCGCCGAGCGGCTCGTCGAGGAGCAGCACGGCGGGGCTGTTGACGATCGCCCGCGCCAGCGCGACGCGCTGCCGCTGGCCGCCGGAGAGCTGCACCGGCCGGCGTGCGCCGACGTGGGGGAGGCGGACGCGCTCGAGCACCTCGTTCGCCTTCGCTCGCCGCTCGCGACGACTCACACCCTTCACCCGCAGCCCGTACTCGACGTTCTCGAGCACCGTCATGTGCGGGAAGAGCGCGTAGTCCTGGAAGACGGTGTTGACGTCGCGCTCCGATGGCGCGGTGTTCGTCACGTCGACGCTCGCCAGCTCGACGCGTCCCGTATCGGGACGCTCGAAGCCCGCGATCACGCGCAGCGTCGTCGTCTTTCCGGAGCCGGACGGGCCGAGCAGGGTGAAGAACTCCCCTTGGGCTATTTCGAGGTCGAGGCCGGCGATCGCCACGACGTCGCCGTAGCTGCGCCGGATCCCCTCGAGCCGGACCGCCGGCGCCGCCGCCGGCACCGCCCTCTCGGAGCTAGCCGGACTCAGCAAGGCTGCCAAGCGCCTCCTCGAGGATCCCGAGCCCCCGCTCCAGCTCGTCGTCCGTCGCCGAGAGCGGCGGCAGCAGCCGGATCACGTTCCCGTAGAGACCGCACGAGAGCACGATCAGCCCCTTCTCCCGCGCCGCGGCGGTCACGGCCTTCGCCTGGTCGGCGCTCTGCTCGGCGAGTTCGAGCGCGAGCATCGAGCCGAGCCCGCGCACCTCGCCGACGACCGGTTGCCGGGCGGCGATCTCGTCCAGGCGCGTACGCAGCAGCCGCGCGATCTGGTCGGCCCGCTCGCGGAAGCCCGGCGCCGCCAGCTCGTCGAGGACGGCGAGCGCGGCCGCACAGCAGACCGGGTTGCCGCCGAAGGTGCCGCCGAGCCCGCCCGGATGCACCGCGTCCATGATCTCGGCGCGGCCGGTGACTGCCGCGAGCGGCAACCCGCCGCCGAGCGTCTTCCCGGCCGCCATCAGGTCCGGCTCGATTCCGTAGTGCTCGATCGCCCACATCGGACCGGTGCGGCCGCAGCCTGCCTGCACCTCGTCGTCGACGTAGAGGATGCCGTGGCGCTTGCACAGCTCGTACAGCGCCGTCACGAACTCGGGCGGCATGGCGATGAAGCCGCCCTCGCCCTGCACCGGCTCGAGCACGATGCACGCCACCTCTGCCGGGTCGACGTCCTGCCTGAAGAGCAGCTCCAGCCCGTGCAGCGCGTCCTCGGTCGTCACGCCGCGGTACGCGTACGGCGCCGGCGCGCGGTAGACGTCGGTGGCGAGCGGCCCGAAGCCCTGCTTGTAGACGAGCTTCGAGGTCATCGCCATGGTCAGGTTCGTCCGGCCGTGGAAGGCGCGGTCGAAGACGACGACCCCGGCGCGGCCGGTCGCGGCGCGCGCGATCTTGACGGCGTTCTCGATCGCCTCCGCGCCCGAGTTGAGCAGGATGGACTTCGTGGCCGCATCGCCCGGCCAGAGCTCGTCGAGCCGGCGGCAGACCTCGATGTACGGCTCGTACATCCCGACCATGAAGCACTGGTGCAGGTACCGGTCGACCTGCTCGTGAATCGCGCGGACGACGCCGGCCGGCCCGTGGCCGAGGTTCTGGCAGGCGATGCCGCCGGCGAAGTCGAGGTATTCGCGGCCCTCGGCGTCCCAGACGCGGGCGCCCCAGGCCCGGGTGACGACGAGGTCGGACGCGGCGATCCCGCGCGGGACGTACCGCTCGCGCGCCTGCATCACCTCGGCGGTGGCCGCCGCACGTTCGTCTACGCGCATCCCGGCGGAGATTATCTCCTGGGGTGATGCAAGGATTCAACGGGGATCGGTCGCGCAATGCGTGGCGCGGCGGGGCGTTTCCTGCGCAATGCGCAACTCGGTAGGCTCGCGGCGTGCGCCCGCTCTCGCCGCAGTTCCGCCCCTATTCGTGGGCGCTCTCGACGGCGGAGATCGCGAGGCTCGCCGGGATCGCGCCGGCAGCCGTGCTCCGCTTCGACGGCAACACGCCGCCGGAGCCGTCGCCGACGGCGCGCCCGGAGACGATCGCCGACGCGCTGGAGCGGATTCAGAGCTACCGCCACGGGGGCTTTCCCGAGCTGCTGCGGGCGATCGCGGTCTACAACGGCGTCGAGCCGGAGCAGGTCGTGCTCGGCGCCGGCGCGGACGACCTCCTGATGCTCTGCGCACGCTCGTACGCCGGGCCGGGCGACAGGATCGCAATCGCGTACGAGCCGACGTACCCGCTCTACCGCGTGGCGGCGTGGGTGGCCGGCGCAGACGTGGGCGACGAGGATCCCGTGCTGACCTTCGTCTGCCGGCCGCACAACCCGAGCGGGGCGATGGTCGAGCTGCCGGAGACGCGGCCGCTCGTCGTCGACGAGGCCTACTTCGAGTACGGCGGCCAGACGGCGGTGCCGCTGCTCGGCGACGGCGTGATCGTCGTGCGGACCTTCTCGAAGGCGTTCGGGCTCGCGTCCGCACGGATCGGCTACGCGCTCGCGGACACGGACACGGCGGCCGAGCTGAACGAGCGCCAGCAGCCGGCGCCGGTCTCGACGCTCGCGGCGGCGCTCGCGCTCGCCGGCCTCGAGGCGGGCCCGCCCGACGTGTCCGCGACGATCGCCGAGCGCGGGCGGCTCGGGCAGTGCCTGCGTTCGCTCGGGCTCGAGCCGCTGCCCTCGTTCACGAACTTCGTGCTCGTCCCGCACGAGCGCGCGGGCGGGCTCTACGACGCGCTTCTCCACCGCGGCCTCGCCGTCCGGCCGTCGCCGAGCGCGATCCGGATCACCGTGCACCGGCCGGACGCGGACGACCGCCTCCTGGCCGCGCTCGCCGAGCTCGTCTAGTCCCTACCCGATCGGGGTGACGCCCGAGAGGACGTAGTGGTCGCCGTCGAGCCGGCAGACGATCCCGATGTGAGCGCCGAGCGAGAGCTTCGCCGCCGCGGCGGCCGAGTCGGCGGCCGTCGTGATCCGGCACGTGAGCGGAGTGCCGCCGTCGTCGAGGCTCAGCGCCACGCCGGTCGAGGAGAGGGACGTGACGACGCCGCGCCCGTCGCGGCTGGACGGCAGTGCAGGCGGCGGAGGCGGAGGCGGGGGCGGAGGCGTCGTGTGCGTGTCGCCGCCCGGCGGCGTTCCGTCGACAGGCGCCGCAGAGACGAGGGCGCCGTCACCGTTGCAGACCACGACGATGCCGGCGCCGACGGGGAAGACCGGCTGGAGCGAGCCGAGCTGGCCGCTGGTGATCGAGCACGTCAGCGAGGTGCCGTCGTCGCGCATGACGGTGATCGAGCCGCCGCCGAGCGCGGCAACCTTGCCGCGCGCGTCCTTCGCGCCGCTCGTGGAGGGGGGCGCGGTCGGCGGCGGGGGCGTCGTCGGCGAGTCGCCGCCCGGCTTCGGCTTGCCAGCGGTACCCGTGCCCTGGCTCGAGGTGCCCTTCGTCGCGTTGTCGTGGCCGGGCGTGCCGACGCGCCCGAGGGCGACGAGCACGAGCGTGCCGCCGTCCCGGCGGCAGGCGATCTTGAAGCGGCCGCCGAGCTTCAGCTTCGCCACCGAGGCCGTCGCGCGGTCCGGCACCGAGCACGTGAGGGCGGCGTTGCTCCCCGTGACGGTCACCGAGCCGGACGCGTTGGCGGTCAGCGTGCCGACGAGCGTCCGACCGTGGGGCGTTCCGTCTGCGAGCGCGAGTGCCGGTACGCAGAGCGCGAGAATCGAGAGCACCACAAAGAGCCGCCGCATCCGCAGACCGTAGTCATGCGCGTCCCACACGTCTCCCCCGTCGTGGGGAGTGCCGCGAGATTCCCTCGAATGAGTGGACGCGCCTGCTCTAGAGATCGAGGTCGACGCTCTCGAGCACGATCGACTGGGCAAGCGGGTCGTGCGGGTCGATCTGCTCCACCTCGCAGCGGGCGCCCTCGGCGATCGTGCCCAGCGTCGCGTCGACGAAGTGCTCGACGAAGTGCTCCGGCGTCATGTGCGACATCGGCCCGATGCGCACGCGCACGCCGGTGACGGCCACGGCGTGCTCACGGGCCGCGACCGCCTCGATCTCGCGCACGAGGTCCGCCAGGAGCACGCGCTCGTGCATCAGCGCCCCGACTCGAGCTCGCGGCGGATCGACGCGGCCACGAGCGCGGCGGCGGTCGCGACCGCCTCGGTGAGCTCTGCGCCGGTGTCGAACACGGCGCCTTCGATCCCGTAGACGATCGTGCGGCCCGGTAGCCGGTCGAGCGCGCGGGCGAGCTCGACGGCCTCGGCCACGCCGAGCAGATGGGTCGAGGAGCGGCCGAGCTCCGGCGGCAGCGGCCCGTCGTGAGCGGCGATCCGGCGGATCGTTCCCGGCTGCGCGCCGGACTGCGTCGCGTCGACCACGATCGTCCGCTCGCAGCCTTCCCAGGCCGAGAGCAGCGATACCGGCTCGCCCTCGCACTCGAGCACGCGCACGTCCTTCGGGAGCGTTCCCTCGAGCGCGCGGGCGACTACCAGCCCGACCCCGTCGTCGCCGCGCAGCTCGTTGCCGACGCCGACGACGCAGGTGGTCATTCGCGCTCGACCTCCAGGGTCAGGAAATGGGTCGCGCAGGAGATGCACGGATCGTAGTTGCGGATCGCCTGCTCGCAGCGCAGGCGCAGCTCCTCCTCGGGCATCGAGGCGTGCGCCGAGACGAACGCGAACAGGTCTTCTTCGATCGATCGCTGGTTCTGCGACGTGGGCGGGACGATCTTCGCGTCGAGGATCGCGCCGCCGGCGCCGAGCCGGTAGCGGTGGTAGAGGACGCCCCGCGGGGCTTCGCTCGCGCCGTGACCCCAGCCCGTCTGCGGCACGACCTCGACGGCCGGCTCCGCCGGCTCCTCGTACTCCGCGACCAGCCGCAGCGCCTCGTCGCAGGCGTGCACGAGCTCGACCGCGCGCACGATGATCGAGCGGAAGGGGTTCTGCACGACCTTCTCAAGCCCTACCTCGTCGGCCGCGGCGAGCGCGTCGGGGGAAAGCAGCCCGCGATGCAGCGCATAGCGTGCAAGAGGGCCGACGAGGTAGGAGCCGCGCTCGCGCAGGCGCGCGTGCAAGGCGTTGGAGTGCTCGACGTGCTCCTCGACGATGTGGTCGTAGAACTCGGCGATCGGAATGTCGAGGCCACGCGTCGAGACGAGACGCGCGCCGCGGTCGATCGGGTACTCGCCGCCGGCGTCGAGCGCGACGAACTCGTAGTCCTGCTCGAGCTCGGGAAAGTCGAGCCCAGCGACGATGCGCACGGTCTCGAGCGAGGCCGCCTTCGCCCACTCGAGGTCGGGGACGAGGGCCTCGAGCTGCGCGCGGGACGGTGTCTTGTACCAGCCGCCGACCTTCACGTTGATGGGGTGCACCTCGCGCCCGCCGACGACGCGCATCACCTCGTTGCCGATCTTCTTCAGGCGCAGCGCCGTCTCGACGAGCTCTGGGTTGATCTTGGCGAGCTCCACGGCGCTCGCGACGCCGAGGAAATCGGGCGCGTGGAGCATGAAGATGTGGAGCGTGTGCGACTCGATCCACTCGCCGCAGTAGAGCAACCGCCGGAGCGCGTGTAGCTGTCCGTCGACCTCGACGCCGGCGAGCGACTCCATCGCCAGGCAGGAGCTCATCTGGTAGGCGACGGGGCAGATGCCGCAGATGCGGGCGGTGATGTCCGGCGCCTCGGTGAACTGCCGGCCGCGGAGGAAGGCCTCGAAGAAGCGCGGCGGCTCGTAGATCTTCAGCTGCACGTCGACGACCCGGTCGCCGCGCATGCGCACGCGCATTCCGCCCTCGCCCTCGACGCGCGCGAGGTAGTCGGTGCGGATCGTCTTCGTCTTCGTCGCCGCGTCACTCATGGAAGGTCGCCTGTCGCCGGAACTGGGGTGTGTTGCCGTTGATGCCCCGGAACGCGTGCAGCAGCTTCTGCTCGTCGGCGCCCAGCTCGCGCCACTGCGCGGCGAGCGCCTCCGTGTTCGCCTGTTCCTTCGGCCCGAAGCAGGCGAAGCAGCCGCGCGCGTAGAGCGGGCAGAGGGCGCCGCAGCCGGCCTGCGTCACGGGGCCGAGGCAAGGCACGCCCTTCGCCACCATCACGCACGGGACGCCGGCGCGCTTGCACTCGACGCAGACGCTGTAGCTCGAGACGTTCGGGCGCCTGCCGGCGAGGAACGCGCTGACCACCTCCAGCAGCTGCCTCTTGTTGATCGGGCAGCCCTGGAGCTCGAAGTCGACTTTCACGTGGTCCGCGATCGCCGTCGACGTCCGCAGCGTCGAGATGTACTGGGGCTGCGCGTACACGGCCGAGATGAAGTCGGGCAGGTTCCCGAAGTTGCGCAGCGCCTGGATCCCGCCGCTCGTCGCACAGGCACCGATCGAGACGAGGAACTTCGAAGCGCGCCGGATCTCGTGGATCCGCTCGGCGTCGTGCGGCGTCGTGATCGAGCCCTCGACGAGCGTCAGATCGTACGGCCCCTTCGCCGTCGCGCTCGACGCCTCGAGGAAGTACGCGATCTCGACCGCGCCGGCCACTGCGAGCAGCTCGTCCTCACAGTCGAGCAGCGAGAGCTGGCAGCCGTCGCAGGAGGAGAACTTCCACACTGCGAGCCGCGGCCGGTCGCCGTTCAGCACCTTGTGCTTGCCCCTGTGCCCGTTGGTCGCGCTCACAACTGTGGCACCCCCATCAGCGATTCGAGGTAGTCCCAGGAATAGACCGGGCCGTCGCGGCAGACGAGTGTCGGGCCGCACTGGCAGTGGCCGCAGAGGCCGATCCCGCAGCGCATCGTCCGCTCCATCGAGACGTAGATCCGGTCGGCCGGGATGCCCGCCTCGACGAGCGGGAGGGCGGTAAACCGCATCATGATCTCTGGCCCGCAGACGAGCGCGACGGTGTCCTCGGGATCGAAGCGCGCGCCGGGGATCAGCTTCGGGACGACGCCGACCCGGCCGTGCCACTCGGTCGTCGCCGCATCGACGGTGACGGAGACGTTCGCATCGAGGCGCGCCCGCCAGCGCTCGAGCTCGCGGCGGAAGAGCAGATCCTCGGGCGTGCGCCCGCCGTAGAGAAGCGTCACCTCGCCGTACTCCTGGCGATGCGCGAGCGCGTGATAGAAGGCGGGCCGCAGCGGGGCGAGCCCGACGCCGCCGGCGACGATCAGCAGATCCTTGCCGCGCGCAGCCTCGATCGGCCACCGGTTGCCGAAGGGGCCGCGCACGCCGAGCACGTCGCCGGCGCGGGCCGCGCAGAGCGCGTTCGTGACGGCGCCGACCGCCCGGACCGTGTGCACGAGCGTCGTGCCGGTCTTCTCGACGTCGCCGCTCGTGGAGATCGGCACCTCGCCGACGCCGAAGGCGTAGAGCATGTCGAACTGGCCGGGACCGATCGGCTCGATCGCGTCGGCGACCGGCTCGAGCTCGAGCGTCCAGTTGTCGTGGTTCTCGCGCCGCTTGTCGACGACCCGGTAGGGCAGCGGCGCCATCGAGCCGCGCACGGCGGCCGAGGCCTCAATGCTCGCGGTTGCCATAGACGTCCATCAGCTGCAGGCGCGTAGCCTGGAGACGGTTGACGAGAACCTGGGCGAAGCGGGTGAGGAGAGCGTACCCGAGCGCGGGGTCCTCCTCGCACTTCTTGCGCAGGCAGGCGCCGTCGAACTGCACGGCGCGGACGAGCTCGACGGCGCGGCCGGTGAAGTGCCAGCGGTAGGGCTCGAGCAGCCACGACCAGCCGACGATCTCGCCCTGGCCGACGGTCTCGACGGTCACGTCGGGGCGGTTCGGCACGTCCTGGTCGAGCGCGACGACCCCGTGGCGGACGAGGAAGAACACGTCCGCCTGCTCGCCCTCGCGGAACAGCCGCTCGCCGGCGGCGAAGACGACGTTCTGGCCGCAGCCCGCGATCAGCTCGAGCTGCTCCTGGTCGAGCCCCGCGAAGACGGGACTCTCGGTGATCAGTGCGTCAAGCGTGCGCATGCTGTTCCTCCTCGGCGCGGATTGCCCGCACCTCCTCGCGAATGTCGATCCCGACGGGGCACCAGGCGATGCAGCGTCCGCAGCCGACACAGCCGAGCGAGCCGAACTGGTCCTCCCAGGTGGCGAGCTTGTGCGTCAGCCACTGGCGGTAGCGGGCGCGCGTCGTCGGGCGCGTGTTGCCGCCGTGCACCTCGGCGTACTGGACGGAGAAGCACGTATCCCAGACGCGCGTGCGTTCGGCGGTCGAGCCGTCGAGCGCGGAGGCGTCTTCCACGTGTGTGCAGAAGCAGGTGGGGCAGACGAGCGTGCAGTTGGCGCACGAGAGGCAGCGCTCGGCGACGGCGTCCCAGCGCTTCGCCTCGAGATTCCGCATGAGGAGATCGTGGAGATCCGTGCTATCGAAGCGGCCCTCCATGTCGCGCGCTGCGCGCGCGACTATCGCGGCGGCTGCATCATGGTCGGTGGCGGTTGCGGGATGGACCGGCAGCTCGGCCAGCACGGCTTTGCCGGCGGCGGAGCCGGCTCGGACAAGGAAGCGATGCTCGCCGTCCTCCAGCAGTTCGGTCAAGGCCAGGTCGAAACCCTCGGTGGCCTCCGGGCCTCCGCCGACCGACGTGCAGAAGCAGAGGTCGGAGGGGTCGCCGCAGTCGGCGGCGACGAGGAAGACGTCGGCGCGCCGGGCGGCGTAGTCGCGGTCCTGGTAGTCGCCCTGGAGGAAGACGCGGTCCTGGATCGCGATCGCGGCCAGCTCGCAGGGGTGGACGCCGATGAACGCCGTCGGCTCTGCCGCCGGCGGCTCCTCGTCGACCGCGAAGCCGCCGTTCTGCTTGCGAGCCTGCCAGAGGCGGACCCGCGGCGGCAGCAGCTCGGCCTTCCACGAGTGCGGCCCGACCGCGTAGCCGAACAGCGCCTCGTCCTCGCGGCGGGCGAGCCGGTACGAGGCGGGCGCCTGCTCGTCTGTCCAGCCGGCGGGGAGAGCGGCGGCCGAGGCGAGCTCGGCGTACACGATCGCGCCGTCGCGGACGGTTGGGCCGACGAGCCGATAGCCACGGCCTCGCAGCGCGTCGAGCAGCGTGTCGAGATCCGCGGCAGCGAGCGTCACGGCCTCGGTTGTGGCCTGTGTGGGCACGGGGCCCCTCCTTCCGTCTCGAAGACTCTTCCGCAGTCCGTGCAGCGGCATCGGTGCTCCGCCGGATCGCGCTGCGGCTTTCCCGCGCGCGGCCAAGTGGGTTCCGCCGATGCCGTCGGGGCGGGGGCTCGTCACGCTTGCTACGTGATCGTGAGCAGCGTGGAGCGCCGCCGCTTCCGGGTGCGCGGACTCGTGCAGGGCGTCGGGTTCAGGCCCTTCGTCCACCGGCTGGCGCGCTCTCGCGGGCTGGCCGGTTTCGTGCTCAACGACGGCGAGGGCGTGGTGATCGAAGCCGAGGGCGCTCCGGTCGAGCTCGACGCCTTCGCGGTCGACCTCGTCGAGGGCGCGCCCGGCCTGGCGCGCGTCGAGTCCCTCGTCGCCGAGCTGGTCGCGCCACGCGGCGAGCGCGAGTTCTCCATTCGTGCGAGCGACGGCGGGCACGTCCTTGCCGCGGCGATCGTCCCGCCGGACGTCGCCACCTGCGACGACTGCCTGCGCGAGCTGTTCGACCCGGCGGACCGCCGCTACCGCTACCCGTTCCTCAACTGCACGCAGTGCGGGCCGCGCTTCACGATCGTCCGCTCGGTTCCGTATGACCGCGCACGAACGACGATGGCGTCCTTCGAGCTGTGCGAGGACTGCCGGCGCGAGTACGAGGACCCCTTCGACCGCCGCTTCCATGCCGAGCCGATTGCCTGCCCGGTGTGCGGGCCGAGGCTGTCGCTGCCGCTCGGTGACGCGGTCGCGCTCCTCCGCGACGGCGGCATCGTCGCCGTGAAGGGCCTGGGCGGCTATCACCTCGCGTGCGACGCGGGCAACGAGGAGGCCGTCGCCCGTCTTCGCGCACGCAAGCACCGCGAGGAGAAGCCGCTCGCGCTGATGAGCGGTGACCCGGACGCGCTCTGCCTGGTGGCGCCGGAGGAGCGCGTGCTGCTGGAGGCGCCGGCGAGGCCGATCGTGCTCATGCGGCGCCGCGAGGGCGCGCTGCTCGCGGCGTCGGTCGCTCCCGGCTCGCCCTGGCTCGGCGTGATGCTCCCGTACACGCCGCTGCATCACCTGCTCTGGCACGACCTGCAGCGGCCGATCGTGCTCACGAGCGGCAACCTCAGCGACGAGCCGATCGCCTTCGACGACGACGAGGCGCGGCGCCGGCTCGGCGGCATCGCGGACGCGTTCCTCGCGCACGACCGATCGATCCACCGCCGCTGCGAGGACTCCGTCGTCCGGCGCGGCGCCGTGCTGCGGCGCTCCCGCGGCTACGCGCCCTCACCGCTGCCGCTGCCGGTCGCCGCCCCCGTTCCGCTCGTCGCGGCCGGACCCGAGCTGAAGAGCACGTTCTGCGTCGCGCGCGGCGCCGAGGCCTTCCTCTCCGCCCATCTCGGCGACCTCGACTCCGAGCCCGCGTACCGCGCCTTCCGCACCGACCTCGAGCTCTACCTCGAGATGCTCACGGTAGAGCCCGCAGCGGTGGCCTGCGACCTGCATCCCGAGTACCTCGCCACGAAGTGGGCGCGCGAGCAGGGGCTACCGCTCGTCGAGGTGCAGCACCACCATGCACACGCCGCGGCGTGCCTCGCCGAGCACGGCGAGCAGGGGCCGGCGCTCGCGCTCGTCTTCGACGGCACGGGGTACGGAACGGACGGGACGCTCTGGGGCGGCGAGCTGCTGCGGGCCGACCTCGCCTCGTTCGAGCGGCTCGCCTGGCTCGAGCCCGTGCCGCTCCCAGGCGGCGAGATGGCCGTGCACGAGCCGTGGCGCATGGCTGCGCTGCACCTGGAGCGCGCCGGGCTGCCGGTGCCGTGGCGGCCGTGGGATTCGGTGCGCGAGAGCCTCGCCGTGAACGCGCCGCTCTCCTCCGGGATGGGTCGCCTCTTCGACGCGGTCGCAGCGGTGCTCGGCGTGCGCGAGTGCGTCACGTACGAGGGGCAGGCGGCGATCGAGCTGGAGCTGCTCGCCGGCTTCGCGCCGGCCGAGCCCTGGTCGTGGCGATTCGGCGAGACGACCGCCCTCGTCGCGCGCGTCGCGGCGGAGCTGGCTGCGGGCCGGCCGCGCGAGGAGATCGCAGCCGCCTTCCACGAGACAGTCGCCGCGTCGTCGGCCACGACGGCATACGCGCTCGCGGACGGATGCGACACCGTCGTCCTCTCCGGCGGATCGTTCCAGAACCAGCGGCTGGCGGCATCGACGCGAGCACGGCTCGAGGCCTACGGCCTGCGCGTCCTCGAGCACCGGCTCGTGCCGCCGAACGACGGCGGCATCAGCTACGGCCAGGCGGCCGTGGCGGCGAGGAGGCTCGCATGTGCCTAGCCGTCCCCGGGCAGATCGTCGAGCGGCTCGACGACGGGCTGGCGAAGGTCGACTTCACCGGCGTGAAGCGCACGGTCAGCGTCGTCTTCACACCGGAGGCCGAGCCGGGCGACTGGGTGCTCGTCCACGTCGGCTTCGCGCTCGCCACGATCGACGAGGACGAGGCGCAGGCGACGCTCGACCTGCTCGGCGAGGCGATCGCGGCGGAGCTGGCGCAATGAAGTACGTGGACGAGTTCCGCGACGGGCGCGCGGCGAAAGCGATCGCGGCGGAGCTGCGCACGCTCGTCGAGCCCGGGCGCCGGGTGAAGCTGATGGAGGTCTGCGGCGGGCACACGCATGCGATCTACCGGCACGGGCTCGACGCGCTGCTGCCGGACGAGGTGGAGCTCGTGCACGGGCCGGGCTGCCCGGTTTGCGTGATCCCGATGGGCCGCGTCGACGACGCGATCTCGCTCGCGGAGCGGCCGGAGGTGACGCTCGCGAGCTTCGGCGACATGCTGCGGGTCCCCGGCGGCCGGCGCCGCTCGCTGCTCGAGGCGAAGGCGCGCGGCGCCGACGTCCGCATCGTCTACTCGCCGCTCGACGCGCTCGAGCTCGCCGTCGCCGAGCCGGAGCGCGAGGTCGTCTTCTTCGGCGTCGGCTTCGAGACGACTGCGCCTGCGACCGCGCTCACGCTTCTGCGCGCAAGCCAACGCGGCATCGGCAACTTCTCGGTCTTTTGCAACCACGTGCTGATCGGGCCGGCGCTGCGCGCCATCCTCGACTCGCCCGAGACGCAGATCGACGGCTTCGTCGGGCCGGGACACGTCTCGACCGTGATCGGCACGCGCCCGTACGACTTCGTCTGCACCGAGTACCACCGGCCGGTGGTCATCGCCGGCTTCGAGCCGACCGACATCCTCCAGGCGGTCGCGATGCTCCTGCGCCAGCTGCGCGAGGGGCGCGCCGAGGTCGAGAACGAGTACGGCCGCGTCGTCCGCACCGAGGGGAACCGCGCCGCGCTCGCGGTGCTCGACGACGTCTTCACCGTGCGCGAGGACTTCGAATGGCGCGGCCTCGGCGCGATTCCGCACAGCGGCCTGCGGATCTCCGACGCGTTCGCCGCCTGGGACGCGGAGCTGCGCTTCGAGGTGCCCGGCGCACGGATCGAGGATCCGAAGGCATGCCGTTGCGGCGACGTGCTCCGCGGCATGGCGAAGCCGTACGAGTGCGGCGTCTTCGGGACGGCGTGCACGCCCGAGCAGCCGCTCGGCACGTGCATGGTCTCGAGCGAGGGCGCGTGCGCGGCGTACTACGCGTACGGGCGGCATCGCCGCCATGAGAAGCTCCCTGTGTGAGCGTCGCTCGCCTTCAGCTCGCTCCCGTGGGGGAAACCGTGTTTCCCCCACGAGCCCCCTTCTTCGAAGGACGTGCGGGGGAACCTCCCGGTTCCCCCGCAAGAACCTCGACCCCTCCCCCTACCCATCGGCCGAAGATCGGCCGATGAGTGAGGCCGTCGTCACGCTGGCGGACGGCGCCGGCGGCAAGGCGTCCCGCCGGCTCGTCGAGGAGCTGTTCCTCGAGGAGCTGCGCAACCCGCTGCTCGAGCCTCTCGGCGACAGCGCCGTCGTCTCGGTGAACGGGACGCGGCTTGCGTTCACGACCGACGCGTACGTCGTGCGGCCGCTGCGCTTCCCCGGCGGCGACATCGGCGAGCTCGCGGTCAACGGGACGGTGAACGACCTCGCCGTAGCGGGCGCGACGCCGCTCGCGCTGACGGCCGGCTTCGTGCTCGAGGAGGGCTTCCCACTCGACGAGCTGCGCGCTATCGCCGGTTCGATGGCGCGCGCCGCGCGCGACGCTGGTGTCTCCGTGGCGGCCGGCGACACAAAGGTCGTCGAGCGCGGCGCTGCCGATGGTCTCTACGTGACGACCGCGGGAATCGGATTGATGGACCCACGCGTCGAGCTCGACGCGAGCCGCGTCCGGCCGGGCGACCGCGTGCTCGTGTCCGGCGGGATTGCCGAGCACGGGATCGCGGTCATGTTCGCGCGCGGCAACCTGGCGCTCGAGCTGGACGTCGAGAGCGACACCGCGCCGTTGCACGAGCTGACCGCTGCGCTGTGCGCGCTCGGCCCGTCGCTGCGCTGGATGCGCGACCCGACGCGCGGCGGGCTCGCGACGACGCTGAACGAGCTTGCGGCTGGCGCCGGCGCGACGGTCGTGCTCGAGGAGGAGGCGATCCCGGTGCGTGACGACGTTCGTGCCGCCTGCGAGATCCTCGGCATCGACCCGCTCTACGTCGCGAACGAGGGGAAGCTCGTCGCGGTCGTGGCCGCCGAGGCGGCCGGAGCCGCGCTCGCGGCGCTGCGCGCCCATCCGCTCGGCGCCGGCGCGGCGCTCGTCGGCGAGGTCCGCGCGGACGACCTTCCGCTCGTCCTCGTCGACACGCCGTACGGCGGCAGCCGGATCGTCGACATGCTCGTCGGCGACCCGCTGCCCAGGATCTGCTAGGGAACGGTCGTCAGCGCAGTCCCCATTTAGCAGGATCGGGGAGGACCACGTTCGTCGCGACCTCCTGCAAGGTCGCAGCCTCGTCATTCGGGAGGCCGGCGCGATAGTGGAGCCCCGCCGGACTCTGCCTGAAGATGGTTGCGTAGAAGACGCAGGCCGCCAGGTAGGTCCCCTCCACCGTGGGGTGGCTGCCGTCGTCCTGCCAGAGATCGGCCCCCGGCTCCTGGTAGAGCAGGGTCCACCAGGCATATCCGACTGGAGCGACGGCGGCGTTCTGCTCCCCGGCGATGGCGAGATACCCGTCGTCGATCGCCGATTGCATGCTGCTGTAGTCGGCCATGCCGGCCTCCGGCCAGCCGTCGCGGTGTGCCCAGGTGAGGAAGAAGACCGGCTCGGCCCCCGCGGCGCGGACCATGCGGACGAGCTGGCGAGCGGCCGGGTACATCTCACCCTGGCGAGCCGAGGCGACCGACGGGATCTGGCTCTGCTCCTGGAGAACGACGATGCCCCACCTTGCCGAAGCCAGCTTTGGCGCCGTCTCCGCGGACGCCGCGTGATCGGCGAACGTCGCGCCACCTTCGGCCACCATCCCGGTTTCGACACTGTGGCCCCCGGAGGCCGCGAGGGTCGCGAACATGGTCGGGAGGTCGTTGACGAAGGTGTAGCTGTTGCCGATGAAGAGGACGCGGGTGCACGCAGCGGAATCTCCCGGGCTGCCGCACGCAGAGCTGCCCGAGCAGCCGAGTAGCATCAACACGAGCGCGCCGAGGATCAGGAGAGCTAGGAGGCGTCGCCGCATCACGTTCCCCCGGAGTTATCGACCGGCGGAAGGCTCGGGTAGAGGACTCGTGTCCTAGTTCCCGGCGCTCGGCGAGGCGATCGGTGCCGGGCAGTGCCAGTACTCGTACGTCCCGGTCACCCCCGCACTGCGGCAGGAGTGGCCCGACAGGTCGGGGCGGCCGTCGAGCTTCCCGGGCTGGCACGCCTCCCACTGCGTCCCGTCCGGGAGTGTCTGCACGACCGTGCACGAGCCCGTGAGCCCTGTCATGTGGAGCAGCCGCCCGTCCCTGATCCCGACCATGAGGCCGACGATGACGGCTGCGATCGCGATGACCCCCTTGACCATGCGGCCTTCTTCCCGGAGCCGCAGGGCCGGTCTTCCCTGCAACCGGTATCGGCACCCACGCCGGCCGGCTTTATCCCTCCTGCCGGCGCCGCCACGCTTCGGCGGCGGCGCGGCCCTCGGCACGCGTCGTACTCCGTCAGCCCTTCGTGCAAGGGCTGGGGCAGCCGGATCCCGTCCGGCGCGTCGCCGTAGCCCCAGCACGCCGGGTCGTGATGCGGCGGGATTACGTCTGCCACACCGTCTCGAACGTGCCGAACCGCAGCTCCTGCTCGTAGTAGAAGCGCGTGTCGTCCACGCGGCGCATGTACTCCTCGCGGTGCTCGGCGGCGAAGGCGTTGTACGTGTCGGCCGACTCCCACCGGTCGACGACGAAGTAGCGGCCGTGGTTCTCGACGTCGCGCAGGAGCTCCGTGCCGACGTACCCGCTGCCCTGCCGGAAGAACTGCGCCCACTCGCCGTCCGCGCCGTAGACACGCTCGAACTCGGCGGTGTCCCGCACCTCGTAGGAGAAGACGAGCGCGATCACGTCGACGATTCTTAGCAGGCGCCCGCGCTAAGGTCCCGCGGATGAGCGCCGAGCCGCTGGCCGACGAGGCCCCGCCGGAGGACCGCAGCGCCTACGCGGGCGTGCTCCGCTTCTACGAGCTCGCGAAGCACCAGGAGTGGATGGTGCGAGACCTGCCGTGGGGCGAGATCCCGCCGGTACCCGAGGGGAAGGGCTCGCCGCAGCGCCAGGCGCGCCGCCTCGACGTCTGGCGCTCGGTCGTGATGCAGCAGCTCCAGGCCGACGTGCTCGCGGTCGAGATGTCGGCGCAGCTGCTGAACACGGCGCCCGACCCCGAGGCGAGGCTCTACTACTCGACGATGGTGCAGGACGAGTCGCGCCACACCGAGGCGTGGCTGAAGCTGATCGTCCAGGTCGGCGGCGAGGGGGAGCGCGACCCGCATCTCGACACGCTCGGGCACATGTTCCTCGAGGCCGACTCGCTCGAGGAGAAGGTCTTCCTGATGCAGGTCTTCTTCGAGCGGCTGATCATCCCGCGCTTCCGGCTGATCGCGCGCTCGTCGCGCGGGACGATCCTCGAGGACCTCTGCAACCGCCTTGCGATCGACGACGGCATCCACCACGGCGCCGGCATGGCGTATGAGCGCGTGCTCCTCGCAGGCGCGCCGCCGAAGGTGGAGGCGACGCTGATCGCGGCGGCGAACCGGATGCTGCCGGAGTTCGCCGCGCACGCACTCTGGCGCCCGAAGGCGCGCGAGATGATCGGCCAGCTGATGGAGGCGCGCGACCGGGAGCGGCTGAAAACCGAGCTGAACCACGGGGTACGCCTCGCGAAGTCTCTTGGTCTCGACGTCTCGGACGTGGCACTGCCCTTCTGACACCGACGACCGCAACCTGGTTAAACCAGGTTGCGGCCTTTGACGTCAGCGCAACCCGCCGCGCTCGAAGTGCGCGCGGAAGAAGTTCTCCGAGCCGGCGGTCGCCATCGCCGCGGAGGCGCTGATCTCCAGGGCGAGGGCGGCCGCGGCGACGATCTGGGCGAAGCGGTAGACCTTGCCGACGCCGGCGCAGCCCATGAGCGCGAGCCACTCGCGCGCGGTCGGGAGTGTCGTGCCGCCGCCGACGGTGCCGACCTCGAGGCCGGGGAAGCGGATCGAGACGTGCAGGCCGCCCTCGACGCGGCGGCCGGTGCCGTGTGCCATCGAGCTCGTGCCGACCATGCCGACGTCCTGGCCCGTTGCGGTAAAGACCGCGGCCACCGCGGACGCGGGCGTGAACGCGACCGACTGCATTCCCGAGGCGACGGCGCCGTGCGTCCCGACCCAGGCAAGCTCCTCGAGGTCTGCGGCGGTCGTGCGCAGCACCTGCCGGATCGCATCGTCCGTGAGCGTCGCCTCGGCGACGACGGTCTTGCCGTGGCCGGACTGGAAGTACTCGTACGACGGCTTCTTGTCGCCGCCCATGTTCGCCTCGAGCGCGACGCGCTCGATCTGCACCGGCGCATTCGGCGAGACGAATGCCATGTTCAGCGCGTACGCGTTGCGCGTCATCATGTTCGGCCCCACGGCGTCGCCCGTCGTGAAACGCCAGAGCACGTGGCACATCGGCCCGACGACATGCGTCTTCGCCTCGCGCAGGACGGCGTACTGCGACAGCTCGGGCATGTCGGCCTTGCGCAGCCAGTCGCGCATCTCGCCGACGCGCGCCTCGATCCAGCGCGCGAGCGTGAGCGCGTCGCCGGCGTCGCGGCAGACGAAGCACGACGCACGCGTGATCCGGTCGGCGACGACGTACGTGCGGAAGCCTCCGGACTCCGCGACCGCTTTCGCACCGCGCTGCAACGAGACCGTCAGCCCGCCCTCCGTGTGCGCGAGCGGCACCACGACCTCCTCCCCCGAGCGGCCGGTCTCGACGACCTCGCCGTCCTCGGAGAGCTCGTAGCTCCCGAGCGAGACCTGCAGCTGCGCGACCGACACCGGGATCACCGCCACGCCGGTCACCGACTCGGCAGCCTTCGCGTAGGGGGCGAGGTCCGCCGAGGTCACGGCGCCGTCGAGGCCGAGCGCCTCCTGGCGCGCGGCGATCGACGCCGGGTCGTTCTTGCGGGGCAGTCGCTTCCCAGTCGCCACGGGGGCATTCTGGCGTAACCTCGGGCCGATGTCCGCCACGCTCATCGACGGCAAGGCCCTCGCGGCGAAGGTGCGCGAGGAGGTCGCCGCCGAGGTGGCGGAGCTCGGCGAGCTCGGGCTCGCCACGGTGCTCGTCGGCGACGACCCTGCCTCCGACATCTACATCCGCGGCAAGCAGAAGGCCGCCCAGGGTGTCGGCATCAATGCGCGGGACATCCGTCTGCCGGCGGAGGCGAGCGAGGAGGAGCTGCTCGCCCTGCTCGCCGAGCTGAACGCAGACGACGCCGTCGACGGGATCCTCGTCCAGCTGCCGCTGCCGGACCATATCGAGGAGGCGAAGGCGATCGGCGCCGTCGATCCGGCGAAGGACGTCGACGGGTTCAACCCGGTCAACGCGGGGCTGCTCTACCTCGGCCGGCCGGCGCTCGTGCCCGGGACGCCGCTCGGGATCATGCGCATGCTCGCCGAGTACGGGATCGAGACGAAGGGCGCGCACGCCGTCGTCGTCGGCCGCTCGAACATCGTTGGCAAGCCGATGGCGCACCTCCTGCTCCAGGGCCACGCAACGGTCACGATCTGCCACTCGCGCACGCGCGACCTCGAGCGGTTCACGTCCGACGCGGACATCCTCGTCGCGGCGGTCGGCAGGCTCCACGTGATCACGGCCGACATGGTCAAGCCGGGTTCGACCGTGATCGACGTCGGGATGAACCGCACCGACGACGGGCTGTTCGGCGACGTCGACCCGGCGGCGGCGGAGCGCGCGGCGTGCATGACCCCGGTGCCGGGCGGCGTCGGTCCGATGACGATCGCGATGCTCCTGAAGAACACCGTCGCCGCCGCTCGGGCGCGCCGCAACTTGGGTATTGCCAAGTCCGCAGGCTGAGTTCTAGACTCCGGCTGTTTCACTGTCGGTCGGCGGCTCGGTGCCCGGGCCGTCGTGGTTTGTGCTTAGGAGGATCAGTTGGCTGAGGGCACCGTTAAGTGGTTCTCGAACGAGAAGGGCTACGGCTTCATCGAGCGTGAGGGCGGAGACGACGTCTTCGTCCACTTCTCGGCGATCACGATGGACGGCTACAAGTCGCTGACCGAGGGCCAGCGGGTGTCATTCGAGGTTGTGCAGGGCCCGAAGGGCGCGCAGGCCGCGAACGTCCAGGCAATCTAGAGAACCTGTCGGACTCATAAGTATCGCGAGGGGCCCCGACAGGGGCCTCTCGCGTTTCTGGAAGGATCTTCCGAGTGGCGAACATCTCCCGCGAACAACTCCTCCACGTCGCGCGTCTGGCCCGCCTCGAGCTCCGGGAGGAAGAGCTCGAACGGCTCGAAGCGCAGCTCAACGACATCCTCACCGCAGTCGGAAAGGTGTCGGAGCTCGACCTTTCCGACGTGCCGCCGACCTCGCATCCGCTCGCCGTCGTCAACGTCTGGGGCGCCGACGAGCCGCGGCCGTCCCTGCCGGTCGACGATGCGCTCACCAACGCGCCGCAGCGGGAGGGCGCCTACTTCAGGGTTCCGCCGGGGGGCTCGTCGTGATCGACACGCTGCGACTGACCGCAGAGGAGGCCGCCCGGCTGCTGCGCGAGCGCGAGGTCAGCGGGGCCGAGCTGTTCGCCGCCTACCGGCAGGCGATCGACGAGCGCGACCCCGAGCTGCACTGCTACCTGCACGTGTGCGAGGACGAGGGCGGCGAGGGGGTTCCGATCGCGATCAAGGACGTGATCGGGACGCGCGGCATCCCGACCACCGCCGGCTCGCGGATCCTCGAGGGCTACGTTCCCGTCTACGACGCGACGGTGGTCGCACGCTGCAAGGCGCACGGGCTGAAGATCCTCGGCAAGACGAACACGGACGAGTTCGCGATGGGCTCGTCGACGGAGAACTCGGCCTACGGTCCGACGCGGAACCCGTGGGACCCCGAGCGCGTGCCCGGCGGCTCCGGCGGCGGCTCGGCGGCGGCCGTGGCAGCGGGTCTGGCCCCGTGGGCGCTCGGCTCCGACACGGGCGGCTCGATCAAGCAGCCGGCCGCGCTCTGCGGCAACGTCGGCTTGCGTCCGACGTACGGCACCGTCTCCCGCTACGGCGTCGTCGCGTTCGCGTCGAGCCTCGACCAGGTCGGGCCGGTGGCGAGGAACGTCCGCGACTGTGCGTACCTGTACTCGATCATCGCGGGGCGCGATCTGTGCGACTCGACGACCGTCGAGCTGCCCGCGCCGGTCGCCCTGCCCGAGGGCGACGACCTGAAGGGGCTGCGCGTCGGCGTCCCGCGCGAGTTCAACGAGCACGAGGCGATCGAGCCCGGCGTGCGCGACGCGGTGCAGCGCGCGATCGAGCTCTGCCGCGGGCTCGGCGCCGAGGTGGGGGAGTGCTCGCTGCCGCACGCTGTCGAGTACGGAATGCCGTGCTACTACCTGATTGCGCCGGCTGAGGCGTCGTCGAACCTCGCCCGCTATGACGGCGTGCGCTTCGGCTACCGCTCCGGCCGCGGCGGCAACCGGCTCGAGATGTACGAGCGCACGCGCGACGAAGGGTTCGGGGACGAGCCGAAGCGCCGCATCATGGTCGGCACCTACGCGCTCTCCGCCGGCTATTACGACGCGTTCTACGGGCAGGCGCAGAAGGTGCGAACCGTGCTTGCGCGCGAGCACGCCGAGGTGTTCGAGCGCTTCGACGTGCTCGTGTCGCCGACGTCGCCGACCGTTGCGTTCGCGTTGGGCGCGCGCACCGCGAATCCGCTCGCGATGTACCTCAGCGACCTGTTGACGATCCCGTCCTGCCTCGCAGGTCTGCCGGGCCTGAACGTGCCGTGCGGACTGTCGGAGGGGCTGCCCGTCGGCCTGCAGCTGATCGGGCCGCAGTTCTCCGAGAACACGCTCTTCTGGGTCGGCCGCGCGCTCGAGCTGGCGATCGGCTTCGACCCCGTCCCGGCGAGGCTCGCCGGATGAAGAGGAGCTTCGCCGACCCGGCGGCCGACTTCGTTCCCGCCGTGGAGCGCGTCTTCGGCGTGCCTCCGCGCGTGCTCGACGGCTCGCGGGCCGTGCTCGTCAACGACGTGAAGCTCACGCTCGAGGCGGGCGAGCGCGAGCTGTGGCTCGTGCGCAGGCTGCCGCCGGCGCTCGAGGACTGGATCGCGATGGTCGAGGTGAACGACGACATCGAGGCGGCTTTGCGAACCGCGAAGGAACGGATCGGCGAGATCGATGTCTGAGTGGGAGCCCGTGATCGGTCTCGAGGTGCACGCGCACCTGAAGACGCGCACGAAGATGTTCTGCCGCTGCGAGCTCGAGTACGGCGCGGCCGAGAACACCCGCACGTGCCCCGTCTGCCTCGCGCATCCTGGCGCGCTGCCCGTGCCGAACGAGCGCGCGATCGAGTTCACGATCAAGCTCGGCCTCGCGCTCGGCTGCGAGATCCCCGAGCGCTCCGTCTTCGCGCGCAAGAACTACTTCTACCCCGACCTGCCGAAGGGCTACCAGATCAGCCAGTACGAGGCGCCGCTGTGCGGGCGCGGCGCATTCGTCGTGCCGACGGCGGAGGGCGAGGAGCGCGTCGGCGTCGTACGCGCGCACCTCGAGGAGGACGCGGCGAAGACGGTGCACGCGGGCGGCGCCACCGGCCGCTCCGTCGGGGCCGACTACAGCCTCGTCGACTTCAACCGTGGCGGTACGCCGCTGCTCGAGATCGTCGGCGATCCGGACCTGCGCTCCGCGGAGGAGGCGCTCCGCTACCTGCGCCTGCTCCGGCAGACGATCGTCGAGCTCGGCATCTCCGACGCGGAGATGGAGAAGGGCACGCTGCGCGCCGACGTGAACGTCTCCGTGCGCAAGCGCGGGGAAGAGGGCTACCGGCCCCGCTGGGAGATCAAGAACATGAACTCGTTCACCTTCATCGGCCGCGCGATCGAGGCGGCGGTGCGCCAGCAGATCGCCGCGCACGAGGCGGGGGAGCCTGTCGAGCAGTCCACCTACGACTACGACCCCGACACCGACCGGCTCACGGTGCACCGCTCGAAGGAGGAGGCGGACGACTACCGCTACTTCCCGGAGCCGGACCTCGTCCCCGTCGAGCCGCCGGCGGAGCTCGTCGAGCGGCTGCGAGCGGAGCAGCCGGAGCTGCCGGGCGCGCGGATCCAGCGCCATGCGGCCGAGATCGGCTTCGAGCGCGCCGACGAGCTCGTGATGACCGGCAACGAGGCGAACGCCGTCCTGCTCGTCGCAGCCGGGCTCGACCTCGACACCGCGGCGACCGTCTCGATGAACCAGCTCGCCGGCAAGACGCTCCTGCCCGAGAACGGCGTGCCGCTCGTCGAGGTGATACGGGCCGGGAACCTCACGCGCGAGGCCTTGAACGCCGCGTTTGCGGCGGCAGCAGAGCGCCCGATCGACGCGGCGGAGTTCCTCGCGCAGACCGCCGTGAGCGACGAGTCCGCACTGGGCCCCGTGATCGAGGCCGTGCTCACGGCCAACCCGCAGCAGGTCGAGACCTACCGCGGCGGCAAGGAGGGCGTGCTCGGCTTCCTCGTCGGCCAGGTGATGCGCGAGACGCAGGGCAAGGCCGACCCGGCCGTCGTCAACCGGCTGCTGCGGAAGAGACTGTCCTCGTAGGCAGGTTGTCGAGCGGTCGAGAGCGCCTGACCGACCTGAAGGAGGACGAAGTCGCGATTGCGGCGCAGCGGCACCGCCGAGGGTGCCGCTGCGCTCACGCGGCGCGGGCGACCTTGAAGTCTCCGCTCACCGTCTTGCCGCGCACGACGACGGTGGGGCCGCTTTCGCCTTCGCCCGGGACGTTCGCGAGCGGCACGTCGGAGCTGAGATCGCCGGAGACGCTGCTCGCGTCGACGTCGACGCTGGAGCCGGCAGCGATGCCGATCTCGATGTCGCCCGAGATGCTCGTGAGCTCCGCGTGGCCCGCGCGGATCGACTCGACGCGGAGGTCACCCGACACCGACTTGGCCACGAGCGAGCCGCCCACCGAGCGGAGACCCACATCGCCGGAGACGCTCTGGATCCGGACGTCGCCGCCGACCGGGTCGAGGCGCACGTCGCCGCTGACGGTCTTCACGACGGCGTCGGCCGCGATCTCGCCGCTCAGGGCGAGGTCGCCGGAGGCCGTCTTCGTCTCGAGCGCAGAGAAGCGGCCGTGCAGCGCCATGTCCGCGGACGCGGTCGCGAGCCGTGCCTTGACGCCGTGCGGCACGTGGACCCGGACGAGCAGGCGGCCGCCGCCGATCGAGAAGTCGCCGACGGCGATCGTGATCCCGAACATGCTTCGCTTGCCGTGGAAGTCGACGACGAGCCGGTCGCCGCGCAGCTCGACGATCGTCTGGTCGACGAGCTTTTCGTCGCCCTCGACGACGACGAACGACTCGTCGCCGTCGATCGTCGTCACGTCGACCTCGCCGGCCGGGATGACCACCTCGAGATTGCGGAGGCCTGGGGTGTGGAAGCGCTGCTCGTTCATGGTCGGGCCGCCTTCGTGATCGCAGGGCGGAGGCTCGTCGAGAGGTGGGCGACGAGCCACTCGGTGGGGGTGAGGCCGGCGCCGACGGCGGCGCGCTCGACGCCGGGGCGCAGAGTCTCGGGGACTTCGAGGGTGAGCGGCGCCTCGGGAACGCCGGCGGGGTCCTCGTAGACCCAGCGGCCGTCGGCGGGAAGCTCGGAGCAGGCGAACATGACGACTCCTTTCAACTCCGGCCGTAGCCGGTCAACCGGCGTCCGCCGCTCCGCCTGGGTGTGCCGGCGTCGCGCACGAGCGCCCGCACGATCCAGGTGTTGACGGAGATGCCGTCGCGGGAGGCCGCGTCCTCGACGCGGCGCTTGAGCGCCTCGGGGAGGCGCAGGGTGATCCGGGCGTCGAGGGCCTCGTCCGACGACGTGGGCTCGGGGGCCTCGTCGTCGACGAGCACGAGCTCGGGGTCGCCGCCCGACATGCGGACCTCGATGCGGCCGCTGTGGAGGTGCGCCGACAGCTCGAGCGCCGCCTCGCCGAGCGCCTCCTGGAGGCGCCGGCCGAGCGAGGACTCGAGCGCGAGCGAGAGCACCTCCGCCGCGTGGGCGGTGTGCTCGTCGCCGACAGCGGCGATGCGGGCGAGGTCCTCGCGGAGTGCCTGGACGTAGCCG
The DNA here is from genome assembly GCA_050013935.1 of Gaiellaceae bacterium. Lineage (GTDB taxonomy): Bacteria > Actinomycetota > Thermoleophilia > Gaiellales > Gaiellaceae > Palsa-739. Next base: position 19,196 of record JBEKEH010000004.1, on the reverse strand, counting down.
TCGATCTGCATGACGGCACTATGATATCAGAATGATGTCTTTGTCAAGTCACGACGCTGTCAGAACGCCGTCACAGGAGCCCGCAATACCGCGCCGTGTTCGGCCAGGGCCAGAAACCCCTGGATCTGAGGGCTTTTTCCGCCGTCCACATCTGCTCGAGCGGCGTCCAGTGGTCGGCCGTCCCCTTCTGCTGGAGCAGCCGGCGGCCGTAATGCTGCTGGAACGAGAGGTTCATCTGCAGGCCGCCGTAGTAGGGCGCGCCGGCATCCGTCCAGGCGGCCTCGTAGCGGTGGATGCAGAGCCACGCCTTCAGGTGCGGGGGCCGCTGGGCGCGTCGCCGCGCCGCCTCTGCCCGGCGCTGCCAGAGTCCGAGCGCCTGCTGGACGTCGCTGCCGCTCATCTGGGCAAGCATGCGGCCCGCCGTCTCGGTGCGTGGAGCGCCCATCACCCGCTCCCAGTTCCAGGTCGCGCGCTCGTAGCGCACGATCTCGCCGCGCAGGACGGCGCGCGCCGTCGAGCTGACCGTGCGCCCGCTTGCCGCTGCGTGGTGGACGCGTGCCGTGAACGCCGCGCCGCAGCAGGCGAGGAGAACGGCCGAAGCCATGACGAATCGCCGCAAGGATTCACCCCCAGTGGGATTGCTTGCACGGTCGGAGACCGAAACGGGCGCGGAGCCCCCTCCCGGGGCCGGCACCGCTCGGCGCGGCTATGCGTTGCGGTCAGGGAGGGTACTGGCGGCGATATGAGGAAGGTGTAAGGACCGGCCGGAGCCGCTCGGGCTCGCGACAAACCCCGCGTAGAGGAGGGCCGCGCCTGCCGCGATCCCGGCCGCGGCCCCGCCGGCGCCGAGGCCGGCGAGCCCGCTGCCGGCTGCCGCTGCCGCCACGCCGAGCACGATCAGGGCGTTGCCCAGCGGCCGGCGGCGGAACGAGCGCAGGGCGACGACGACGACGGCGAGCGTGCCGAGCGCGTTGGCGAGGATCGCCAGCAGGCGCCCCGGCAAAAACGCCAGGTGGTCCTGCGCAGGCGGGATCCCGTGCCGCGCGAACGCGCCGTGCACCGGCAGCGCGAGCGCGACGCCGAGCGCGAGCCCCGAGTACGCGAGCGCGACGGGAGCCGCCCGGCGGACGCCGGCGAGCAGCAGCGAGCCGGCACCCAACAGCGGCGCGGTCAGGAGCGCGCCCGCCGCGTAGTAGATGCGGAACGTCCGCCCGTCCCACTGCGCCGCCTCGCCCCACGGGATCGCCGCCGCGGCGACGGCGTACGCCGCGAGCGACCAGGCCCAGGCGAGGAACTCGGGCCGCCGCGTTGTGCGCCAGCGCCGGGCGAGCGCGCCGGAGAGCCGCAGCGCGAGCAGGGCGGCGGCGAAGGCGGCGAGTGCATCCACGGCGTCTAGGGTAGGCTCGCTGCCGGTGAAGGGAAAGTGGCTCGTGATCGTGGCGGCCGCCCTGGCCGGCGCGCTCGCGCTCGGCGCCTCCGCCGCGGCGCCGCCTCCCGACCCAGCCCTGCTCGCGCTCAACGTGCTCCCGCCGGGCGAGGGGCCGAACCTCCCAGAGCTCACGAGCCAGGAGGCGCTCTACGACGGCCTCACGCCACTGCAGGGGAACGTCACCGCCGCCGACCTCACGCGCTTCTACAAGCCGGAGACGCTCGGGCTCGGCGGCGCGAAGCCCGTGCGCGTCGAGAGTCCGGCGGCCGGCGTCACCATCGACCGCGACGCGTACGACGTCCCGCACATCTACGGGAAGACGCGCGCGGACACCGAGTTCGGTGCCGGCTGGGCGACGGCGGAGGACCGCGGCGTCGACCTTCAGCTCCTGCGCGGCCCCGCGCGGATCTCCGCGCTCGATGTGCCCGGCTACGACGCCTTCTCGGTCGCGCTGTCGGCGCGCCAGTTCGTCCCGAGCGCGCAGACCGAGGCCTTCCTCTCCGCCCAGGTGAAGCTCGCGCAGCAGACCGCGCGCGGCCGCCAGGTGCTGCTGGACGTCGACGCCTACCTGCGCGGCATCAACGCGTACTTCAAGCAGCAGGGCGGCTTCGTGACGCCGTTCACGCGCAACGACATCATCGCGATCGGGACGCTGATCGGGGCCGTGTTCGGCGCCGGCGGCGGCCACGAGGTGCAGAGCGCCGAGTTGCTCTCCGCGCTCGAGCAGCGGCTCGGCGACGCGCAGGGTCTCGGCGTCTGGAACGACCTGCGCGAGCAGCGCGACCCGGACGCGCCTGTCACGGTCTCGTCGGCGTCGTTCCCCGACCAGACCGGCCAGCCGACTGGGATCGGCCCGGGAAACGTCGCGATCGACGCGGGCAGCTTCGTCCCGGTCGTCGCGAACGCCTCGCCGCTCGCCGAGCACCGGCTGATGTCGAACGCGCTGCTGATCGGCGCGAAACGCTCGTCCGACGGGCACCCGATCTTCGTCGCCGGCCCGCAGGTCGGCTACTACGCGCCCGAGATCCTGATGGAGGAGGACCTCCACGGCGGCGGGCTCGACGCCCGCGGTGTCTCGTTCCCCGGCCTCGGCTTCTACATCGAGATCGGCCGCGGGCCCGACTACGCGTGGAGCGCGACCTCGGCGAGCTCCGATCTCATCGACGAGTTCACCGAGACGCTCTGCGGCGGCGACACGCATCACTACATGTACAAGGGGCAGTGCCTGGCGATGGGGACGTTCGACGCCGGCACGCTCAAGGGCACGGGCACCACCCCGGACACCGAGCTCACGTACCGGACGACCGTGCACGGCCCGGTCGTCGGCTATGCGACGAGCAACGGGACGAAGGTCGCGATCTCCCTCGACCGCTCGACGCGCGGGCGCGAGCTGCTCTCGGCGATCCCGCTCCAGGTGCTCTCCACCGGCGGCGTCCGCTCGCCGCAGCAATTCATCGACACGATGAGCGGCTTCGAGCTGACCTTCAACTGGTTCTACGCCGACTCGCAGCACATCGCGATGGTCTCGAGCGGACGGCTGCCGCTGCGTGCGCCCGGCGTGAATCCCGGGCTGCCGACAAACGGGGACGGCTCCGACGACTGGCACGGCTGGCTCGCGCCGGCCGCTCACCCGCACGTCACCGATCCGGCGAGCGGCGAGATCGTGAACTGGAACAACAAGCCGGCGGGCTTTCCGGCGGCCGACGACAACTTCTCGTACGGCGCCGTCCATCGCGTCGACCTGCTGGATCGCGGGATCGCGGCCAAGCAGAAGCACACGCCGGCAAGTGTCGTGTCCGCGATGAACGCCGCCGCGACGACCGACCTGCGCGACACGCTCGTCCCGCTGCTCGCGCAGGTGATGTCGCACGGGACGGCGCCGAGCGCCCGCGACAGCGAGATGCTCTCCCTGCTCGGCGCGTGGAACGGGAGCCGGCTCGACGCAAACGGCGACGGCAAGATCGACGATCCCGGCGCTGCGATCATGGACGCGTGGTGGCCGAAGCTCGCCGTCGCGGTGCTCCAGCCCGTGCTCGGCCCGCTCACCGACCAGCTCGCGCAGATCGCGCCGATCAGCAACGACGCGAACCCGGGCGGCAGCTCCTACGGCGACGGCTGGTATTCGTACGTCGACAAGGACCTGCGGACGCTGCTCGGTCTGCCGGTGAAGGAGAAGTACTCGACGAGCTACTGCGGCGCCGGCAGCCTCACCGCCTGCGCGGCCTCGCTCTGGCAATCGCTCGATGCCACCGGCGACGCCCTCGCGGCGGCGCAGGGGCCGGATCCCGCCGCGTGGCGTGCCGACGCGACGAAGGAACGCATCCAGTTCTCCGGTTTCCTCTCCGACACCATGCGCTGGACGAACAGGCCCACGTTCCAGCAGGTGATCGTCTTCGGCTCGCAGCGCTAGGCTCGGGGGATGGTGCAGAAGAGGTACCTGTTCACCCCCGGGCCGACGCCTGTGCCGCCGCAGGTGCTCGCGGCGCTCGCCGAGCCGGTGCTCCACCATCGCGGCGCCGACTTCAGGCCGATCTTCGAGCGCTGCCTGGCCCGGCTGCGCGCGGTCTACCGGACCGAGTCCGACGTGCTCCTCTTCACCGCCTCCGGGACCGCGGCGATGGAGTCCGTGTGCGCGAACCTCTGCGCCGAGGGGACGCGCGCGCTCGTCGTCTCCGCCGGGTACTTCGGCGAGCGCTGGGAGCAGATCGCCGCACTGTACGGCGCCACGGTCGAGCCGATGCGCTACGAGTGGGGCGACGCGCCCCGCGCGCAGGAGGTCGCCGCGCGTTTGCGGGAGCTCGGCGGGGCGGACGTCGTCTTCCTGACCCACTCCGAGACGTCGACCGGCGTCGTGTCCGACCTGGTGGAGCTCGCCGCTGTGGCGAAGGAGGCCGGCGCCGTGGTGGCGGTGGACGCCATCTCGAGCCTCGGCGCGGTGCCGCTGGAGATGGACGCCTGGGGGCTCGACGCGGTCGTATCCGGCTCGCAGAAGGCGCTGATGACGCCGCCGGGGCTCGCGCTCTGCGCGGTCTCGCCGCAGGCGCTCGCCGTCGCGAAGCCGTCGCGCAGCTTCTACCTCGACTGGGCAAGGACGCAGAAGGCGCAGGCGAAGCTCGACGCGCCGTTCACGCCTGCAACCTCGCTCATCGTCGCGCTCGACGTCGCACTCGGGCTGATCTTCGACGAGGGGCTCGAGGCGGCGTTCGCGCGTCACGCCCGCCTCGGCCGCGCCTGCCGTGCGGGCGCGAAGGCGATGGGGCTCGAGCTCTTCTCCCCCGACGACGACCGCAGCGCGGTCGTGACCGCGATCCGCGTGCCCGAGGGGATCGACTCCGGCGATGTCGTCGCCGGGGTGCGGAGGCACTTCGGGATGACGATCGCGAACGGCCAGGGCCATCTCCGCGGCAAGATCTTCCGCCTCGGCCACATCGGCTGGTTCGATGTGTTCGACATCACGACGGCGCTCGCCGCCGTCGAGCTCGTCCTCGCGGAGCTCGGGGCGGACGTCGAGCGCGGCGCCGCCGTGACCGCGGCGCTCGAGGCGTACGAGCACGCCAGAGTGCCGTGACGGCGAAGGTCCTCGTCCGCGAGTCGATCGCCGACGCCGGCGTCGACCTGCTGCGCGAGCGCTTCGACGTCGACGTCGACGCCGACAGCGTGCTCGAGGAGATCATCGGCCGCTACGACGCGATCGTCGTGCGCTCGGCGACGAAGCTCACCGCCGACCTGATCGAGCGCGCCGTCAACCTGAAGGTGATCGGGCGCGCCGGGGTCGGTGTGGACAACGTCGACGTCGAGGCGGCGACGCGGCGCGGCATCGTCGTCGCGAACGCGCCGGAGTCCACGGTCGTCTCCGCATCCGAGCACACGATCGGGCTGCTCGTCGCGCTCGCGCGCAACATCCCGCAGGCGCACGCGGCGCTCAAGCAGGGCCGCTGGGAGCGCAAGGCGTACGGCGGCATCGAGCTTGCCGGCAAGACGCTCGGCGTGCTCGGCTTCGGCCGGATCGGCCAGCAGGTGGCGAGGCGCGCGGCCGGCCTGGGCATGCGCGTCGTCGCGTATGACCCGTTCGTGGCGGTCGACCGCTTCCGCGAGCTGGGCGTCGAGCGCGAGGAGACGTGCGGGGACGTCTACGCCGTCGCCGACTTCCTCACGCTGCACCTGCCGCTCACGCCGGAGACGCGCGGCACGCTCGACGCTGCCGCCTTCGCGCAGATGCGCAACGGCGTTCGCGTCGTCAACGCTGCGCGGGGCGAGCTCGTCGACGAGGACGCGCTGCTCGACGCGCTGCGCTCCGGCAAGGTCGCCGGCGCCGCGCTCGACGTCTTCTCCTCCGAGCCGTACTCGGGGCCGCTGCTCGAGCTCGACAACGTCGTCGTGACGCCGCACCTCGCCGCCTCCACCGGCGAGGCGCAGGACCGCGCCGGCCTCATCGTCGCGGAGCAGGTCGCGGCCGCACTCGAGGGCGGCCTCGTCACGAACGCGGTCAACATTCCCGTGGTCGGCCCCGAGGACATCGAGGTGCTCGGCCCCTACATTCCGCTCGCCGCGAAGCTCGGCCGGCTGGCGATGGAGCTCTCGGAAGGGAAGGCGGACGAGATCGTGCTCACCGCCTACGGCGGCCTCGCCGACTACGACACGCGCCTGCTCACCGTGGCCGCGCTCAACGGGGCCTTCCAGGGCAGAGTGGACCGGCCGGTGAACTACGTGAACGCGCCGCTGATCGCCCGCGAGCGCGGGATCGAGGTGCGCGAGGAGCGCTCGCAGTCCGCGCGCGACTACACGAACCTCCTGCGCGTCGAGATCCGCACCGGCGAGGAGCGGGTGCGCGTCGCGGGCACGACGATCGGAAGCGAGCACCGCCAATGGCTGGTGAGCGCGCTCGGCTTCGACCTCGACCTCGAGCTGGCGCCGCTGCTCGTGCTCTTCCGCTACGACGACGTGCCCGGCGTGATCGGCCGCGTCGGCACGCTGTTCGGCGAAGCCGGCGTGAACATCGCGAACATGACGGTCTCGCGCTCGCGTCGCGGCGGCAAGGCGCTGATGGTGCTCTCCGTCGACTCGCCGCCGCCACCCGAGCTGGTGGAGCGGGCCCGCAGCGAGGGCTTCGACGACACCCGCTTCCTCGCGCTCTGAGCTGCGCTCAGAGCGCGATCGAGGATGTGCTCCGCAGAGCGGACGGCGGCGGAGCCGTCGTCCTCTTGTCGCGCGGGGCGGCAGTGTTCCGCGGCGCGGCCGGTGGCGCTGAAGCGTCCCCGGCCGCGTGTATTCGCCTTCGGCTAACGCGCCTACGGCCGCGTTAGCCTGCGGCCTCGACGTACGCTGCGGACGCGCGGTCACGGCCGGGTTACGCTCGTCGAATGGATCCCTGGCCGGAGCCGGTCGAGCGCGTCGCGGCCGTGCTGCGGCAGCAGGCGGTCGACGCCCGCCTCGAGGAGTTCTCGGCGGGCACGCCGACGGCGGCCGCCGCGGCGGATGCGATCGGCTGTGAGCCGGCGGAGATCGTGAAGTCGATCGTCTTCGTCTGCGACGGGGTGCCCGTGCTCGCGCTGCTCCCGGGCGACCGGCGCGCGGACCCGGCGAAGGTCGCGGTGGCGGCCGAAGCGCAGGCCGGCCGAGTGGCAAGCCCCGAGGAGGTGCTCGCCGCGACCGGCTTCGAGCCGGGAGCGGTGGCGCCGTTCCCTGCGCCGCACGTGTCGCGCGTCCTGCTCGAGCGAGAGCTGCTGCGTCACGAGACGGTCTGGATCGGCGCCGGCTCGACGCGTCACATGGCCGGCCTCTCACCGCTCGATCTCGCGCACTTGACTCGGGCGGAGGTCGGCGATCTCGCGGAGGGCTGACCGCAGTCGGCACGGGTACGATGAGACGCGTCCCGCCCGACCCGAGGAGAGTTCCGATGGAGGAGACAAGCAAGATCTGGATGAACGGCGAGCTCGTCGACTGGGCCGACGCGACGGTGCATGTCGGCGTGCACGGGCTGCACTACGGATCGGGCGTGTTCGAAGGCATCCGCGCGTACGAGACCCCCAAGGGAACGGCCGTCTTTCGGCTCAGCGAGCACCTCGAGCGGCTCGAGCGCTCGGCGAAGCTCCTCTACATGGAGCTGCCGTACTCCCAGGACGAGTTGAAGGCGGCGACGTGGGACCTGATCGGCGTGAACGAGCTCCCCTCGTGCTACCTGCGCCCGATCGCCTTCTACGGCTACGGCCAGCTCGGCGTCTCGGCACGCGACAACCCGGTCGACGTCGCGATCATGGCGTGGCCCTGGGGCGCGTATCTCGGCGAGGAAGGTCTGCGCAACGGGATCCGCGTCAAGGTCTCGAGCTGGCAGCGCGTCGGCCCGAACGTCATCCCGCACGTCGCGAAGGCGACCGGGGTCTACCTCAACTCGATGCTCGCGGTCGGCGAGGCCAACCGCGCCGGCTACGACGAGGCGATCCTGCTCACCGCCGAGGGCACGATCGCGGACGGCTCGGGCGAGAGCATCTTCATCGTCCGCGAAGGCGTCCTCTACACGCCCGACCTCTCGGCCTCGATCCTCGTCGGCATCACGCGAGACTCGGTGATCCAGATCGCGCAGGATCTCGGCTATCGCGTCGTCGAGAAGCCGCTCATCCGCACCGACCTCTACCTCGCGGACGAGGTGTTCATGTGCGGCACCGCCGCCGAGGTGACGCCGATCCGCGAGGTCGACGACCACGTCGTCGGACCGCCCGGGCCGATCACGACCGAGATCCAGCAGGCGTACCTCGACACGGCGAACGGCCGCACGGAGCGGTGGGCGCAGTGGCTCGAGTACGCGCCCAGTCGCACGAAGGCGTGAAGCAGAAAGTGAGACCGGTCCCGCTCTCGGGGCCGTATCTCGACGCGCGCGAGGAGGAGCTCGTGCTCGAAGTGCTCCGTTCGGGCCGGCTCTCGCTCGGACCGACGATCGACCGCTTCGAAGAGGCCTTCGCGGCGCAGGTCGGCGCGCCGTACGCGGCCGCCGTGTCGTCGGGGACGGCGGGCCTGCACCTGCTCTGCATCTCGGCCGGGATCCAGCCGGGGGACGAGGTGGTCACGACGCCGTACTCGTTCGCCGCGACCGCGAACTGCTTCATCTACGAGGGCGGCGTGCCCGTGTTCGCCGACGTCGACCCGCGCACGCTGAACCTCGACCCCTCGGCGGTCGAGGCGGCGGTGACGCCGCGCACGACGGCGATCGTCGCAGTCGACATCTACGGCTACCCATGCGAGCTGGACGAGCTGCGGGCGATCGCGGCGCGGCACGGCCTGGCGCTGATCCAGGACTCGTGCGAGGCGCTCGGCGCCGAGTACAAGGGCGTACGGCTCGGCGCGCACGGCCCGAGCGCCGTCTTCGCCTTCTACCCGAACAAGCAGATCACGACGGGCGAGGGCGGGATCGTGACGACGCACTCCGAGGAGGAGTGGCGGCTGCTGCGCTCACTGCGCAACCAGGGCCGCAGCGACAGCGGCGGCTGGCTCGAGCATGTCCGGCTCGGCTTCAACTACCGCATCGACGACGTGCGCGCCGCGCTCGGCCTCGGGCAGCTCGAGAAGCTCGACGACATTCTCGCGCTTCGCGACGGAGTCGCGAAGCGCTATGCGGAGCTCCTGAGCGGCGTAAACGGAATTGAACTGCCTTGCTCCGACGATGGAGAGCACCGGCGGTCTTGGTTCGTCTACGTCGTGAAGCTTCCCGACAACGAGACGCGCGAGCGCGCGATCGCGCACCTCGAGCGCGAGGGGATCGGCTACAACCGCTACCTGCCGTCGATCCACCTGCAGCCGTACATGCGCGAGCGCTACGGCTTCCGCGAGGGGATGTGCCCCGTGTCGGAGGACGCGAGCTCGCGCACGCTGGCGCTCCCGTTCTTCACCGCGCTCGAGCGCGACGCGCAGGAGCGCGTGGCCGAAGTGCTGGCGGGCGTGCTGCGATGAAGGTCAGCTCGCTCAACGCCGCCGAGCCGTTCACGACGAAGGACGGCTCGACGATCCGCGAGCTCCACCACACGGAGGCGCAGAGCCTCGCCGAGGCGACGCTCGAGCCCGGGGAGGCCACGGAGCGCCACTATCACCGCGCCACGGAGGAGATCTACTTCGTCCTGAAGGGCTCCGGCGCGATGGAGGTCGACGGCGACACACGGCGCGTGCGGCCCGGCGACGCGGTCCTGATTCCGGCAGGCGCCTGGCACACGCTCGAAAACGACGGCTCGAGCGAGCTGCGCATCCTCTGCTGCTGCGCGCCGCCCTACTCGCACGCCGACACCTACTTGGAGTAGCTTCCGCTCATGGCGGATCGGTCGCCGCGCATGGTTTTCCTCGGCTTCGGCAAGTGGGCGCGCACGGACCGTATCTACCTGCTCGAGCCGCTCGAGCGGGGCGAGCGGGGCCACGGCCGCCGGACGCGCGTGTGGGTGGAGGGCGTGCCGGAACCGATCGTCGCCTCGCGCACCGAGCGGACGATCCTCGCCGAGATGGGGCAGGACGCGGACACAAGCCCCGTGCTCGACGAGGCGCTCGACCTCGCCGAGCGGCTCGCGACCGCGGTCGAGGAGGGTCGCGTCGACCTCGGCGACCTCGGCCGCCGGGCGCGCCGGGTGCTCGAGAAGACGGCGGGGCCGCCGGAGCCAGAGCACCTGTTTTGATCCCTGCGGAGCAGGTGGCCCGGCCGTCGCTGCTCGCGCGCCTGGCGGTCGACGTGACGCCGCTGCGCTCGTCGCCCGGCTTCCGGCGGCTCTGGGCCGGGCAGGCGATCGCCTACGTCGCCTGGCGGATGATGCTGGTCCTCGTGCCGGTGCAGGTCTACCGGCTGACGGGCTCCACGCTCGCCGTCGGCCTGCTGGCGCTGACGCAGTTCGTGCCGCTCGTCGTGCTGACGATCGTCGGCGGCGCGCTCGCGGACTCGCACGACCGGCGCAGGGTCCTGCTGCTGAGCAACGTCGCGGTGGCCGCCGTCACGGGCGCGTTCGTCCTCGTCTCGCTGCCGCAGCGCACGAACGTCGGCGTGGTCTTCGTGCTCGGCTTCCTCGCCTGGTCGGCCTTCTCGCTCGGGTCGGGCGCCGTCCGGTCGCTCACGCCGCGCCTCGTCCCGCTCGACCAGCTTCCCGCCGCCGCGGCGCTCAACGGCCTCTACAACAACCTCGGGCTCGTGGCCGGCCCCGCGATCGCCGGTGTGCTCATCGGCGCGATCGGGCTGCCGGCGACCTACGGCATCTCGCTGGCCGGGATGCTCGTTGCGACGGCCACCGTGCGCGAGATCCCGCCGGTGCCGCCGGAGGAGGGCGCGCCCCGCCTGACGCTGGGCTCGATCGCCGACGGCTTCCGCTACGTCGCCACGCAGCACGTCGTGCTCGGCTTCTTCCTGATCGACTCGCTCGCGATGCTCTTCGGGATGCCGAGCTCGCTCTTCCCCGCGCTCGCGCAGCACGTCTTCAGCAACCCGGCCTCGGTCGGCTACCTCTTCGCCGCGCCGGCGGTGGGGGCTTTCCTGATCTCGGTCCTCTCCGGCTGGGCGTCCCGCGTCCGCCGGCAGGGTGTCGCGATCGTCGTCTCCGCGTCGGGCTGGGGAGTGTTCATCGCCGCCTTCGGGCTCACGCGCTCGCTCTGGGTCGGCCTCGTCCTGCTCGGCCTCGCCGGCGCGGCCGACCAGGTGAGCGCCATCTTCCGCTCGACGATCGTCCTGACCGTGACGCCTGACCACATGCGCGGCCGCCTCGGCGGGATCGAGTTCGCGCAGGTGGCGAGCACGCCGTCGCTCGGCAACCTCGAGGCGGGCGTCGTCGCCTCGCTGACGAACCTCCGCTTCTCGATCGTCTCCGGCGGGATCGGCTGCGTCCTCGGCACGCTCGCGGTCGTCGCGTGCTTCCCGGTGCTTCTGCGCTACGACGCAGCCGGGCTCCGGAGACGATGAGCATCCGGGAGCTCTGGAGCCGCCTCAAGCTCGACCTCGGCCCGCTGCGCCGGTCGCCGGCGTTCCGCAGGCTGTGGCTCGCGCAGGCGGTCTCGTTCATCGGCAGCGAGGTCGGCTACGTCGCGCTCTCCTACCAGGTCTACGCCCTCACCGGCTCGACGCTCGACGTCGGCCTGCTCGCGCTCGCACAGCTCGTGCCGCTGCTCACCTTGACGCTCGTCGGCGGCGCGTTCGCCGACGTGTTCGACCGGCGCCGGCTGATGCTCCTCCAGCAGAGCGGGATGATCGTCGGCGCTGCGATCGCGCTCGCGAATGCTGCGCTCCCGCACCCGCAGGTCTGGCCGTGCTTCCTCTGCACGCTCGTCGACGCGTGCGCGTTCTCGTTCGGCATCGGCGCGCAGGGCGCGCTGCTGCCCCGGCTCGTCGCCGACGACCAGCTCGCGGCGGCGAACAACCTCAACAGCCTCATCTCGAGCCTCGGCGCGGTCGCGGGGCCCGCGCTCGCCGGCGTGATCATCGGGACCGCGGGTCTCACGACCGCCTACGCGATCGACACGGTCACGTTCTTCGCGACGCTCGCGGCCGTCTGGCGGCTGCCGCCGCTCAAGCCAGCGGCGGAGGAGAGCCGGCCGAGCGTGCGCTCGGTGATCGACGGCTTCCGCTACATCCGCTCGCAGCCGGTGATCCTCGGCTTCATGCTCGTCGACACGAACGCGATGATCTTCGGCATGCCGACGGCGCTCTTCCCGGCGCTCGCGACGCACCGCTTCCACGATCCGAGCCTCGTCGGCTATCTCTACTCGGCGACCTCGGCCGGCGCGCTGGCCGCCTCCGCGCTCGGCGGCTGGGCCAACCACGTGCGGCGGCAGGGGCTCGTCGTCACGGTCGCGGCGGCGATCTGGGGAGCGGCGATCGCCGCCTTCGGCTTCGCCGACCGACTCTGGCTGGCGCTGCTTCTGCTAGCGATCGGGGGCGGCGCCGACCTCGTCAGCGCCGTGTTGCGCGGGACGATGCTGCTCCAGTTGACGCCGGACTCGCTGCGCGGCCGTTTGAACGGGATCGAGTTCGCGCAGGTCGCCGCCGCGCCGTCGCTCGGCAACCTCAGGGCTGGGGCGCTCGCGTCCGTGACGAGCATCCGCGCGTCGGTCGTCTCCGGCGGCGTCGCGTGCGTCGCCGGGTGCGCGCTGCTCGCGCTCGCATTCCCTGCGCTCATCCGCTACGACTCGCGAGCCCGTGAAGCCGCTCCCGCGTGACTTCTTCGCCCGTCCGGTGCACGAGGTCGCACCGGAACTGATCGGGGTGACGCTCCTCGTCGACGGCGTCGGCGGACCGATCGTCGAGGTCGAGGCCTACGACCAGGACGATCCGGCAAGTCATGCTTTCGGCGGGCCCACGGCGCGCAACGCCGTGATGTTCGGCCCGCCCGGGCATGCGTACGTCTACCGCTCGTACGGCGTCCACTGGTGCCTGAACGTCGTGTGCGAGGAGCCGGGCCGCGCCGAGGCGGCGCTGATCCGTGCGCTCGAGCCCCAGCAGGGACTCGAGGCGATGCGCGCGCGGCGCGGCGTGGCGGCGGAGCGTGCGCTCTGCTCGGGTCCAGGCAAGCTGTGCCAGGCGCTGGGCGTCACGCGCGCGCACGATGGGCTGCCGCTCGACGAGCCTCCGTTTGCGTTCCTCGCGCGCGGCTCGACGCCGGAGATCGCGACCGGCCCACGCATCGGCCTCACCCGCGCGACGGAGCGGCACTGGCGCTACGGCCTCGCCGGCTCGCCGTACCTGAGCCGGCGCTTCTGACCGGCAGGAGCAACGGCAGCGACCAGGTCGCGACCTGGTCGCAGTCGTAGACCATCGCCCGCACTTCCCGCGGCTCAGCCGCGCGCGACGACGAGCTGGATCGCCATCCCTGGCGCGGCGGCGACTCCAGGGAGCGGCGCCTGCGAGACGACCCGGCCCGGCTTGCCGACGCCGAAGCGCACGACCGGCAGCAGCTTCAGCTTCGCGAGCTTCACGCGCGCGTCGCGCAGGCTCAGCCCGACGATGTGCGGCACGAGCCCGTGGAGCGGCTTCGCCAGCACGAGCGCGACCTTGTCGAACGAGGAGAGCGTCCCTGCGGCCGGGAACTGGCGCAGCACGACCCCGATCCGCTGCCCGGGCGCGGCCGGCTTGTAGATCAGCTGCGGCGTGAGCGGCTGCGCCTCGAGTCGCGCGCGCGCGTTGTCGAGCTTCCAGCCGACAACGTTGGGAACCTCGACCTCGTTCGGCTTGCAGTCGGACGTCTTCGCCGGCCCGCGTCCGGTGAAGTAGACGATCAGCGACGTGTCGCGGCAGACGCCGTTGTCGAGCTGGATCTCGCCGTCGCGGTACGTCACGCGGCGCGTCGTCACGGCGAGATAGGGCGGCGGCGTGAACGTCTCGGGCTGCGCGTGCATCGCCGCAAGCGCCGACTCCACGAACGACTTCCAGATCAGGGCCGGGTACGTGCCGCCGACGACGGGCCGTCCGTGGAACTCGGTCAGCATCGGCTTGAGCGTGTTCGGGTAGCCGACCCAGACCGCGACCACGAGTTGCGGCGTGTAGCCGACGAACCACGCGTCGCCGTAGTTCTCCGTCGTGCCCGTCTTGCCGGCCACCGGCCGGTCCGGCAGCGCCGCGGCGGTGCCGGTGCCGGAGGTGACGACGCCCTCGAGCAGCTGAGTCAGCAGCTCGTCCTCGGCGGGGGAGAGAACCCGCCGCGGTACCGGCTTGTTTGCGTACACGATCTGTCCCTTGTCGTTCGCGATCGTCGTGATCACGCGCGGCTCGTTGCCGAACACCGAGCCGTCGACGCGGAGGCCGCCGTTCGCGAACGACGCAAACGCGCGCGCCATCTCGAGCGGGTTCACCGCCTCGACGCCGAGTCCGATTCCGAAGTAGCTCTGGAGCGTGCTCGTGATCCCCATCTCCTTCGCCGTCTGCACGACGCTCGCCGGCCCGACGATCTTCGTCAGCTGCGAGAACACCGAGTTGTCGGACACGCTGATCGCCTTTGCGAGGTCGATCGGCCCGAGGTACTCGCCCTCGTAGTTGTGGACGCTCCAGTACCGGTTGCCGAGGAAGATCGAAACCGGCTTCGACACGAGCGTCGTCAGCGGCGAGATCCCCTGCTTCAGCGCCGTCGCGAGCACGAACGGCTTGAAGGACGAGCCGGGCTGCCGCTCTCCCTCCGTCGCGAGGTTGAACTGGCTCGCGTGGAAGCTGTTGCCGCCGTACATCGCGAGCACGGCGCCGCTGCTCGGGTTGATCGCGACGAGTGCGGCCTGCGGTCCGCTCGCGCTCGGCAGCCACTTGTGGACCGCGGCGCGCGCGAGGCTCTGGAGCTGGAAGTTGATCGTCGTGTTGACCCGGAAGCCGCTCCCGAACACGCGCTTCGCGCCGAAGCGGTTGATCAGCTGCCCTTTCACGTACTCACCGAAGTACGGCGCGAGCCCCTGGACGCCGGAGAGGTGGACGTCCTGCGGCGTCGGCATCGGCTCGCGCACGGCCCGCCGGAACTGGCCGCGGCCGATGATCCCCTGCGCGAGCATCAGCCGCAGCACGGTCGTCCGCCGTGCCTTCGCGATCTGCGGGTGCGCGACCGGGTCGTACAGGCTCGGGTCCTCGGGGATGCCGGCGAGCAGCGCGGCTTCCCAGAGCGTGAGCTTCTTCGCGCTGTGCCCGAAGTACGTGCGCGCCGCCCGCTCGATGCCGTAGGCGCCGTTGCCGAAGTAGATCGTGTTCAGGTATGCGGTCAGGATCTGGTCCTTCGACCACCGCTGCTCGAGCTGCCAGGCGAGCGCCGCCTCCTTGAGCTTGCGCGTGATCGAGCGCGCGCCGCCGGTGAGCGCGTTCTTCACGAACTGCTGCGTGATCGTGGAGCCCCCCTGGACGGCACCCTTGTGGCGGATGTCGGCCCAGAGCGCGCGCGCCATGCCGCGGATGTCGATGCCGCGGTGCTCGTAGAAGCGCTTGTCCTCGGTCGCGACGATCGCCTGCTTCACCCACGGGGAGATGTCCTCGCTGTGGACGAGCACGCGGCTCTGCGAGCCGCGGAGCACGGCGAGGATCGTGTGGCCGTCGCCGGCGTAGACGTAGCCGTCGACCTGCTCGCGCTGCTGGTGGAACGGGTCGAGCCCGCTCAACTGTGCGCTCAGCGCGACGATCACGCCGTAGGCGAAGGCCGTCGCCGCAAGGACGCCCAGCGCGCCGATGAGGGCGAGCAGGCGGAGCTTGCGGATCCGGCGCCTGCGCCGGCGCGGGCCCGCCGGCTCGGAGCGGTTTCTGCGCAGCAGCACGGAAGCGGCCGGATTGTAGCCCGGCGCAGGGGTTTCAGGCTTGTGTGGTGAAGATCGGCGCCTACGCGGTTGGCGAGGATCTCGACCGCGCGGGCGTCGGCGGCGCGCACCGAGCGCACGTCGTGCAGCGAGCGCGAGAGGACGCCCGCCCAGACGCCGAGCCCCACCGCCGTGCAGGCGGCAACTGCGGCCGCGGCGGCCGTCGCCCGGAAGAGCCACGGCCACCGGGCGCCGGCTCCTCGGACCGCGCGGCGAGCGCGACGAGCGCCTCGTTGGAAAGGCGCGCGAGCTCGCGCTTCACGCCCACCAGTCGTCGGATTCCCGGCTTCGGTTCACGGAAGAGCCGCCGTCCGGGTGCGGCAGGGCACTGATGTGGGAGGGAGGGTGCGCAGCCATGATCGAGGCGTGTTCGGCCTCGATCTCCCGAGAGTGGGGTAGCCGATGCGCCGCTGGACGAGCTCGCTCAGCCGCTCCGAGTGGCTCCGCCTCTCGGGCTTCGGCGGCGCCGTGCTGCTTCTGCATCTGCTCGGCTGGGGGCTGTTCCTCTACTACTCGCGCACGAACCCGGCGCTGGCCGGGCTCGGGACGCTCGCGTACACGTTCGGGCTGCGCCACGCCTTCGACGCCGATCACATCGCGGCGATCGACAACACGACGCGCAAGTTCCTGCAGGAGGGCAAGCGGTCGCTCGGCACGGGCTTCTTCTTCTCGCTCGGCCACTCGACGATCGTCTTCTCGCTCGCGACGGGGCTCGCGGTCGCCGCGTCGGCCGTGAAGTCGAGGATCCCGAGCTTCCAGCACTGGGGCGGGTACGTCGGCGCCGGCGTCTCCGGGACGTTCTTGTGGGTCATCGGGATTCTCAACCTGCTCGTGCTGCTCGACGTCGTCCGCATCTTCCGCGAGCTGCGGACGGGCGCCTACGACGAGCAGCGGCTCGAGGAGCGCCTGCGCGACCGCGGCTTCATGAACCGGTTCTTCCTCGGCCGGCTGGCGCGCCGAATCCGCTCGAGCTGGCAGATGTACCCGCTCGGGGTGCTCTTCGGCCTCGGCTTCGACACGGCTACCGAGGTGGGGTTGCTCGCCATCTCGGCCGGTGTCGCCACGAAGCAGGTGCCGTTCCTCGCGGTGGTCTCGCTGCCGCTCCTGTTCGCGGCCGGCATGTCTCTCATGGACACCGCCGACGGCGCCTTCATGAGCCAGGCCTACGGCTGGGCCTTCTCGAACCCGGTCCGGAAGGTCTACTACAACATCACCGTCACGAGCCTCTCCGTCACGGTCGCGCTCGTGATCGGAACGGTGGAGCTGCTGCAGGTGCTCTCGACGAAGCTCGCCCTCACGAACGGCTTCTGGGGCTGGCTGAACGACCTCGACTTCGGCAAGCTCGGCTACGGGATCGTCGGCCTGTTCGTGCTCACGTGGGCCGTGTCGGCCGGCATCTGGAGAGCGCGGCGGATCGAGGAGCGCTGGGGCGAGTTCGTGAAGGCCGAGTAGGATCGAGGGCGGCGTGTCCGTCCTCGAATCGCTCACGCGCAACGCGGTCGACGTCCTTCCGGAGGGCGCGCTCGAGGCGAAGCTGAAGCTCGGCAGGCCGCTGCGGGTGAAGCTCGGCATCGACGTCACCTCGCCGGACATCCACCTCGGCCGCGGCATCCCGCTGCAGCGGATGCGCGCGTTTCAGGACGAGGGGCACCGCGCCGTCCTCATCATCGGCGACTACACGACCCGGATCGGCGACCCGTCCGGCCGCTCCTCCGAGCGGCCGATCCTCACGGACGAGGAAATCGAGCGGAACGCGGAGCGCTACCTCGAGCAGGCGAAGACGATCCTGCGCGACGACCCGGAACTGCTCGAAGTCCGGCGCAACGGCGAGTGGCTGTCGAAGCTGACCTACGCCGACGTCGTGCGGCTCGGCCGCATAATCACCGTCGCGCGGATGCTCGAGCGCGACGACTTCGAGAAGCGCTTCCGCGCCGCCGAGCCGATCTCGGTCTCGGAACTGCTCTATCCGCTGATGCAGGCGTACGACTCGGTCGCGATCGAGGCCGACGTCGAGCTCGGCGGCACCGACCAGCTCTACAACCTGCTCGCCGGGCGCGAGGTCATGGCGGCGTACGGGCTCGAGCCGCAGGTCGTGCTGACGACGCCGCTGCTCCTCTCGTGGGACGGCGAGAAGATGAGCTCGTCGGTCGGCAACAACATTCCGCTCACGGCGCCGCCCGAGGAGATGTTCGGGCGCACGATGCGCATCCCTGACGCGATGCTCGAGGAGTGGTACCGCCTCGTCGCCGAGCGGCCCGTGCCGGAGGGCGACCCGATGGCCGCCAAGCTCGAGCTGGCGCGCTGGATCGTCGCGCGCTCGCACGGCGAGGAGGCGGCCCGCGCGGCCGAGGAGCACTTCACGCGCGTGGTGCGCGAGGGAAAGGCGCCCGAGGAGGTCGAGGAGGTGCGGTTTGCCGCCGACGGCCCGGCTGTTCACCTGCCGTCGTTCCTCGCCTTTCAGCTCGGCGAGTCGTCGAGCCACTGGCGCCGCATGATCGATCAGGGCGGCGTGAAGATCGACGGTCGGCCGGTCCCCGGGTACGACGTCTCGTGGACCGAGCTGGAAGGCGCGACGCTCCAGGTGGGTAAGCGGCAGTTCTTGCGTCTCGTACGCGGTTGACACCCCTTCGGCCGGTGCTACACTTCCCCGGCTGCCCGAGAGGGCGGCGTAGGAAAGTCCCTGCAAACGACACAACTGGAGTCGCCTCGAGGACGATTCGGAATCGAAAGTCCGAGCTCCCTGAGGCCTCTGGCGCGAGTCGAGGCCTTTTTTACGCCCTCCTGACGGCCCGGTCTTTGAAAACTCAACAGCGTGCGTTTACGTCGAGACGCTGGTCCGGCTCGCTCCGCGATCCGGACTAGTGAATCAACAACCTGTCTCGTCCCTTCGGGGACGGACTTTGAGCACAAGCTCAAAGTGAAAAGACCGTCGGCCGCGGCATCGCTTGCGATGCCGCACTCAATGCCGGCAATCATCTTCACGGAGAGTTTGATCCTGGCTCAGGACGAACGCTGGCGGCGCGCTTAACACATGCAAGTCGAGCGAGAACCGGTCCTTCGGGACCGGGGACAGCGGCGAACGGGTGAGTAACACGTGAGTCATCCACCCTCGGTACCGGGATAGCCCGGGGAAACTCGGATTAATACCGGATGGCCCATCCGCTCTTCGGGGCGGCTGGAAAAGGTAGCTTCGGCCTCCGACCGGGGACGAGCTCGCGGCGGATTAGCTTGTTGGCGGGGTAACGGCCCACCAAGGCGACGATCCGTAGCTGGTCTGAGAGGACGATCAGCCACACTGGGACTGAGACACGGCCCAGACTCCTACGGGAGGCAGCAGTGGGGAATCTTGCGCAATGGGCGAAAGCCTGACGCAGCGACGCCGCGTGAGGGAAGAAGGCCTTCGGGTTGTAAACCTCTTTCAGGAGGGACGAAGCCACTCGGGTGAATAGCCCAGAGGGTGACGGTACCTCCAGAAGAAGCCCCGGCTAACTACGTGCCAGCAGCC
>JBEKEH010000003.1:0-73048 GCA_050013935.1 Gaiellaceae bacterium | reverse complement strand
GATGAACATCAGCTCTCCTCCTGGTATTCGCCCATCGAGAGGCCACGAGCAGCCTCGAAGTTCACGTCACGAGGCAGGAAAGAGCTCGTACCGAACACGGCTGCGCGACGGTGAGAGGTCGCTCGACGGGCGAAGGCGGACAACCGATTCACCGTGACCGCCCAAATACCCGTTCGATCTGATGGTCGCCTGCGAAATCGGGATCCGCAGGCACCAGGTGTCTGGCCGGTTGGTGATGGATGGCCAGCGACGACAAGCCGTCCCCTCAGGGTGGGTCACGAGATCAAACACCTCGTGTACTAGCGGCGTCCCCAATGGATTCGGGATCGTTCCCAACCTATGCCATCGTCGTTATGCCGTCAAGGAAGATTTGCATTCCCAGCTTGACACTCCCGAGGTTGGCCCGGTCGGTAAGCCCGAGGGAACCTTCTGGGGCGGGCTGAAGGCACTCCACCCCGCGGCGGATGCGGAAATCACGCGCTGATCCCCGATGCCGCGATGGCCGCACGACTCTCGATCCGCGCTCAGTGATCAAGATCACGTTGCTCGCCGTGGCCTCTTGACGGCGGGGGGACGGCGGCGTAGTTTGGGAACGATCCCAGACCAACTCACCTGAGGGCGCGGCTCGTTGGTTGCTGAAATCACCATTCCGTCGATCGGGATCGCCATGACCGAGGCGCTTCTGCTCAAGTGGCTGAAGCAGCCGGGCGACGAGATCGCTAAGGGCGATCCCGTCGTCGAGATTGAGACTGATAAGGCCACGATGGAGCTCGAAAGCCCAGCCGACGGTCAGCTCGGGCCGCATCTCTTTGAGCCGGGCGCGATCGTACCCGTCGGCACCGTCATCGTCACGATTGGTGTCGGCGGGGAGAAGACCGAAGAACAGCCTGCTGTCCCATCCAAAGGGGGGTCGGAGACGGAGCCACTGCCCCCCGTGAGTGGAGCCCCTACTCGTGGGGCTTCACGGCGCGCAACCGCGTCGCGCAGGCCGCACACATTGAGCCCGCGCGCGCGGCGGCTCGCGCAAGAGCGCGGCGAGGCAATCCCGCGCGTGGATGAAGAGACGCTCCGCATCGATCGATTCCGTGATGTCATCGCTGCGAAGGTGAGCAAGGCGTGGCGCGAGATCCCACACTTCGCTGTGACGCGCGAAATTGACGCTGAACGCATGCTCGCGGCGCTCGATGTGCTTAGGGCACAGGGCGGTCAGCAGCCTGTGTCAACGGTGACCGATCTCCTCCTCAGAGCGCTCGCCCTTGCCCTGCAGGAATGCGATCAGGGCGAGGGGCACGTGGGGCTCGCCGTCGCCACGCCATTCGGGGTTGTCAACCCGGTCGTGTGGAACGTTCTTGCGCTAGACCCAGCCGCGCTGGCTCGAGAACGCGCCGCGGCGGTCGAGCGGGCGCGCGCGGGAAGGCTCACACCAGAGGACATCGAGACCGTCCCGCCCTCGACACTCTCGAACCTCGGGGCGTTCGGGATCGACCACTTCACGGGCCTTATCGCACTCGGTCAGACAAGCCTGCTCACGGTCGGCCGTGCGATGCCTCGCGTCGTCGCTGACGGCGAGCGTCGGATAAGTGTGAGGACAACTTTCCACGCGACTCTGAACTCAGACCACCGGATGATCGATGGCGCGGAGGCTGCACGTCTGCTGGCCGCATTCGCCCAGGCGGTTGAGAACATGACAGCTCAGTTCTAGGAGGGCACGCATGACCGAGATGTCGACTATCACACCGGACGGGCTGCTCGAGATCCAGCTCGACGGACTGCCGGCGCGTGAACTCGAGGAGTGGCTCGAGACCATGCTCGTCATCCGGGAGTTTGAAGAGGCGCTGGAGCCGCTGACTATGAGCGGCAAGATCCCCGGCAGCGCACATCAGTCGTCCGGCCAGGAGGCCGTCGCTGTCGGATCGATACGAGCACTAAAGCCTGATGACCTCGTTGCGAGCCCGCACCGTCCCCACCACCACGCACTCGCGAAAGGGATGTCGCCTCGCGTCGTGATGGCCGAGCTGTGGGGTCGCTCGACCGGCTGCGCCGGCGGGCGCGGCGGGACGATGCATCTAAACGACTTCTCGCTCGGCTACCTCGGCTCCAACGGCGTCGTAGGCGCCGCCGTCGGGATAGCGATGGGCGCGGCACTTGCGGCGAAGATCCGGAAAAGCGGCCAGGTTGCTCTGGGCTTCTTTGGCGATGGCGGCGCGAACACCGGCCGTACATGGGAGTTCGTCAACTTCGCAGCTGTCCAGAAGCTGCCGCTAATCGTCTTTTGTGAGAATAACCAGTACGCGGTCGAGACGTTTATCGGCCGTTCAGCCGCCCTGCACAACTCGATCGCCGACCGCGCCTCCGGCTTCGGGCTGCCTTCCGTACAGATCGACGGCCAAGACGTCGGCGCTGTCTACCGCGCCACACTCGAGGCTCGGGAACGTGCCGCGACCGGGGAAGGGCCGACATTCGTCGAAGCGCTGACCTACCGCTATCACGGCCATCTCACCGCCGAGGTCGCGGACTACCGCACTGAGGAGGAGGTTGAGTCGTGGCGCCAGACAAAGGACCCGATCGAACGCCTGCGCTGCGCGCTGGAGACCACAGCGCAGCTCGCTCCTGGCCGGTTCGAGGAGCTCAAAGCGAAGGCTGTCGCGGTCGTCGCTGACTCGATCACCTATGCGGAACAGTCACCACTGCCGGACCCGGCAACGGCCGCCGACGGCGTGACGGCAATCCCCTTTGACCCGAAAGGACCGGCCCGGCCATGAATGACAAGGTCACAGTTGGTCAGGCGTTCCAGCAAGCCATGCGCGAGGAGATGCGGCGCGACGAATCGATCTTCATTCTTGGCACTGACCTCTTCATCCGCGGCGGCCACTTCGCGCAGGTCAAAGACATTGGCCCCGAGTTTGGACGGGACCGTGTGATCGACGCGCCGATCTCCGAGGCGGCGATGGTCGCCGCAGGCGTCGGCGCTGCGATGAACGGCATGCGGCCAGTGATCGATCTGAACTTCATCGACTTCTCCTTTGGAGCGATGGACGAGATCGCGAACCAAGCCGCGAAGGCCCGGTATCTGTGGGGAAATCCGGTGCCGCTTGTGATCCGCGGCTCCTCGGGCGTTGCTGGTTACGCGGCGCAGCACAACAACAGTCTCGAAGCCTGGTTCATGCACATGCCAGGGCTCGTCGTTGTGATGCCATCCAACCCGGCAGACACGAAGGGGATTCTCAAATCGGCCCTGCGCGGAGATGACCCAGTGATCTTCCTCATGCATAAGAAGTTGACCGGATCCCGCGGCACTGTCGGTGGCCCCGACGACCTCGTGCCGATCGGCAAAGCGGCGATCGTTCGCGTTGGGAGCGATGTGACCATCCTTGCTTCCGGGATAATGGTGCAGAAGGCGTTGGCTGCAGCCGACACGCTTGCGGCCGACGGTGTCGAGGCAGAGGTGATCGATCTCCGAACGATCTTCCCACTCGACACCGAAGCGATCCTCGAATCCGCCCGGAAGACGGGACGTGTCGTCGTCGTCACCGAGGAAGCGCCCTACGCCAGCGTTGCGTCCGAGATTGCCGCGCTCGTCCAGGAAGAGATCTTCGAGTATCTCGATGCTCCGGTGGCTCGCGTGACCGCCGCCCACGCGCCGATCCCGCACTCCCCGGAATTGATCGACGCGCTCGTCCCGCAAGTCGACACGATCGTTCGAACAGTCAGGGACTCGCTCGAGCGCTGGCCCGTCAGCAACTCAGAAGGGATCAGCACATGACCAAATATGGCCAGACTCTGACCGTGATTCAGGCTTACGGACGACATTCATGACAGAGCAGACGGCCCGCACGGCGCTGGTAACCGGTGCTGCACAGGGCATCGGTCGGGCGTGTGCCGAGCGGTTCCTTGCCGAGGGCTGGAAAGTGATCGGCTGGGACGTCGCTCCCGCCAGCGACTCCCGGATCGCATGGCAGACGGTCGACATTTCCGACTGGGATGCAGTCGCGGCCGCTGGAAAGCAGATCGACCGACTCGACGCTGCCGTAAATTGCGCAGCAATTGCTCGACTAACGCCAACGCTGGAGATGAGCCGTGACGACTGGGATCGGACAATCGCGGTCAACCTCAGCGGCGCGTACTACGTCTCGCGTCACCTATACCCGGCGTTGCGGGCTGCGCAGGGCGTGCTTGTCCACCTTGGCTCCGTAAGCGGTAAGAACATCACAACCAACCGGGCCTCGTACAGTTGCGCGAAAGCGGGCATCGTCGCGCTTACGCAGGTCCTCGCGGTCGAATGGGCACTGGCCCGCTCGGGTGTCCGTGTTCTAGCCGTCAGCCCCGGCCTTACCCTGACCGAGCAGCCGCTCCAGCGCATCAAGTCCGGTGCCATTGACGAGGAGACACTGCTCGGCCGTGTGCCGACGCATCGCTGGGTGCAACCCGAGGAGATTGCAAGCGCTGTCTTCCGTCTCGTCGGAGAGGATTTCACCGCTCTCCACGGTTCGGTTGTCTTTTTGGATGCCGGCTACGACGCCTGGGGAGGCCACTTCTAAGTGGCCTTTCAGTACGAATCGCTTGACGGCAAAGTCGTCCTTGTGACCGGCGCCGGTCGCGGCATCGGCGCGGGGATCGCAGAGGCGTTCGGAGCGCAGGGCTCGACTGTTGTGGTCAATGACTTGACCGCGGACCAGACTGCAGGGACGGTCGAAGCGATCGTCTCTGCCGGCGGGGCGGCGGATGCAGCTCCCGCTGACGTCGCCAATCGCGCCGCTGCGCAAGCGCTCATCGAACGAGTCACCGACCGGTATGGGCGCCTTGACGTGCTCGTCAGCAATGCCGCGATCAATCCCGTCGTCCCACTGATCGAGATGACGCAGGAGGCGTGGGAGCAGACCCAGCAGGTCAATTTGTGGGGCACACTCCACTGCGGGCAGCCGGCGGCGCGCCAGATGGTCGCGCAGGGGGGAGGATCCATCGTCGTTATCGGCTCGCCGGCCGTCCAGGACGCCTATACGGGCCAGGCGCCCTACTGCGTAGCAAAGGCGGGCCTACAGATGCTCGCGATGTCGATGGCCTGGGAGTGGGGGCCGCTTGGGGTGCGCACGAATGTCGTCCAGCCCGGTTGGATTGAGACGGAACTCAACCGCGATTACCTGTGGTCCGACGTTCGCCTCCGTGATCGCGTGATCGCCGTCATTCCGCTTCGCCGCACGGGACAGCCGCAGGACGTCGCGCGTGCCGTCTTGTGGCTCTGTTCTCAAGATGCCGAATACGTCAACGGAGCAACGCTCCAGGTCGATGGCGGCCTTCTCGCCGGACGGCCGAAAACGTGAGGGGGTGGTTGTTGAACGGATCCTCAAATGAGGTAGACGGACCAAGAACGTTATCCCTCAAGGGAGAGGAATCATGAGGAAGAACTTCCACCGAACTCTGACGGCGCTTGCCCTCGTCTCAATCGCTGCCGTCGGGCTTCTCGCCTCCGCTGGCTCCACTGGCGCAGCGAAAAAGCCGTATATCATCTGGCTCGAGATCGGAGCTGGGAATCCGTACTGGGACGCGCAGCACAAAGCTGCCGCCGAAGCCGGTCGCCGTTTGGGCTTCGACTTCAAAGCCGTGAGCGGCAACTCGAGTGCCTCTGACCAGGCGGCGATCCTAAAGCAACTCGTGGATCAGAAGCCGAGCGTAATCATGCTCAACGCGGTGGACCCGAAGGCGATGGGGCCCTCGCTCGCCTACGCGAAGCAGCACGGCGTTCCAGTCCTCGAGATCTACGCCGTCAATCCTGCCGCGACCGACAGCATCACGTTTGACGAGCTCCGCTCGGGCAGGGTGGACGCAGAGTACGCGGCCACGCTGCTCAAGGAGCGGTATGGGAAAGCAACTGGGCAGATTGCCGTCCTACATGGGATCCTTGGTCAGCCTCAGAGTGACCTTCGTGCGAATGGCTTCATCAATTACGTGAAGAAGAACCTGCCGGGTGTCAAGATCGTCGCCGTCCAGGGAACCGACTGGACAGCCGATAAGGCGTCGGCGGCAATGCAGGACTGGCTCGTCAAATATCCAAGCCTCTCGATGGTATACGGCCTGAGTGACACGATCTCTGTGCCGGCGGTAAACGTCGCTCAGCGGCAGAACAGGCTGTGCACCGAGCAGAACAACTGGACGGCCAACAAGAACTGCATCGTGTTCGTCTCCGTCGACGGCTTCTTCTTGAACGAGGTAGCCAAAGGACGGCTGTTTTCAACTGAGCTGTACTCGCCTCAATGGACCGGCTGGAAGATGGTCCAAGTCGCCTACAACATGGCGTTGAAGAAGAAGGTGCCCAAAGTCAGCTACCTCAAGTCGATGCTCGTCACTAAGCAAAATGCAGCCTGCGTTTTGAAGATGACCAACGACATGATCAATAAGCTAACGACATTCCCCTTCACGGCGGCTCCGACGTTGCAAGGAATCGCGTCGAACGTGTACCACTGCCAGGTCCTGGACGCGAACATGTAAGGCGGATGGGTTCGGGCCCCGTTTCTATGCGGGACGGGGCCCAGCCCATGGGCGTTGAGGAATTTCGCTCTAGTAAATGAACGCGGACGCAGTCACAACGACGGACAACACCGCGGCGTCACTTGCATCATGGTCGCGTCGATCTGTGTCGAATTTGTTCGCATACCGGAACCTCGACGGTTGGTTCTTAATCCTGATGACAATCGGACTGCTGGGCGTCTTCTGGGGTATCCAGCCGGCGTGGCTGAACCGATACACATTCCAAAACATTGTTGCCGAATTCACGCCGCTCGCGCTGGTCTCGGTGGCGATGACCTTCGCCATCATCTCGAGTCACATCGACCTCTCGCCTGGCTCGATGATCGGGCTGACAGGAGCTGTCATCGGACTTGTCTTCACGTCGACCGGCAACATCTGGCTCGCCCTCCTTGCAGGACTCGGAACGGCAATAGGCACCGGCCTCCTGCACGGCCTGCTGGTTGCCGGGTTAGGTCTGAACGCGATTATGGTCACGCTCGGTACATTTATTTGGGCGCGCGGTCTTACGATTGGTGCGAACGCAGGCAGCCCAATCCAAGTACAGGGTGGCCTCCCAGATGTCGTCAACGCGAGCTGGGCAGGCTTCACGCTGACGGCGCCTCTCCTCGTCGTCACGTACGTTGCGGGTGCGTACCTGCTCTCGCGGACGAAGCTCGGCCGATACACCTACGCGATGGGAGGGGATCTCGCCTCTGCCCGGCGTGCGGGCATCAGCGTTGGCTTCTACACCACAGCGATTTTCTTGCTGATGGGGACGATGATCGCGGTTGCTTCCTTCATCGAGGTCGGTCAGCTCGGCTCCGCTACGGCGGGGGCCGGAACGAACATCGAGCTCGACTCGATTATCGCAGTGATCATCGGAGGCAGCCAGCTCGCTGGCGGTGAGGGGAGCGTCGGACGGACTGCCCTTGGCGTCATCTTCATGAGCATCCTGAGCAGTGGTCTACTCAACCTCGGGCTGACGGACGCCGCGTTCCAACTTTACCGGGGTGCCACCCTTCTCATTGTTCTCTCCGTGCAAGTGCTTATCCGAAATGTGATAGGTGGAAAGCAGCGGACTCGGATTCCATCTCTTGAACCGGAAACAACATAACGCCAACCTCACCGACCAGGAGCCCAACATTCCACGCTATTCAGGGGTAGCAGGGCAGTCGAGAAGTTCGAGGCATCACTTCTTGCGGATGTAGACAGGGCAAATGGCTGAGCCTGGCGAGCGTTCTGTGCTTCAAATGTTTGGGATCTCCAAGCGGTTCCCAGGCACCGAAGCGCTTGTAGACGTGAATCTAGAGATCAACCAGCCGATGATCTACGGTCTTGTCGGCCAAAATGGCGCGGGGAAGTCAACACTGCTGAAGATCCTCGCCGGTGAGTACAGGCAATCCTCGGGGGAGATCCGGATCGAAGGTAACGCGGTCGACATCTCTAGCCCACGGCGGGCGCACGAGCTCGGGATCGGAATCGTCTACCAGGAGTTCAGCCTGCTCCCTAACCTTTCCGTCGCGCACAACATCTCGCTTGGACAGGAGCCGATCAACGGGCTCCGGATCGATGAGCGCAGGCTATTCGCGGATGCTCGGGAGGTGCTCGGTCGTATCGGAGCTGAGGCAATCCTGCCGGAACGAAAAGTCGCTGATTTGCCGCTCTCAGAGCGGCAACTGGTCGAAATCGCCAAGGTGCTGACGATACGGCAGCCCCGCATCCTCATCTTTGACGAACCGACCGCCGCGCTCCCCGAGGACGACGTCGAGCGCCTGTTCCAGATCATGGCCAGCCTGCGCGACCATGGCGTGACGATCATCTTCGTCAGCCATCGGTACCGAGAGGTTCTGGACGTCTGTGAAAGTATCACGGTGCTCCGCAACGGACGTGTCGTCGGAAACCTCGATCGGAGCGAGGCGACGTTGGAGCGGCTTGTGGACCTGACTCTGGGTCAGAAGGCTGAGACGGTCTTCAGCCGACAGGCGCACTCCGTGCTCGACGGCGATCCTGTCCTTGAGGCAAGAGGCCTAACGGTCGGGACGAAGGTACGCGGGGTCGACCTTAGCGTCAGGCGTGGCGAGATCCTCGGTATCTGCGGCCTTCTCGGCTCAGGCCAGAACGAGCTGGCCCGTGCGCTTGGCGGAGACGCGAGGAATGTCGGCGGAATGATCCGAGTCGGCGACAACGAGGTGAAGACCGACTCGCCACAGCGGGCGCTCAGGCACGGGATCGCCCTCATCACTGAGAACCGCCAGGATGAGGGGCTTTTCCCCGACATGCGCGTGGCTGCGAACATCAGCATTGCATCACTCGGGAAGGTGCTGGCCGCTCCAGCAGTGCGGATGCTCAGCCGCCGCAAGGAGCGGCGGCTTACGCGTGAAGCTGCTGCAGGTGTGGGGATTGCGTCAGGAGTACTGTCGCGGCTTGTTCGCGTCCTCAGCGGCGGCAATCAGCAGAAGGCGCTCCTTGGCCGCTGGCTAATGCGCCGCTGCGACCTGCTCGTGATGATCGAGCCAACGCGTGGTGTCGATGTCGGCGCGAGGCTTGAGATCTACGGTCAGATTGAGCGTCTTGTCCACGAGGGCACTGCCGTCGTCGTCGTCTCGACAGATGTTCCGGAGGTAATGGGTCTCGCCGACCGGTTGATCACCCTCTACCAGGGTCGCATCACTGCGGAGTTCGACCCGCGTGTTGCGACCGAGCAGCAAGTCTCGCTCGCGATGCAGGGTGCGCTTGCGGAGATTGCGCCCGAGCGGGACACCGAGGTACTCCGGTGAGCTCGGCGCTGGCCACGATACGCGACAGGGCGCGTGAGCGCGTCGGCGGTGGCTATGGTGGGCGTGAGTTCGCGCAGAGCTTCGGCATCATCGCCGTCGGTGTTGCCCTACTTATCGTTTTCGACCTCACTGCGAGCTCGTTCCTCGCCGCCGGAAACATTCGCAATATCTTCATGCAGACGTCCGTGATCGGTGTCGCGGCCATCGGTGAGACGATCGTGATGCTGACCGGCGGCATCGATCTCTCTGTCGGAGCGATCGCCTTCATGGGCGAGGTGTTTGTCGCGGATCTGACCATGAGCGGCCACTCCCTCGGGTTCGCACTCACAGCATCACTCTTGGCCTGCGCCGGTATGGGCCTGCTGAACGGCATCCTCGTCGTCGTTGTTCGGATCGAGCCGATCCTTGCCACGCTTGCGTCGCTGCTCGTCGCGGCGGGGCTCGGCAAGCTCGTCCTCAACCTTCGTTACCTTCAGCCAACGAATCCGGTCTTTGGCCGGCTCGCGACAACGAATGTGATCTTCAATTTGCCGATCATGGTTGTGGTCATGGTGGGCCTTTATGTCGTAGGCGCGTTCGTGATGCAGAAGACCCAATTCGGACGCAGCATTTACGCGGTCGGGGGGAACAAAAGAGCGGCTCGACTGAGTGGTCTTCCGGTGGCCCGTATCACGATCGCCGCCTATACGCTCGCCGGATTCCTATACGGAGTTGGCGGTTTCCTTACCGTCGGGCAGTTGGGGCTCGTCAGCCAGAACGATCTCGCCAGCGCAAACTTCCAAGCGATCATCGCTGTCCTCGTGGGTGGCCTGAGCGTCTCGCGTGGCGGTCTCGGCCGGATTGAGCGGACACTGATCGGTGTCCTCATCGTCGGCATGATGACCAACTACCAGACGATCAAGGGCATCGACCCGGCATTCCAGCAGGCACTCCTCGGAGGCCTGCTCTTTGCGGCGATCCTCGTCGACCGACTCATCCGCGGGCGGAGCTAGATCTTGCTATAGGCGAGGCCGCTCGGGAGCGCTGGCGACTACTTGACCCCGGCGAGTAGTTTCGCCAGCGCTACGCTGAGGGCGCGCGAGTCGAACCTCGTGCCGAGGCGGGGGTTCACGCTGACCGCGCTCGAGTAGCGTGCGACAGGCAATTCGACAGTCGGGCGGCGGTGGACGGTGCTACCGCGTGCTACCAGGAGGATTCGTAGACGCCCGCGAAGAGACGCTGGAACGTCATCGCTTCAGCGTGCGCAAGAGCCTGCAAAGCGAGGAGAACGCGTGAACTGGCGGGAGTACCCGTTTCACGATGAGCGGGTCGACAAGCTGGGGGTCACTGGTTCGAGCCCAGTACCGCCCATCCCCTCAATCGCAGGCCAGCAGCGGGCTCGCTCCTCTGACCAGGCCGCGGCATGCCAAAGTCGTGCCCTTTCCGAGCGGCGGGATGCTTCTCGGGTCGAGCTGTGAACTGCTGAGCGCATTCGCAGACTCGGGCCTCTCTGGTACGGCGATCTACGCATCTCGGGGCTGCCTAAGGCAAGTCGGTGGGCCGCGACCCGAGAGGTCTGACGAGGATCGCGGCGGCCTACGAATCGCGGCAAGGCGCAGGGTCTAGGAGCTCGATCCAGGGCGTCTGACACTATTCGTCTTCATGGCCGTGCGGATTCGCTATATGGGCAACAAGCACACGTTAGCCCCCCACGTAGCTGAGCTTGTTGCAGCGCAGCGGTCAACAGGGCCACTTATCGACCTCTTCTGCGGCATGTGTTCCATCGGCTCCGCTGTAGCGGCCACGGGTCGCGCCGTCTGGGGTAACGACATCCAGGCGTATGCTTCTCTGGCGGCGCGGTGCCATCTTTCGAGTCGCGAGGCGCCCATGCGGTCAGACGGGATCGCCCATCTCCTCGCCGACCCATTCTGCTCCAACCTGCGAGCGCTCTCGCGCCGATTTGCCAAGGCACTTGCAGTCGAGCGCGACGCTCTTGCGAGCGCCAGCCGCGTGAAATACCAGGCGGCGTATGAGAGTTGGTTGCACGCTGGAAACAACAAGAGAGTCGCCGGCGAAGTCGCGCGCCTCGCGGCGGGCCCCGACACGTTTCCGTACAGGCTCTGCGCGCTCACGTTCGCATGGGGTTATTTTGGTCTGCGCCAAGCCATCGAGCTAGACAGCATCCGATACGCGATCGACACCCGCCGCACCGACGGCGGTCTGAGCAGCGACGAGGCGGATTGGGCGCTTCTTGGTCTGCTCGAAGCCGCGAGTGTCTGTAGCTCTGGCCCTGGCCACTTCGCGCAGTACCTCCGCGGCGTCAATGATGAAAGTGTCAGTCGGATCTGCCGGCAGCGGAAGCGCAGCGTCTGGGGACTGTTCCTCGATGCAGCCGACGCACAGCGACCCTTCGGGTCAACCAGATGGCGGTCGAGGAATCGCGTACTCCAAACCGACGCTCTTGAGATCTGGCCGTACCTTGATGACCTGAAAGTGCGCAACGCCGTCATCTACGCCGATCCTCCGTACAGCAAGGATCATTACTCACGCTACTACCACGTACTCGAGACGCTCGTTCGCTACGACTATCCGTCGGCGTCCGGGATCGGTCGATACAGGCCGGATCGGTTTCAGACTCCTTTTTCTTTGCGGACGGCGGTTGAGCCAGCGTTTGAGAGCCTGTTCGATGCGATCGCGGCGCGTGGGTTCACGTTGGTGCTGAGCTATCCGTCGAACGGCCTTCTGTCACGCGTGGCTGGCGAATCGCTTGACGCCATCCTGCGTCACACCTTCGATCGAGTGCGACTGGCCTTCACTGCAACCGTCCCACACTCGACGCTCGGGGCCAGGCACGGGAGCGCGCACTCGGATGCCAAGGAACTGATCTGGATCGCTTCGTAAACGACCGCGACCGGAAATCGAATGGAGGTGCCGCATTCAATGACCGCCGAAGCAGAACTCTATGACCTGCCCGTCGCCGACATCGACCCCAACCCTGAGAATCCGCGGCAGATCTTTCGACCGGCTGCAGACGAACGACTCGCGGAGTCGATCGATACGTCAGGCGTCCTTGTTCCCGTGTACGTCTATAGGAAGGACGACAAGTACGTCCTTATAGACGGCGAGCGGCGGTGGCGGCAGGCGCAGCACCTTGGTCTTGAGACGATTCCTGCTCTCGTTCGCGCTGCGGCGCCCGAGGCCACGGAGAACATCGTCGAGATGTTCAACATTCACCTTGTCCGCGCACAGTGGGAGGACATGCCGACTGCTATCGCACTCGGGAAAGTAATCGACAGGACGAAGGTGACAGATCTCGATGAGCTGAAAAAGCTCACGGGCCTCTCAAAAGAGAAGATCAAGGACTACCAGCTGATCCTTGATCTTCCGAAGAGGTACCAAGACGCGATCCGCGAGGGGTTGCCGATGAACTTCTTCGTTGAGCTCGAGGAAAACGTCATCCGGCCGCTGGCTCGCCAAAGGCCGGTGCTTTACTCGCAGTTCACCGCGGACACGATCCGCGACTCGTTCTTAGCAAAGCGGGATGCGGGCAATCTGCCAGACATCGTTGATCTCCGGAAGATGAGGCCAATCATCAAACAGGCGGCCGATGATGCAGGTGGGCTCGAGTCTGAGTCTCGCCTCGACGCAGTCGTGAAGGACCTCATCTCGAACCCCGCGAGAAGCATCGACGAAACTTTCACGGACGTCGCGCTCGCTGCCGTCGAGCTGGACCGACTGGCGGCTGCAGCGCGTTCGCTGATCTCTGCTGTCGACAGGCTCATAAGAGTCACAGAAGGGAGTGCGGACGACAGGACCCAGTTGCGGAGCGTTGTTGCGGAGACGTTGGACGCTCTCGCCACGCGCGCTCAGGCGCTCGAGTAAGGCCGTGGCTGAGCCGGAGGGAACTTCAACCGTTGACCCTTGGCGCGATCAGGTCGAAGCCATCATGGCGGCAGACGCGGCCTGGAAACGCCCTGGGGGGCCCGTACATCTCAAGGGTGTGAACTGGCTCCCCGACCTACAACACGCCAAGCATGGGCTTCTTCACCTGGCGTTCGATGGCATAGAAGACCCTTGGCGCCGACGCCTATCCGCCGCCCGGGAAGCAGGGCGCTCCATCACGGTCGCACTACCCGCAACGGCACTAGACCTGGACACGCTTGATATCGCCCAGGAGTTGCAGACGAAGGTGATCGTTCTCGATGCGATTCAAGAAGGCTCGTTGAAGGTCTACGAGTCAGTTGCTGATCTCGTCGCGCTGTATGAGTTATTCCTCGGCCCGATCGGTCTGCAACGGCTCGCAGAGCCTTTGTTGGACAAGGCCCTCGCTGAAGCGGACACGTATAAGAAGGGGCTCTACTTCGAGCAAGTGCTCTGCCTTCTTTTTAGCCAGGTCAGCTACCTGAGAGTCCTGAGCCATAGGTACATCAACGAGACGGAGGAGATAGACATCGTCCTCGGAAACCGCGCCACGGGGGAGATTCACGGCGTACTAAGCGGCCCGATCGTTCTCGTCTCTGGGAAGAATCAGAACAGCAAGGCGGGCGCACCGGAGGTCCGGGCACTCCGCGGAAACATGAGCGGCCGAAGAGGGCGTTGTAAGTTCGGCATCTTGTGTGCCGCGCGCGGCATTGCGGATACGGCGTCGACTGAGCAGATTCGTGCTACGACTGATCCTGCACTAGCCGTCGCACTGATCGACGGTGCGACGACACGTGCGCTCATCAGAAGTGGCCGACTCGACGACGACCTGGCTGAGATCCTTATACGGGCCGTAATGGACTGATACGAGCCAGGACCGTGCGGATGCGGTTGCAACAGCAGGCGGCGGGGCAACCGCGCTACGGAATCATCGATAACGAAACGGGTTAGCGTTGATCCGGCGCATCGATCCCCTGGGTCTGGGCCGCGTCGAGCTGACGCATCAACATGCTCGCGAATCCCAGCTTTTCAAGTGCGTCTTCGTCGTCGAGAGGCTGGAAAAGCTCATGCGCATCAGGATTGCGGATCCCGCGGACGGCACCTGTGAAGAGTAGGCGGTAACCCGCCTGGACGTTGCGTCCTGTTTCCGTGCTCAGGTCGGCGAGGACGACTAGCGGGTGTTGCTCGCTGAAGGCCTTGTTCATCAACTCGCTACCGTCGAGGTCGAGGCCAGTCATCTCGCGTACCCGTTTGTTGACGGCCTTCATGGCCTCAAAGATCGCCACCTCCATGTGGTTCTTGAGATAGCGCTCCGCGGCTTGACGCACGTCCGAGTGCAGAGCTGCGATCCGAGCATCGCGCGCACTCGTGGTGAGAGCGGCAGCGGCCTCAAAGGAGCGTTCGCCGATGACGAGTCTCCCGT
The DNA here is from genome assembly GCA_050013935.1 of Gaiellaceae bacterium. Lineage (GTDB taxonomy): Bacteria > Actinomycetota > Thermoleophilia > Gaiellales > Gaiellaceae > Palsa-739. Next base: position 58,447 of record JBEKEH010000003.1, on the reverse strand, counting down.
CCCGAACACGCCACCCCTGCTGGGCGAGCTGGGCGACGATACGTTTCCGCAAGTCGTCTTGCGGCCATGTATGAAGACGACGCTCCAGCCAGCTGCCGATGAACACCCGAAGTTCGCGTCGAGCCGACGACCCACCGTCGTGAAGCCGTTCGAGCACGGCCATCACGTACTCCCACTTGCTTCCTGTCACCTCTGCCGGCACGAACTCCTCCGGAATCCCTGACTCACGGAGGAACCGGGGAAGTTGCGACCCTGTGTAGGTGTTTCCGATCTCGCGTGCGATCTCCTCGAGAGTGAGACCAGTGATCGGCGAATCGTTGTCCTCGCTCGGATCAGGTAGGGGCCGGATGACCTCGCGCCCCAATGCGCGATCTCGTCCTGGGAGCGTCAGACGGATGTCCCGAACCTGCTGAAGCCACGAATTGGGATCAGTCTCGGGATTCGGAAACACCATGTTGAACCCAGGCTGATCTTTGAAGTCGATGTAGCCCGCGCGCCGGGCAAGGATGAGCTCCCGGGCAAATGGCTGATAGTCCCGATTGGGATCGAGAGGCTCGCCTGCAGCCATCCGCTGCATGAGAAGGAAGCCGCTGCCGAGGACACCGATCTCGGCCTCCTCGAGCTCGTAGATCAGCTTCAAGAGCTGGAGGTCATCCCAACGCATTGATGGAGCTTCGCACGCGAGCCATATGGGGCGCGGCTACTCAACGTCCTCGAGGAGCCTCGCCGGCTTGACCTTAAGAGCTCTCGCGAGCCGGACAATCGTGGTGAGACGTGGCTCGCGCGCGCCGCGCTCGAGCAGAGAAATCTCGGTGCGGTGGAGGCCCGAGGCATCACCGAGCGCCTCTTGTGACAGGCCTCGCTGTGCCCGGATCCTGCGCACATTCTCTGCGAACTGCTCGACCGGCTTCACCTCGAAGATGGTCGAGCCTTGTAGACAAAAGGTCTACAGACAAAACCTCACGGATCGTGGTAGGGTGGCATCTCGGCGATGAGGCCCGGCTTCGGCGTAAACGACCAGCACAACCGCTAGATGGCGACGCGCACAGGGGCTTCTCCTTGGGGCAGGCATGTTCGCGCCGCCATGGCTCTCGCCGACCGCTCGCTCTACGAAGTCGCAGTCGAGCTGAACGTCTCCCGGAAGACGCTCGAGCGAACGATCCGCGGCGAGCGCGATCCGCGACCCTGGGAGACACGCCGGCTCGCCGAGTTGCTCGACGTGCCCGAAGCCTTCCTCCAGGATGGCCTCGATCCCGGAAGAGCGACGGTCTCGGGTCGAGCAGCAATGATTCAACGGCTGGAACAGGTTCGTGCGCTGGTACGGGAGCTCGTTGCCGAGCAGACCTGGCTCGAGGAAGCCCTTGCCGACCAGTGACGACTTCGTCTCTCGAGCGGTCGCGGACAAGTTCATGGATGCTCGCGAGATCGCCGCGCTTCTCAATGTGCCTGTGACTTGGGTGCGAGAACACACCCGGAACGGACGGATCCCGCATATCAAGTTCGGCCGCTACGTCCGCTACGACTCGAAAGACGTTCTGGCTTGGGTCGAGGAGCAGAAGTCCGGGGGCGCGAGGTGGCGGACCTACGTGCCTCGCCCAGGACCGCGGGGCTGACGTCCTTCCTCAGTTGTAGATTCACTGTACGGCCGCCAGCCGGTCCCGGGAAAAGGGTGCTTGTGCTGGTGCTCGAAACTCGGGGCGCTACCGCGATCGCTACCGACCTAGCGTCGCTGAGCGTGACCTCAGCTGTCCTCACAGGGCGCGTCGGCCGCCTTACGTGCCTCAGCAGACGACGCTCCCCCGGTCTCCAAAACCGGGGTCTGTTGTGCGCTCAAATGAGAGGAGGACAGCCATGACGACGAGTGTCGTAGACCTGCGTTGCGTCGTTCTCGTACCAGGTCGGCGCGGGACGCGGGAGAGGCCTCCGTGCAACCGCCACGCCAGCGAGTTCCTCACGGATCGGCTTGGCGAGGGGTTGGTCGCCGTGATTCCGCTCTGCCGCCGCCACTACGGGGAGTACGAGGCACAGAGGGAGGCACCGGGGAGGTGAACGACAAGCGTCATCTAGCAGCGGTAGGAGAAGCACCGGTCCCTCACGAGATCAGCAAGCTCGACGCCCTGAACACGGTCGAGGAGGTTGCGGCGTTCGCAAAGGTGAGTCCGCGGACGGTCATGCGGGCGATCGCTGCCGGGAAACTCGAGGCGCTCCGGGCAGGTGCGCAGCTGCGGATCACCGATCGCGCGGTCTGGGCGTGGCTTGAATCGGGGCAGCGTGAGTAGCCGGTCGCGGCGCGAGGGGAGAGGCCCGAAGGGCTATCGGCGGCTGCCCTCCGGGAACTTCCAGGTGCGCGTAGCCGGCTTCCCGCCGGAGGTCGTTGCCGACGAGCTCGCGGCGACTCTCCGTGTTGCCGAGCTCCGCATCGCGAAGCGCGAGGGGCACGCCCTCCCGACTCTGGCTGGAGCTCGCTTTCGTACGCTGGGCCAGGCGGCGGAGGGATTCCTTGCCCATAAGCTCGCGCACGGCGGCAAGCACGGTGAGTTGACTGCGGCAGGTGCCGACCATTGGAGGCTTGCGACAAGGCCGTGGCGTGAGGGGCCGCTCCGAAACAGGCCGCTCCGGACGTTGACGCTTCAAGAGCTGCAGACCGCCGTCGACGCGCGGACGGTGAAGCACCGTGTCTCTGCCCGGAACGAGGCGCAGGCCCTACTCGCGGTGCTGCGACACGCGCAGGGGGGCGACGTCCTTTTCGCGGCGTCCCTGCTGATGGTGGAGGTGCCGAAGAAGACGAAGCGGACGCGGCGTGATCTGACGCCCGCGGAGTTCGACTTCCTGCTCGGCTTCGTCGATGCTCGGCAGCGGCGGATGTTGGCGCTGGCGTCGACTCTTGGGAGTCGGATCAATGAGCTCTTCTTGCTTCAGCGCAGTTGGGTGGATCTCGAGGCGCGTCGGATGCGCATCCCGCTCGAGGCGACGAAGGAGAAGCGTGAGAAGCTGCTCGATCTGACTGACGAGGAAGTCGGGCTCCTCCGCGAGCAGCTGCTAGACGTCTACTCGCGCCTCGGGACCGAGACTCCCTTCGTGTTCCCGAAGCCACACGGAGGACAGTGGCGCTACGGCCACTTCCACGAGGACGTGTGGGCGCCGGCGAAGCGAGACGCGATCACGGCGTGGCGTCGCGAGCACGGAGCGGACCCGGATGACGAGACGGCACCGACGCCGTTTGACGGCGTCACCTTGCACACGCTGCGCCGGACCTGTGTCGGCTGGTTGCGAGCGAGCCAGTTGCCGGTCGAGGTCATCGCGCAGCGACTCGGTCACAACGATGGCGGAGCGACCCTCCTACGGCACTACCGGTACGTTCGCGAGGGCGAATCCCGTTCGGCGCTCGACCGACTCGGGGCGGGTGTGCGGGCGTATCTCGACGCGGTGGATGAGTCAGGTGCGGCCGGAACGGGGGAGCAGGAATGAGTCCGCCGGCGTGCCAACTTCACGCCAGTTCGCCTGTCAGAGCGTGGCGTCCAATGTCGGACAATGTCTGTCCTGAAACTGGACTTTCACCTGCATATGGCACCCGATGTCGCGGCGCGTCCGTGCATGGGATTCGCCGCCTGTTTGGGGGGTCAGGGGTTCGAGCCCAGTACCGCCCATCGGCCTGATTGACCCGCCTCGGCCTGGCGCCTCTCGTGGCGGACGGCCTAACCCCTCGCCAGTAGAAGTGGGGGTAGAACCTCGCTCCGTTGGCGCTCGGAAGCGCGCACCGTCGAGAACTGCGGATTCGCGAGGTCCTAGCGCCCGCGGCCGCTCGCATGTCTCCTCGGAGGCGGAACGAGTCGGCGGCATATGGGATGTTCAATCCCTTGACATCTGGCGAGAAACACGTCGAGCGCCAGACTGCAACGGGGTCGAGTTCGCAGTCTTGTCGGACGTTCAGTCCGGCACCTAGATCCGATCCGCGTCTGATGCGGACAGTGCCCGGGTACGTCCGACTACTCAAGAGAATCAGGACTCCGTGGAGATTCAGGCCACGGCGGCCGTCGCAGATTGTCCCGCGTTCGACGTGAGCTCTTGAAACTGGCGCCACGAAGTGGCGAGATGTGGCATGATCCGACTCGCTACTCCCGGATGACGTGCGCTGCGCCGTCGCCGTAGCGAGCATGGAGCGCATCGAAGAGACGCGAGAGGACGGTCAGCCCGCCGAACTGTGTGAGGCGGAGGATCTGGTAGAGCGCGAAGCCGCTCGCGTCATCGAGCGGCACCGGCTTCCCGTCCTCGTCGGCCATCGCTTCCTGAAGTCTCTCGGCGAGCTCTCCCGCCGCGGGCAGCCAATCCGTTCCGGCTCCGAGCCGTTGGATGTCGCCGGGGAACGCGCCCTGCGCTGAGCCGGAGAGCTTGTAGATCAGCATCTCGACCTGCTGACCGGTCAGGAGGTAGCTCTCACTGCCAACTTCGAGAGTCACTTCGCCTTCAGCAGCGACGATCCGGCGCACCGACTCGTGTGAGCAGTGCGCTGCCTGCGCAACCTCGCGCAGCGGCACCTCGGCGCGCACCGCTTCGAGGATCGCTAGACGGCGCTCCTCCTGCACCTCACGGAATCGAGCCTGTGTGTTCTGCAGACAAGCGATCGCCGTCGCTGCCTTGACCGGATCTCTGACCACGTCACATATAGTGACAACGTCACAGAACCATGTCAAGAGCACAAAGATGGACGGAGTGGTCGCGCCCGAAGCGCGATGCCACTCCGTCCAGTTCTAGGCGAGGACGCGGTCGCCGATGCCAGCTCGATCGAGGGCTTCTCGGAGCGCGAGAGCCTCGATGAGGAAGGATGCGTTCTCGGCGGTGTCCTCGATCTCGTTCTCCCGCCAGTGCTTGGCGAACTGGTGAGCCGAGCGGCCCGTCCGCTCGTGGAAGCTCTGGGCCTGGCGCTCCAGGGTCTCGATCGCGTCGCCCTCCACCTGCCGCGCCTCATCCAGCAGGGCACGGCTCCGGGCACGGCGCTCCTCGCGGTTGAGGTAGGCCTCGAAGGCGGCGCGGGGGATGCGGACGGCCTTCTCCCCGACCCTGATGGAGGGGATGACGTTCTCGGCACACATCTTGTAGATCGTGCTGACATCCATACCCAGGATCTCAGCGACCTCACTGGCCTTCAGATACAGGCTCTTGCCGTTGGTCATCTCTGACCTCCTTTCGCCAGTTCAGGCTTGTTCGCAGGGTAGCTCATACCCACCACGTAGTCAAGGTAATCCATATAATCGGCACAATCCACATATCCTTGATACACAACCTTTGAAGACGTTGCCGAGATTCTGCGGTTAGGGCGAAAACGGCAGACTCCGTGTTGTCGGTTGTCTAGCCTCTTCCCGCATGGGAGAGGGCATCCACTACGTCGGGACGCGCTACGAGGAGCTGGCCGACCTCCTCGAAGACTGGGGTTATGAGGTCGTTCCCGACCCGAACTTCTCCCAATGGCAGGAGATCATCCAGACCAGCCCCCTGACGGGACGGGTGCTCGTCACCGGTCGGCGCCCCGACGAGGACGACGCCAGGCTCGTCTTCAAGTTCGAAGAGTTCTGGGTGGAGGGAGACATCGGCGACGAGGCCGTGCTCGTCCGGGAGGGAGCCTCACTCCGGCAATACCACTACCACGGGCAGACGTCGACCGGCGCGATGCGCTGGTGCCTCGATCCCGAGCGTCATCCGAACGACCCTTGCCACCTCCATCCCTTCCCGGCGCCCGAAGATGGCCCCCGCGTGGAGTGTGACCCGGTCTCTCCCCGCGAAGCTCTCCAGGAGTTCGAGCGGCAGTTCTACCTCGGCACACACGGCCCCTCCGACGAGGAGTAGCCGCCCGCGATGCCGTCCCGCTACGGCCTCGGCCGCGGCGTGCCCTGCCTGATGAACTCGGCGAGGGCGTCCATCTCGTGCTCGAAGAAGAGGAGCATCTCGGCCTCCTGGGCGTCTTCGAGGGTAGCCAGGTAGAAGTTCCAGTTCCCGGCGATCAGGGCGCCGGCCAAGCGCCTGCTCCGCGCTGCACCTGACCTCGGAAGCGGTCGACGCCGGCGGTTCGAGCGAGATCGATTATGGGGAGGACTGGGGACTCGTCAACGGGCTCTTCGCTCGAGGCCGAACAGAACTCCACAAGAGACCGGGCCGTCTGTATCGCGCCCGGAACAGCTCAGAAGGTTTTCCTCTTTCGCCAGCTGTGATCCGGGCCGCCGGGGCCGCGATCAGAGCGCGTGTTTCGGCTGATCCTCGCTCGTCTCGTCTCATGCGATCCCTGCTTCCCGCGACGGCGGTCTACCACGAAACCCTGCTCCCACGCAGGATCATCGCCGAGAATAGGCGAGAGTTGTCGCGCCTGCCTCGTTAACAGCGATGATGCGATCAGGTGGATCACGCGCCAACGCATCGACGTCGCGCTCCTGGAGGAGGCGGGCATAGTGCTTCAGGGCGCCGACATGCAGCGGCGTATGGAGGTCAACAGGCGGACGCGCGGCAGTCCCAGTTCGAGCAGGCCGGCGGACAGGCGCGCCGGCGGCGTGTACCTCCCAAGAACTTGGTTCACGGCCCCTGAGGCTAGTGCCGACGTCAGTCGGATCACGGATCTCGAGACGGTTCAGAAGTCCTGCGTAGAGAGCATCGATGTCTTGTGGGCAGTCGATCGCGGTTGCGACGTGGCGCCCCTTACGTGGCTTGCTCTTCCCGAGGTACGCCATCGGCCGGCCGCCGCCCAGTGGTTTTCGCGAATCGGGCCAGCCTGCGGTCCGGCACCGTTTGTAAGGTGACGTCGTGAACGAAGGCGAGAGACGGGCGCCGATCTTGACGATCGGCTACGGGCTCCGTGAGATCGTCGAGCTCATCGCGCTGCTCGAGCGCCATGGCGTCGAGTACGTCGGCGATGTCCGCTCCGTTCCCTACTCGCGCCGCCCCGAGTACGCGCGTGAACAGTTCGAGCGGTTGCTCGGTGCCGCCGGCATCCGCTACGTCTTCCTCGGCGACACACTTGGCGGCCGCCCCGACGACCCCGGCTGCTACGACCACCACGGCCATGTCGACTACGACCGCTGCCGCACCGCGCCCGCATTCCTCAGCGGGATCGAACGCGTCGAGACCGCCTATCGGGACGGCCACCGGCTCGCTCTCCTCTGCAGCGAGGCGCGCCCGAGCGACTGCCATCGCTCGAAGCTCCTGGCGGAGATGCTGGTCGAGCGCGGGGTGCCGGTCGCGCACATCGACGAGCGGGGCGAGCTCGTCGAGCACGCAGAGGTCGCAGCGCAGATCCGGGGCGCACAGCTGAGCTTCGTCGCCGACGGCCTCGGCCGCTCCCGCCGCGCCTACCGCGCCGCCTAACCTGTAGAGCGACATGCCGCTCCAACGAGTCGCCACGATCGGCGTCTACGGCTTCGACGCCGAGCGCTTCTTCGCTGCCGTTGTCGATGCGAAGGTCGACCTGTTCTGCGACATCCGCGCCCGCCGCGGCGTCCGCGGGCGCGACTATGCCTTCGCGAACGCACGACGGCTCGAACAGCAGCTCGCTCAACTCGGGATCGCTTACAAGCACTTCCCGGAGCTCGCACCGACCAGCGAGATTCGGGCGCTCCAGCATGCCGCAGACAGCTCCGCCGGAGTCGCCAAGCGCAGCCGCAGCGAACTGACGCCGGCGTTCATCGCGATGTACGAGCAGCTCCTCGACCAGCCCCAGGCGCGAGCGGCGCTTGAAGAGATCCACGAGACAAGCTCGGCGCCTCTGCTCCTCTGCGTCGAACGCGCACCCACTGCGTGCCACCGCTCCATCGCCGCCGACCGGCTCGCAGGAACCGCCGTCACGGTCGAACACCTCGTGCCATGAGCACCGTCCTCATCGTCGCGAAGACCCGGATGAAGCAGGGGCGCATCTGCGTCGGCGCGCACGACCTTGCCGACTTCCGCAGCCTGCGGCTCTTCCACCACGACGGAAGCCGCCTTTCCGAAGATGCCGATCTCGAAATCGGCGAGGTTTGGGAGCTCGAGTACGTGCCGCGCCCGAATCCGGTCCCTCCGCATCTCGAGGACGTGCTTGTCAAGCCAGACGGGTATTTCGTGCGGTCGGAGCCGGACCCAGCCGAGCTCGTAATGCAGAGAGACATCGTCTGGTCTGGCGTCGACGAGGTCTTCGACGGCTGCCTCAGCTTCAGCGACGCCGGCTCCGCCTACGTACCGGAGGGTGGGCCGTTGCCTACGCGGAGCACCGGTTACTGGCAGCCTGACCACGACCTTGACCTCTACGAATCATTCGACAAGCCGCGCTACCGCTGGACGGGCGAGGGCGAGTTGAACGGTGTCGGTTACGTCGGGTTATCGGCGCCGGCGCAGACGATTCCCGCCGGCTCGCTTGTCCGCCTCTCCCTCTCGCACGCATTTCCGCCTGGTGGAGATCCGAGCGGGTTCTGGCTTCAGCTGTCCGGCTGGTTCGCCCTTTAGCTGTCTGGTTGATTTCGCCTTGGTCCAGCCGGACGGCGTGCTTCCTCAGACGTTCGTGAACCGCTCGAAGGTCAGATCGCGCGCCACTGGATGAGCGTTGGATGCGCGGCTGGGACTCGATCTCAAGACCGAGACGCGGTACTACTACCGGCGTGGCCCCGGCTTCTTCCGACCTCGCGTTATGGACACATGAGGCGGTGCGCGCCGAATGCGGCGCCGCCTACAGCCGCTACTCGCGTGACCTCGATGCCCACTACAGGGACTACTTCCGATCTCACCCGGACGAGCGCGGCTTTCACCCGCGCCAGGCGGCGGATATCGAGCGGGCACTGCCGCCCAGCTGGGAGCACTTGGCCGCCGACCTGCCCACACGAGCACGTCATGTGCACCACCTCTCCGGACGCTCGAGCCAGCTTCTCGCGCTGTCACTACTCGGAGCGAGCGCACGCCTGGATCCTGGGCTGAGCTGGCTGTTCGACGGGCTCTCACCGCTGCCGCCGACCGACTCGGCCATCGTTCCGCCGCAGTTCGAGTACGAGCTTCCGCCCGAGGCATTGAACGAGCAGCTGCCGCGGTTGACATCAATCGACTTCCTCGTTCAAACGAGCGAGCTCGTCATCTGCACCGAGGCCAAGCGCGGCGAGGACGGCATGGGCCGTTGCAGCTGTGCGCCGGGCGCGGCGAAGGTCGCCAATTGCTCGCAGAAAGTTCTCGACCGACCGCTCTACTGGCAGGCGGCCTACGACCTGTTCGGGATGCCCGACCGTGGGCCAGGGAAGCCGTGTCCGGTCAGCCTCGGCTACCAGGCCATCCGCTCGGTCGCCGCCGCGCGCTATCTAGCGACCGGACATCGGGCGCCGGTGTTCGCGCTGGTCTACGACGCCGAGAACCCTTACTTCGGTGGGGCTGGAGCATGGCCCGGCTGGCCGCGGGTCCTTGAGCACACCCTGCGCGGTCAGGACGACCAGATCCGCTTCCGGGCGATTTCGTGGCGGGAGCTTCTGCCGCTGCTTCCGATCGATGACGGGTTACGAGAGTGGGCGCGCGATAAGCACCGGCTCCAGTAGGCAGCGCAGGTCGCACAAACCCAGCCGAGAGCCCGGCATGTTCGCAAGACGCCTACAGCTGGCGGCGCACCTCGTTGATCTTGGCCTCGATGTCCCAGAGGCTCTGGGCGATCGCATCGCGCTTGATCGACAGGCTCGCGACCTTGGTCTCCCGCTTGCCAATGATCTCGTACATCAGCGGCCCCGGTCTCACTGGCGGCCGCGACTGAACCTCGTAGATGTAGCCTTCGATCCGGGAGATTTGCTCGCGCTTGCGTTGCGCCGCTTGCTCGAGGCGCATCAAGAAGTCGCGCGTCCGCTGTGCACGTTCGACCTTTGACCGCTCGTAACGTGCGTCGAGCTGGCGCCGATAGCCCTGGAATCGGGTACTACCGGCGCATACCTCGCGAGCGGGGCGGCGAAGAAATCGTCGTCGAGTTGCTCGGACACAGCTATGCGTTCTCAAGCGAGCGGACGACGACTACCCTCGACAGCCACTACACCGTCCCCTCAAAGGCGTTCGCAGCGAAGCTCGATCTGCGTCTACGTCCGGACACGTTCGATCTCGTCGAGCTTGATGGGCAGGCGGCGAGTCTGACGCGTGCCGCCCCCGGGACGTTTGCAGGGGATCTCCTATCTCCTGTATGTGCGTCACGACCTGTTGGGGCGGTACGCCAGCGGGAGGCATCTCGTGCAGCTCTCGTGGGGCGAGCGCGAGCTTCGCGTTGGCGAGGAAGGACTCCCCTCGTGGATGCGCGCGGTATGGGACGACGGCGCGCATCGTTGGCGGCGGATCGGGGAGATCAGGTTCGACTGAGTCCGGCCGTTTCGCTAGACCTACGCTGTTAGTGACGCCGAGCGAGGGGACGTCGTGGCGATCGCGGCTGAACTCCCGCCAGCGACGGTCGGTCGGGTTCGCTCCTGCGACCCGGTCGAGGAACTCGCGCACGGCTTCGACTACTTCGCGATGGGTGTAGCCGCGCCGGTTGCGTCGCGGGGTGGCGAGCAGCTGCTGCTGGAGCGGCCGCCACGCTTCGGGTGCCGCTGCGCCGTAGGGAGGCGGCTCAGGCCATGACATCGCACATATGCGCTCGGCGAGGTCTGCTTCACCCTCGAAGCGAAGAACCAGCAGCTCAGCCTCCGCGACATCCTCAAGGAGCTCGACCGGTGCATCGCGAACCGCGGCGCCCTCGCCGGGATTGCCGTCTTCGCTAAGCACGAACAGTGCCCCGGCGAGAGCCCCTTCCAGACCTACGGCAACCGGGCGCTCGTCGTCTTCGACCCGGATGACGGCAACGATCTCGCGCTCCGGCTCGCGATCGCGTGGGCGCGCTGGGTCGTCCGTCGGCAGCTCGCAACCAACACCGACGCGATCGACCTCGACCGGATCGGCTCGCTGATCGACGCAGCCCGCCAGGCGTTGCGGACGCAGTCGACGATCGACCGGGCGCCCACGACCTCGGCGAACAAGATCGGCGAGGCGAAGGGCCACCTCGGGTCGCTCGTCGGAGACGTCGAGGCGGCACTCGCCAGCATCGAGAGCGAGATCGCCGCCTGAACAGCGGCCGGGGCCGGGAGCTGCGTACGCAGCTCGATGCCGTCGAGCGTCAACGGTGGGCGGCGAGGCTGACCGTCGTCATCCCGCGCTTCGTGCCGGTACCGTCCGGATGGGCTCGGAAAGTACGGCGGCGACCGAGTCGGCATCCGTATACCGAACCGCAACGGTCAAAGCAGCCAAGTCGAGCGGAAGGCACTCGGCGAACTTTGGAAGCTCGCGCGCCGTGCGCTGACCGACTTGGCTGCTTGCGGTTTGGTGCCGCAATCGGAGCTGTGAATCCACATCCACAGCGGTGGCACCGCTTGCTAGTCCGATCGAGAGGTTGTCCCTCGAGCGGCTGCCTCGAGAGAGATCCCCGAGGCCGTCCGCGAGTTCCGCGTTTGCGCGCAACCCTGCGAATGTCCACCAGCGCTGATTCCCACGCTCGTCGACGACGACGGCGGTAGACCCATCCTCCACCCACCAGAACTCTTCACGGAGGTTGTCCAGGGTCTGAGTACCACGGCGCGCGAGTCGCGCCGGAACGTCCGAGCCGCTGAGGCATGCCCTCATTTCTCTGCAGAGCTTTTCCCTCAACGGTCTCGCATCGCCGTACCATCGCGAACGCCCCGGTCGGGAGTCAGGGATGACATCGGCGAAGCCGCGCTGCCGATCAAGACGTGTTACCTGCCAGCTTCGCCCACCGAGCAGAATCGGGGCGTACGCCGCATCATCCAAGCGAAAGCTGACCGGGTGGACGCGTCCCACCTCGGTCTGGCCATATCTGACGACGATCTCCGGGTCACTGGTCACGATTCCCGTGAGCTCGGTGAAATTGCGCCAGCCGAGGCTTCGCTCCGCCTCAGGGCCTATCGAGAGCAAGCCTTGTTCCTCGAAGAGCCAGCCTTCGGCAACCATGTGTGCGAGCACGGCCTCCTTGTCGCGATCGCTCATCGCGGCGAACGCTGGCATTGATCCGATCCACTCGGGCCAGAGCCGGCGCCCGACACGGCCCTCCTGCAGGGCCAAGGCGAGGAGCTGCTGCGCAAAGACGTGGTACGGGAGCGCAGGCGGCTCGATTGGCTCGACGTAACCATCCCGCCAAAGGCGCGTAATCGCACAGGCCCGGAGGAAGCTCTCGTTCTCGGTGGTGAGGAAGAGCGTGTTGCGACCGAGTCCCTCGCGTCGCCCGGTGCGTCCGAGACGCTGGAGGAATGAGGCGACCGAGAAGGGTGCATCGATTTGGACGATTCGATCGAGATCGCCTACGTCGAGTCCGAGCTCAAGCGTGCTCGTCGCGACGATCACGCAGTTGCTGCCCTCGGCGAACGCCGTCTCTGCGCGCCGCCGACTGTCCACGCCCAGCGAGCTGTGAGAGAGATATGTCTCCACCTCTAGCTCGCGCAACTCCGCACCAAGCTGCTCCACCCGGGCGCGGCTGTCGCAGAAGACAAGCCGCTTCTCTCCAACGTGCAGCGTCGAGATGACCCGTGCCGCGTTCGTGAGGCTTCCGACGAAATCGATCATGACGTCGGCTTCCGGGAGACGGTCGTCGGCGACCACGACCCTCCGGACGCCCGTGACGGAGCTCGCGAGCCAGTCGATGAGCTGGTCGGGATTGCCGATTGTCGCGGACAATCCGATCCGCTGCTGCGCGCCTGTGGCGATTCGGGAGACTCGCTCGAGCAGTGCGAGGAGATGCCACCCGCGGTCATCTCCCGCGAACGCGTGGAGCTCGTCCACGACGACGACGCGTACGTCGCGCAGCAAGTGATGGGCGTCGACCAAACGCGAGATGAGGATCGCCTCGAGCGACTCTGGCGTCGTAAGCAGGATGTCCGGTGGCTCTGCGATCAGGCGCTTCCGCAGTGGTTGTCCGATATCCCCGTGCCATAGGCCGACCGAGCGACCGACGAGACCGGCCAGGTGCGAGAGTCGGGGCTCGAGGTTGTTCAGGAGCGCGCGGAGCGGACATAGGTAGAGGACCGAAAGGCCGCGCCAGTTCTCGTCGAGCATGCGGGAAAGGACGGGAAGCGTCGCCGCCTCGGTCTTGCCTCCCGCCGTCGGCGCCAGGATCAATACATGCTCGCCGTCGAGAATTGGGCCCATCGCGGCCTCCTGCATGGGCCGAAGCAAGCTCCAGCTAAGTGTGTTGACGATGTGGTGCTGTAGCGCGGGGTGGAGGCGATCGCTGGCGCTTGTCACAGCTCGAGCTCGACCTCGTCCGGATCCGACCCGGAGCGCGCCGCGCGTTCGACATCCGTGAGCTCCCCATCCGAGACAGTGAGGGCGTAGTGCTCGCGGGGGTCGAACTCGGGGAACTGGTCGATCCGGTCGAGGACGTCGCCGACGAGCTTCTTTAGAAAGACTCGGGGTGCCACGCCGACGCGACCTCCCAGAGTCCCAGTCACAGCGCGAGCGAGATCGGCGATGTAGTCGTCTCCCGCGCGCTCTCGAATCCGGGAGCGGTCGTCAGCGCCGTCGACGTAGATGTCGCGGACACGCGAACCGAGCGTGCACAGCGCATCAAGATCGAACCCTGGTAGGCGTAACTGCACCGCGCGGGGGTTGTCGAACCGTGCGTCCGTCTTGAAGTCAGTGGCAAGCCGACTCGCGAGCGGTGGAAGTCGCTGAACTCCCTGCGGACCGTCGAAGAACGCGGGTGTTCCTGTGATAACTAGCGCGAGGCCCGGGTAGCGCCCGGCGTCGATCTCGTCGATCAGTTGCCTCAGCGCGTTCAGCGCGCGCTCGCGCATATCTGTACGCACGCGCTGAAGCGTCTCAACCTCGTCGAGCACGACGACAAGCCCGGTAAGGCTCGAGTCGCGCAACACAACCAGAAGGCCCTGCAGGAACCCGAGCGCCGCGTCGTGGTCAATGTCCCCGCGGATTCCAGCTGCTCGCTTGACTTGAGCGGCGACATGAGGCTGACCACCAAGCCACGAGAGGAGACCGTCCGCCTCGTCCCGCCGTCCGTTCGCGAGCGCACTCCGATAAGCCCGCAACGCGGCTCCGAAGGCAGGCGCCCTCCGACCGACTTCGCCCAGGCGTGTCTCGAGGAGCTCGTTGCTACGCGACGCGAACGCTGACTCGTTGCTCTCGCTCACGCTCCCCTCCGCGAGCACGTCCTCGTCGAGCGCATAGAACCACGCATCAAGCACACTCCGCAGAGCGCCGTCGTCCTGCTCAGGGGTAGAGAGACGTTCGACGATACGCCGATACACCGTCTCGTGGCGGTGCAACGGCGTCTCGGTCTCCGAGATCTGGACCTCGCTCGTTGCAAAGCCGCGGCGTCGCGCCCGCTCGGCGAGCCAGCGAACGAAGAACGTTTTCCCACTGCCGTACTCCCCGCGGACCGCGCGGAAGGTCGCGGCTCCACCGGCGACCTTCTCGAGTTCTTCGTCGATTGCGCCCTCGAACCGCTCCATGCCGACGGCAAGGACGTCGAGGCCATGGCGAGGAACGGTGCCCCGCCGAAGAGCGTCGATGATCGCGTGTCTGCGCGCCGGGCTGATCTCGCTCACGCGTCTCGCTCTCGGTCGAGGCCGAACTGCTGCGCCAGCAGCTTGCGATCGAGCGCGACGTCATCCTCATGGACGCTGAGCACATCGAAACCGTCGACCGCCAGCACGCGCCGAAGGCCTGCCAGGGCTCCACGCGCCCGATGCTCCGGTGCCTCGATCGCCTGGGCAATCGCAGCGACGGTCGCCCGACCAGCGCGGGCCGCGAGACATGAGAGCATGCGTCGCACACGCTCGTCATCCGGCGCTGTTCGGCCGAAGCGTCCCCGCTGCGTCGCGTACAGCTGGGAGCCGAGGAGTTGCTCCACCCATGCCGGCGAGGCAGGCGAAATCTCGAGCAGCGTGGTCGCCTCACGAGGCGTCCGCTGGACGAGCGGCGGCAGAGACGCCTCCTCATCCCACCAGGCGGGGGTGGCAGGTGCGGCCGCGCGGTATCCAGGCACCTCCGCGCCCCGAGGCGCGAAGACTGCGATGGGGACGAGCATTTCCTGAGGTGTCGCCCCACCGTGATAGCCAGCGCTCTTACTAGTCGTGTACCGCACCCGCTCCGTCCACGGAGCAATCACACGACCGTCGCCCGCGAGCACCCGTCGGCCGGACAGCACGATCTCGTTGTCGCCCTTGTCCTCCGTAGCAGGTCGCCACCGCTCCGCTCCGCCGCCGGCACCGCTGTAGGTCCCTTCGTAATCGACAACGTGTCCGTGGTCGGCGGTCACCACGCAGAGTCGCCCTGCATCGAGGGCCGCATCAAGACAACTCGAGAGCGGCCCCATCTGCGGGATCCGGAACCGCCGATCGGAGAGCAGACCGCCGGAAAGCGCATCGTCGATCTCGTTGATCACGATGCCGACAACGCGTCTCGATGGATTAGAGATGGCCTCGAGAACGGCGGGGGCGACCGTCGATCCACCCGAGGGTACGAGATCGGCTTTGTGGAAGAGCACCGCGTCCAGTGGAGCGAGTGCCGAGGGAAACCCCGCGTTCTCGTCCTTCTGCGAGCCGGGGCGAAGCGCACCGCAAAGGAGGCTGGTGCGTGAGTAGGTCGTCAAGCTCGGGACAGTCGCGATGCCGATGCGGCGACTCGCGACTCGCTCGTCGATGAACTCGTCCCAGCCGTTCCTGTCGAGATCCGGCGAAAGCTCCAGCCACGTCTGCCAGCCCATGCCGTCGAGGACGACGAGCAACAGCGGTCGGTCAGAGGCCAGCGGAGCGACTACCTCAGCGAGGATCTCCTCGACGCCGAGGATCCTCCGATCAGTCGACCCTCCGTCGAGCCAGTCAGCGAGAAGCTCTGCGAATCGTCTGTTCGTGGCTTCACGCACCTCGAAGAGTCGCTCGTCGAGCGTTCGATAGGCGGAGATGAGCGACGGTTCCGTCTCACCTCTCCAGATCAGCCGGCGCGCCAGGTCTACGAACGCCTCGTTGCCAGCGTAGGACGAGGCCGCCTCCGCGAGCGAGACAGCATCGCCGCGCAGTGGCACTGCCAGATAGCGCACCAACCTGATCGCCATCTCGAGTGCCTCGAGCCGATGTGCAAGCGGCTCGCTATCTCGGTGCGCCCTGCAGAAATTCAGAGTCGTCACTGCATCCGCGAGCACCGTGGGATCGTCAATTGCCTTCAGCATTGCCGCACCGGCACGCGCAAGCCGCCCTTCCAGCCCAGACGGAATATGAGCACTGCGATAGACGATCTCCTTCGCGTCGAGCTCGCCGACCAGGGCGTCCGAGTGGGCCAGGTCAGCCGGCTGGGCTGATCGCTCCGCCGCCTCAGCAAGCGCTACGAGCGCGGCGTCGTCGTCGAGTTTCATTCCGACGATGTGATCGAAGCGACCGTGCACCCGGGCCGTCGCGGCGTCCTTTGCGTCGAGTAGCAGCCTGGCACACAGCCCGAGGGCGGTCGCTTCGCGACCTCGTCCCGATGTCAGCAGAGCGGACCCGAAGGGCGCTACGACGCCGGCCCGCTCGTCCAGCCACTGCCAGAACGACTGCGCCACACTTGTTCCCACGCCGGCAAGAGCGACCTCTGCCGTGCTCGAGGAAAGCCAGCTGAGCACGGCAGCCTGAGGATCTCGCTCGATCCCGACGAGCCCGAGCACGTGCTGAGCGAACGCGAGCCAGGCGGTGTCTCTGTCGAGCACGGTTCCGGCGGTTGGTGGATAACCGGACGGCGGTCGATGCTCGAGCAGCGCGACCGCAAGCTCGGGAACGGCGCGCAGCGCGGGGTCGAGTTCCCGCGCCCCAAACGACACGCATACGGCCAACCATGCATCCAGTGTGTGGAGACGGTGTCGCGTGAGACGAGACATCACGTCAACGCCGAGGTCGCGCGGGTCGCGATCCGTGAGGATCACGAGCCATTCGCTTGGATCGTCGCGCTCCGCCAGCTCAGCACGGACTGCCAGCGCCGATGCGCATCCAACGACTCGTACCGAGTCGCCATCAACCGTTAGCGGCCCGGCCTCCCAGGTCGGCTTGGCCCGAACACCAACCACGCGGCTGCGTCCATCGCTCGACCGCTGCCGTTGCTCGCGGACGATCGCCTCGAGCGCTGATGGACTAGCAGCAGGCGCGGTCACGCGTCGTCCTCACGTTCGACCGTCCAGTCGAGCGTGAGCCGGTACGCCGAGTCCTGATCGAGCAGCTCGCGAACCCGGTCGAGCTCCCCGGCTGCCTCGTCTGGTGTCAGATGAACCTTGCGGTCACTCTCAATGCGGGTGTATCCAGGCTGAGGTGGAGGAGGAGTAGAAGGTGGAGTCGCGGGCCCTGGGCCGGGCGTTGCCGCCAATCCTGCGAGGAAGCCAGAAGCATCGTCGATGAGCTCCTTCAATGCCCCGGTGAGCGCCTGAGCGTGCTCGTCATGTCGGAAGAGCTCCAGAGAGCGGTCGAGTATGGCGGCTGCTTCGGGGTGGCTCTTAGCAAGCTTGCGGACGCCGTCGAGCACGGTCCACGGCGCAGTCGCAAGCGCCTGCGCAACCTCGGCCGAGCGCTTTAGCGTTGTCCCAACCGCCTGAGCGCTCGGCTCAAGCGTCGCGTCTGCGAGCTTTGCGACGACCTCCTCATCTGTCGCGGACTTGATCGTGGCAAGAAGCTCAGTGCCACAGTTCGCCGCCTTCAAACGATCGCTCTCGTCCCGAGCGAGGCCAATCCGATCGAGGCACGCCTTGAGTTGCGCGACGAGCTTCTGCGACGACTCGCGAAGCTCCGACTGCTGTTCTCGCAGGTCCTGGGTTAGCCGCGCGACCTCGCTGGCGGTTCTGAGCGAGCTCGGTGCGAGGCCGAACACGGATGCAGCACGGGCAGACGCGTCTTGCCAGGTCTTCTCGTCGGGGAGCTTCTGCTCGCGAAGCTGGCAGTCATCAGGGACATTTCCGATCTTGGCCTGGGTGAATGGTGCGTCGCCAAGCCAGAATGAGCGCTTCGCCTGGGCGGCGTACACGAGGATGAGGAGATCCTGCACCTTGCGGTCGAGTCCCATCGGCCTGGGGCGGTCGACGTATTCGCGCAACGCCTTGACGGTGAGCGCAGCGCCGCCGTCTGCCGCGTGCTGCTGATCGAAATGCTGGCGCCAGTGGTGACCGAGGACGAAGGCGGTCTCGTACTGCGTTCCGAGCTCGAGCGGCTGTGCAACGGCGAGCATCGCTGCGCGCTTGCTGCGTTCAACCTCGATACGGTGGTTCTCCGCCTCCGCCTCAACCGCGCGGAGCGCTTCGGTTAGAACGGTATTCAGCGCGGCATCTCGCACCTCGCTCTCGAACGTTGGGTGCGCGGGGTAGCGGCGTTCCATGAGTTGGTCGGTGATGCCGTCGAGTGCTCGGGCAAGCGTCGGCCCAACCGGGGGTCGGGGCTGGAACGTTGGATCGAGCGATTGGAACTGTTCGGCTGGCTCGAGGTCGACGGCCACCATCCCGTCGCGAACATCGGTGGCTGCGTAAGCCTGGGCGAGCGCGAGCTTGATGCGCTGCCGCAGCGCGTCACGTTGGTTCTCGAGTAGCTGTCTTGCGGCGGGGCGCTGTCCCGGCGGGAGGTGGTCGGTCAGCTGCATGAGCCGCTCGCCGGTCAAAACGTACTCGAGCACGACGAGGGTGCCGAGATCGTTCTTGACATCGCGGCTGAAGAAGTTCGGCAGCCAGCACACCGTCTCCACAGCCTCGTTCGCCTCCAGAAACTCCTGAACACGCGCGCGATCGTCTGACGGGCCGTACGTGTCCTCGTCGAATGGCAGGTCGAGAACGATCTTCGGCTCGGCCCCCGTCGGCCTGAGCGAGGCATCGGGCAGTCGGACACGATCCCGCACGTTCTCGAACGCGAGCTCGACCGACCGCCTCGACCCGCGCCAGGTGAACTGATGAGACAGCACGAAGGTCTCGGTCGCACGCTGATCGACGCCGAACTCAGCGAGCAGCATCTCCCGCAAGAGCTTGCGGCGCTCTCCTTCCGTGTCGTTGTGCCGTGCGCGCTCGAGGATCGCCTCGAGGTCGATGCCCGTGAGCTGTATCGCCGCCGTCGGATTCGTGAGGTCGTCCGAGAGCTTGAGCTCGCCGACCCGAGAAGCCCACGTGCGCAACTTCTGGACGACGGTCGACGTCTCTTGACCCGGGAATAGACCTTTGACCTGGCCCCAGTTGAGAGCCACGAGGTGGTTCGCGTCAAGCCCCTGCAAGGCCTCGACTGTCGGGACGAGAGCCGCGAGCAGAAGCGTCTTTGCTATCCGGTCGTCAGCTCGGAAGGCAGGGTCGGTGTCCGCAGCGTGCTCAGTAAGACCGTGCTGCTCGAGCAAGAGCGGTCGCAAGCGGGAGTCGTAGAGGCGACGGGCCGCCTCGAACTGCTGTGCCATCTCCGCGCTGAACGGCTCGTCGCTCGCATCGAGCGCGTCGTAGAGGTCACCGACCGGAATGATGTCCTCGACGGTCAGATCCTCCCGCCGATCAGAAAGCACCTCGGCCATCACCTTGAGGGCTGTCCGCTCCCGCTGGAGCGCCGAAGACGCAGCGACGAGCGTGTCGACGAACGCCGGCGTAAACGGGTACGTCCGTCGGAACGACTGTGCGTCCCCCTCGCGCCCGAGAAGGATATCGACGACCGACCCAGGGATCGTTGTCCGGACAGCAGCGAATGCCTCGTCGATCGTCCGCTTCGCGTCGCCGTCCTTCGGAGCGAGGATGCGATGCTCCGCGATCGCGGGCAGGTTCCTGTCCCCGAGCGTGATTGTCGCGAATCTCTCCTCCCACCACTTGAGCGCGTCGAGCAGGCTGAGTCGCTCCGCGCCGGGGATGTCGCGGCCGACGAGCTCGCGAAGGTCGCGCTGCCGGGCAACGAAGCTGACCAGCGGGGCGGGGCGATCAGCCGCAGCCGCCTCGACGAGCTTCGAAACCTTGGTCGCCTCCTCGGAAACGAACGCCTGATCGGCGAGGCGCGTCATGAGCCAAAGGACGAGCTCGTCGAGGAAGAGCACGACTGCGTCGTATCCGAGTGCGCTTGCGTGCTGACTCATGACCGCGAGTCCAGAGTCGATGTCGAGATAGAGGCCCTGAGTACGAAGCAGCGATCCGTGTCCAGGCAGGAAGGTGGCAACGACGGTCGACATAAGCTGTTGATGATCGGAATCGGTTGGCGGAGCGTTCGCCGCACGCTCGTACGTCTCGTCCGTCCAGCCGGCACCGAGATCGCCCCAACCCTCGTCCGCTGCCTCGGACTGTTCGTTCAGCCGAGCAAAGAACCGCTCGTCGCCAAGCTCGTCGCGGAAACGCGAGATGGTGTCGAAGACGGCCTTCGACGCGTAGACGGCAGGAATCGGCGCGTCGGGATGGAGCCTCGTGACATGTTCGATGTACCCGCCGAGCACAGCGTCTTCCAGAGAGCGCGCGCCGATCAGGTGGTAGGTGGGAAGCAGGAATCGCTTGCCGGCAAGCCATGAGTCGTGGCGGCCGACGACCTCGGCGAGTCCTGGAAGCGAGCGAGCGCGGGGATCGTTACGGAGTAGGAGATGGAGCACGGCCATGAAGTGGCTCTTGCCGGAACCGAAGCTGCCGTGCAGGTATGCGGCCTTCGAGGAGCGCGCCTCAAGCGCAGCGCGAATGAGGCCAAGCGCGTCGTCGAAGCACTTCGCTAGCTCCGGCGTAACGAGGTAATCGCCGACGGTCTGCTGTGCGTGCTCGTCGCTAACGCCTTCTCCGAGACGGAGGACGAAATCGCCCTTGTAGACACGCTCGGGGATCTCGATGAGATCGCGGAGAAACGTGCTCATACCGCGACCCTCCGCGCCCGGCGACCACGGCTCGTTTCAGGTGGCCGCCACGCTGCAATGTCCTCCGGCGAAAGCCCGAGCTCCGCGAGTTGGCCGCTGAGGAAGTCGGCGTATGCGTTGCCGACGCGGCGCCCCAGCGAGGGGTCGAACTCGTTGTGCCACTGCATCACCCAGGGCAATTGCTCCGCGAGCCCGGCGAGGAGTGGCGTGAGCCGCTCACCTTCCCAACGCTCCTCCTGCCGCATGCGTGTCACGTACTGCGCGAGCGCCTGAGAGCGCTCGAGGTGATTCCAGCCCGCCCAGCCGATCACGGGGGAGGAATCAGCGGCGCGTTCGCAGCCGGGATAGAGGATGAAGCGTTCCTTCGGAACGTCGAGCTTGCCACGAAGCTGCCAATACGCGCCCCTCCGGAAGTGCTTGGACGTGTACTTCGGCGGCACCGGGATCTGGCCCACGTCGACTTGCTTGCGCGCCTTCGCCTGCTCACTCGTCAGGCGCTGCGGGTCGTCTTCGGGCAGCGCGCAGAGATCGTCGATCGCGTCCTCGCGGCGCTGCAGCTCCCACGTCTCCTCCCATGCCGCACGGATACGCATACCGTCGTCGGTGTGGCGCCACGCGGCGAGGTACGGCACCGCCTCGTCGATCACCAGCGTCTCGACGAGCTTGGCCAGATCGAGATCTGCCCGCCCCGTGTAAACCTCGGCCAGCGAGCGAAATTCTGCGTCCCTTCGGGCCCCATCTGCCAAACGGGCACAGCTGGTAAGCAGCGGCTGGCGCCAGTATCGCTCGTCCTCGAGCCGGTCGAGCAGCCATTCGCGGAGAGCGCGCTCCTGCTGCTGCTCCCACGGCTCCCACTGCCATCGCCGCTTGTACTCGGGCCGCTCGATGAGACCGATATCGCGGTTCGACTCCATGACCTCGATACGGCGCTCGATCATCTTCTTGTAGCCCTCCGGCCAATGCTTGGGCAGTTCCGTGATCGGCGTCGAGCTGTGACGCTCGAACCAGGTGGTCTGCTCCTCACCCGCTGCGACACGACGGGCAAGCACGATCTCGAATGCCCGCTCCCCAAGAGAGAGGTCGGGTATCTCGTCCCCCGCAAGCGTTAGGTCGGCATCAACCAGGCCCCAGAGTGCATATACCTCCCAGTCGAGCTCCTCGGCAATCGCGATCATTCGCGCGCGTGTCGCGACCGCTATGGCCCTCGCCTTCTCGAGCGCTGTCCAAGTCTTTTCCACCCTCCCGGGAGTGGCGGACTCAAGGCGCTCCGCAAGCTCGCTCAGCCGACGCGACCGTTCCCTGGGCAACGACATTGGCAGCGGAAGTTCGCCGACTCTAGTTGCTGTGAAGTCAAAGAAGTGCTCCCAACCTTCGGTCGCCAGCCCTCCACCAATCCCTCCACCACCCTTGTCATGGCAAATCTGTTTGAGCATAAAGCACGCTGTTGAGGAGTTTAAGAACCCGACAATCGACATCATCTCACCCGCATCAATCTCGTCATCGCAATCGATGACAGGTGCTGACTGTTTGAACGCGTGACCTCCATGATCAATGATCACGTGATTATGAGTAGCAACCGACGCCATGACGACAAGCTTTTCATAGTCAATTGTGCCTGTCGGAAGCTGGTGCCATTGATACCAAGACCGATTAGCCTCTGTGTATGTGGTACCAGCAAATGTTGGTCGGGAGGAGAGAGTTGTGCGATAGGGCCAAAGAGCACGCAGGTTTGGTTCTAACGCAACAGCTGGAATCAATTCACCATTCTCGTATGGGAAGAAGACAACATCTTCCGGAACAGCCAACCAGTCTCGAACTACATCACCGACGATCACCGGGCGGGTCAGCCTTTGCTCTATTCCCCAGCGTCGCCAGACGTGCTCCGGTGCAACCGCGAGATCGTCGAAGCCGGTGATACCAAAGAAACCCATTCGATTTGCCTTCTCTCCTAGGGACGAGGGCGACCTCAGCTTCTCGATGAGTTCGCCGGCCCCTCCACCTCCGAGTGTCCACGGGTGTCGTGAGAAATGCGCGCGTTCAAGATCATCAACAGCGACGAAACTGTTCTGGCTTCCAGGATGAGCAATCTGCGTGAGGATCGCTTGCCAGACCAGACCATGCGCTGGATCGGTCGGCGCAGTGGGCTCGCCGCGGAGTCCCATGACGGTGCGGATCGTTGGCGCCAGAGGCGGGCGATTGCGGCCGATGAGGATTACGGTCGGTGTGCCGTGACCTGGGATGTAGGCTCCCGACGTGTCAACGACAAACGTCAGGTCGAGCACCGCAAGGTGTTCCTCGACGAGCTTTCTTCCGAACTCTCGCTTCATGAACGAGTTCGCTGTGATCTGCCCGACGAATCCAGCGGGTTCCTCCTGCGACTCGGCCGGCACCGCGAGGTCGAACAACAGCTCCATGAACGGCACGCTGAGCGCATACTTGCCGCTACAGGAATCGAACCGATCACGGTACGCCTGTTTCAGCGCAGCGTCCTTCGGCGTGATGTACGGCGGGTTCGCGACGACTACGTGGTACTGCTCGCCGAGGATCCGACGAAGATCCCCCACATCCTCAGTTGCATAGACGTGCTCGAAGCCCTTGCGGATTCCTGCTGATCCGACGTCAAGGCGATCACGTCGAGGTGCGTGAAGGAGTGAGTCGCCAACGGCGACGTTGATCTCGAAGTCGGGCGCGTTCCTTAGCGACCGGACGTTGCAAGCGCGCAACGCGGCGATGAGCAAGCGAAACCGTGCGATCGCGGTTGCGAATGGGTTCAGATCGACACCAGCGATCCGTGAGAGGACCCGCTCGACGTGGAGGCGGTGGTCTTCGCCCGGCTCACGTTCACGCCAGTGACCGAGAAGTCGGTGGAACGCCCCGAGCAGGAAGTGTCCTGAGCCGCAAGCGGGGTCGATGAGCGTGACACTGTCGAGGCCGAACTCGTCGATTGCCGGCTCGAGCGTGCGCTCGAGGATGAATTCCTCGATGAACTCCGGTGTCTGCAACAGCGCATACTGCTTGCGCGCCGCCTCCGAGAGATCCTGGTACAGGTCACCGAGGAACCGGGTTCCCCACGCAGGGTCTGTGAAGTCGTGGACGAGCACGCCGGTCTGCGGGTCGATCTCACGCCACCGCTCGAGGAGCGTGCGGGCCGCGTCGCCGCTGATCGGCAGCTGCCAAAGCGGGTTGTGCCGCTCGTCGAAGAGGTCAGAACACCCTGGAAGCGCAGCGATAGCCCGGAAGGTGTCCTCGAGGTACTCGCGCGCCGTGCGCTCGGGATGCTGGCGGAAGTAGAGGATCTCTTCATCGCGCGCGCGCTGAAGCCGAACACCCGTGCCGGATAGGCGTTGCGTCTCGAGGAGCGCGTTGTCCTCGAGGAAGCGCACGAAGACGCAGCCGAGCACCCAGGCAACAGCTGCCTGCGTGATCCGCTCCGCCGTCCACTCCTCGGCAGATCTTCGTGTGCGCTTCGCGACCGTCGCCTCGTGATGCTCACGCTTGAGAGCCGCCTGGAGCTCGGAGCGCTCGTCAAGCTCGTCACGGAGATCGGCCTCGAGCTGGCGCACAAGGGCCTGACAGTCGGCGAGCAGCTGTTTTGCGTCGATCATCCTCTGCCACCTCGGTGCCAGTTCTTCACCCATGCGCTCGGCACGCGCGTCCATTGCCCCGCCCCGATGACAGGGATCGCAGCACCATCGATCACGGGCCGCTCTGTCTGGCCGTCATCGGGCACGAGTAGCCAGAGCGTGGCCAGCTGGCCTTTCGTCGAGCCGGTCGTGTCCCTGAGCCTGTCGATCATGTCGAGTTGACCGTAGCGGGCCAGTAGGCCGGGCTCTGTCGCGAGAACCGTGTCTTCGTATCCAAGCAGCTCCGTCTCGGCGCTTTCCACCGCCTCACCAAAGAGACGTTGCAGGTTCGCCCAGGACTTCGAGTCACGCTCGGCCGCATCGGCGGCGACCACTGTGTCCCAGACCACGTTGCGGCGCGCCGCTGCGAGCCGGAGATGGTTGATCAACAGCCTGTCGAGGCTCACGTGCTCGGCACCGAAGCGTCGCGTCAACTCGTCTGCGATCTGGTCGAGCGCTCGCTCGTCGCCGATCAAGCAGAGGAAGCCGCCCTTCCGTTGCGAGGACTCAAGGCGGCGCTCGAACTGCGCTGCGTCGAGAACCTCGGGATTGTCGTAATCAGGCACTCCGGCAAGCGTCGTCGAGCGTCGCGTGAGGCGCGTCCCGGCGCTGTCCGTGAGCGTGGGCTCTGCGGGGACGTACGCGTCGCGCTCGGCATCCCACACGAGCTCGACGCCCGCCTGTTCGAGGAGCCGGTCTAGCTCGGGGCGGTTAGGGAGGTGCTGGGCGTCCGGGAAGCGTGTCGAGACCCGACGTGCGATCGCTTGAGGGGGCGCCTGGCCGAGGGCGAGGAGCGCTCCACGGGCCAGTCTCAGCGCGCGTTCTGCCGAGAGCCCGCGCGGGTACAGCTCCAGGCGGCCCGATACGGCCGCATTGGTGGACGCGGCCGCCGCAAGTCGGACGAGACGGGAGTCCGGGAGCGTGAGAGCCCCGGCGGGTTCCGGCACCGCACGGAGCTCGTCGATCGCACGCGTTGCCGGAAGCGGCGGATCGGCCTCGGCGAGCTCGTCCGCCCGCTCCCCGAGCGCAGCCGCGAAGGTGGCAAGGGCGAGGCCGTCGATCGGCTCGTCAGCTTCGCCCACAGCGGAGGCGACGATTGGACGGCCAGCGTGACGGTGGAGCACGAACCGCGCGTCCTTGCGGCCGATCTCCGCCTCGATCGCGGCCCGAGCTACGGCAGCGGCGTTTCGCATCCGTTCGTCGGGGGCGCGTGTTGAACCCCGGCGCGCGAGGAGCGCAGCCGCGAGTTCGTCCACCGTGAGCACCCTGCCCTCGCCGGCGAGCGCAGCTTCGACGTCACGACGAACGGTCGTGAGCGCCGGCGTCCGGAGCCAACGTCCGCGGGCGACCTCGATCGCGCTTGTGGCCTCCTCGACTGTGAGCTCGAGGCGCTGAGTGACAGTCGCCAGCGGCTCCCATGCTCCCTCGCCCAGCACACCGCTGTCGACCAGAGTCGGCTGCGCGAGCCCCAGAATCGCCTCGCAGAAACGCTCCTGCCTCTTGTCCGGACCACGGGGAATCAGTCTCTGGACGAGCAGATCGATGCTTAGCGACTCGTCTTCGACGCCGGCGAGCCGGTCGGCGAAGCGATCCCGCAGCGCGCGTACCAGGTCTCGCGCGACGCGGCGCGTCTGGTTCCCGACGCCCGGCGTTCGACTGAGGTCGACTATGTCGATGGAAAGGGCGTCGCGGACCTTCGACGCGCCGAGGCGCTCCAGCAGCTCCGAGACACGGGCCGGAACGCCAAGAGCCACGAGAGGATCGTCGAGCGAGGCCCGCGCCGCGACCTCGACTGCGTCGAACCGCCCCTCCTCGTCGTGCCCGGTTGTCGTCGTGTCGACACGCTCGAACACCTCCCGCCAGGCGCGAAGCATCTCCTCCGTCGTGCCGAACCGCTCGACCGCGTCCCGACGTAGCGCCGTCCGGAAGAAGTTCGCTAGCTGCGGTGCGATGGAAGCATCGAAGCTGTGATCGTCGACATCCGCTTCGTCGGCAATAGCGGCGGGATCACTGCGTCCGTCACCGAAGCGGGGAAGCTCGCCGGTGGCCATCTGATGCAGCGTCACGCTCGCCGACCAGCGATCCGCATGAAGATCCCACGTGCCGCGCAGGGAAAGGAACGGGTCGAGATACCCAGTCGTACCGGCACGCACGTTGCCGGCCGACGCGCGTGACAGCGAGAAGTCGAAGAGCACCAGATGTCGCTCTCGATTGCCGGGCCTCTCCGCGACGCCGAGGTTGTCGGGCTTAATGTCTCGGTGAGGGATCCCCATCGATTCGAGATACGCAACGGCTTCGAGAAGGTCGCATCCCCACCGCTCGAGCATGTCGAGGTGCGGGCGACCGGTCTCGCGCAGAACCGCGCCGAGCGTCGGCGTACCGGCATCGGAGAGGAGCAGACCCACCCGATCCCCGATCTCTACGGTCTCGTAGAGCCGGACGACGCATGCGTGGTTGAGCTGCTCG
Source organism: Gaiellaceae bacterium (assembly GCA_050013935.1). Taxonomy (GTDB): domain Bacteria; phylum Actinomycetota; class Thermoleophilia; order Gaiellales; family Gaiellaceae; genus Palsa-739. Next base: position 31,553 of record JBEKEH010000003.1, on the reverse strand, counting down.
AGCACCTCCGCCTCGTCATGGAGTCGGTCGTTGTGTTCGGTGGATCGTGCGACCTTCAGCACCCTTGCCGCGCCATCGCACTCGACGAGCAGGGCATATGCGGTCGCCCCGGCTCCCAGCCGGTCAACGACGGTGATGCCGGAGCCGAGCTCGTCACCCGTCGAAGCGACGGCCGGGTCTGCAATCTCCTCCGTGCCGTGCTGGAGTTCTTTGTCGACGTCGTCGAGAAGCGAGAGGACGTCGGTCATGCCAACCGGGCGCGCGCTCACGTCGCCGAGAGATGCACTCTGGACGAGCAGCTCGAGCGACTCGGGAACACCGTCGATCGCAGCGGTGAGGCTGAGCCCGCTCTGCACTCGCTCGAGCAGTTCCTGATGCGTCGTCGCTGGTGCGCGTCCCGTCAGAAGGAGGTACGAGACAGTGCCGAACGAGAAGACGTCCACCGAGCTGTCCGCGTCATCGCCAAGCAGCAGCGCTTCGGGCGCGAGGTAGATCTGGGCGGGCTCGGGCACAAGCAGTGAAGCGTGGGAGGTGACGCCGCGCGTGTGCCCTCCGGTGCCGTCGAGCTGGAAACCCACGTGCCAGTCGCGGATGCGGAGGGTCGGGATGAGGGAGTCCGGATTCGCGACGTCGATGCTGTAAGGGCTAAGCGACCTATGGACGATGTTCTTGCGATGGGCGTAGTCGAGCGTCTCGGCTAGCTGGCGCACGAGGCTGACACGCTCTTCAAACGAGAGCTGGTCGGCGCGGGTTGCGAGGAAGCTGTCGAGACGCTCAGCCGTCTCGTCGAGCCGGTATACGAGCGCGGGGCCTGTCTCCGTCTCTGTATAGAGGCGCGGACTGTCGAAACCGGGATGGGCGAGGCCGCCGATGAGCTCGTATTCGCGCTTCGCTGCCCGGCGAACGGCTTCGTGCTCGTCCGCGGGGCGCTCACGGTCGAGCCCGTAGATGCGAATCCTGGCAGCTTCGTCGAGGGAGACGTGCCGTGCCTTGAAATCCTGGTAGCCGGTTCCTTCGCCGATGAGCTCGCCAAGCAGGTAGTCGGCGACCTGGCGCTTACGGCGCGCGGGGCGAACACCGGCTTCGTTGAGGGCACGGAGAACGAGCTGAAGCGCGGATCGGTCGGCGCGGCGCGGCTCCGTCTGGGTCAGCGCTCCCACGATCCCTTCGCGCTGACGCCCCTCGGGTGATTCGTCTCGGAGGTAGACGTGCTGGCGCGCGAACGGAGGCAGTTTGCACACGACGTCCGGGTGAGAGAGGAACACGAGCGGCTGGATGAACGGGATCCTGGCCTTGGCCTTGCGTACCGACGGCTGCTGGGCGAGCAGGGACGCGAGTCGCTTCGCTTTTCGATCTGCCAGTAGCAGTGGGTTCTCCTCGTATCGCGGCCGTCGGCCCTCTTGCTCGCGCACCCAGTCGCGCTGGTCGCCGCTCACCACGCCGGGCCAGCTTTTGATCTCCACGAGGTAGATCCCCGTCGGCGCGATTGCGAGCAGGTCGACCTCGTTGATCGACCCGTCGGAGGCGATGAACTCGAAGAGCGCGAACGCCCGGTAAGGGTCGTGATCCGGGAGCCGCTCGCGGACGTAGTCCAGCGCCTCCCGCTCCCACGGGAACTGCGTCGGCGTGATCTCCGTCCAGCGAGTCGAGTCCGATCTCATCGAGTCAACAGCCTATTCCGGGCCCTCAGGAGCCGCGGCGAGTCAGCGCGAGCCGAGCCGGTTACGCTGTCCGGGGTCTATACGGCGCGTCTGAAGTCGGGCTGTGGCCGGTCGCTCGGAGCCGAAGGCAGAGCTTCTTGCCCAAGAAGACTCGCCTCTAGAGACGTTGGAGCTGGCCCACCTCGCCGCGGTCTCAGGTCGTCAATGACGGGGAGCCAAGCCTAGAAGCTTATTGGAACTGAATATGGAACGGTCCCGAGTGGACGGAACTTGGCGTTGTACAAACCACGTCGCGGCTGAGCCTCTTGATCTCGAGGCCGGGGCCTAGTCTGGGCGATGTTGGCGGAGGGGCTCAGTATCGGAGCTGACTGCGCCGTCGGGTCCAATCGCGATCATCGGACGGTATGTCCGACGTGCTCGCGATCTACGGCGCAGTGGCCGGCAGCCTCGGCACGGCTGGTGGACTAACCGCGCTCGGTTGGAATATCTGGTCGTGGCACCGCGGCCACGCGACGCGGGTGGTCGTCGAGGTGCGGGAAGGGATCATCGCGCCGCCGGAGGGAACGCGGCACGTGGTCCTCATCACCGCGATCAATTACAGCGAGCATCCAATTCAAGTGAAGGCCGTGGGTGTCGAGTGCGGCGGGCAGACGATCCAGGTCTTCCACCAGAGCGGGGAGATCCCAGGGAAGATTGAGGCGCGCGACTCTGCCACGACCTGGCTGCCGCGCGATATGCCCGAGCTGACGGAGCGCCAGGTGGCCGGATGGGTGCGCGTCGGAACTCGCGAGGTCTATTCCGGCGAGCCGTACATGCTGGCCCGCTAGGCAACATGTCCGAGCAGCCTTGGATCCGTGAGCACCTGACTTCGGAGCAGCGCACAGCTGAACTCACGCTCACGATCGATCCAGGGTTCGTGCATCACCGCAGCATCGCGACCCTCCTTGGGGATGAGGCGATGAGGCACGTAGACGACACGATTGCACGCTTGCCCGAGATGCCCGACTACCTGCGACGCCTTCGTGTTGATCGCATTTACACGGACGCACTTCTGATCTTCTGCGAGTCGCTGGGTGTGCCGACACTCGGCAGTCTGGTCGCAGGCAGGCGGGGCCGGCTGTTTTGCTCTGTCGTGGAGCTCGAGCCTGCCGAGTCGCTCGGTGATGGCGAGCGCGCAAGAAACCGCATCGTGCTCCCAAGTGTTGATGATCTCTCCGCGGTCATCGAGTACTCGACCGAGCACATCGCCGCGACGACAACGCGGTCCGAGCTGCGGAGCGGAGACACGATCGCCGTCGTTGCCCAACTCCACAACTTCTCAGGTGGACGACTGCTCTTCCATCCCCTGTTGATGGGTGGCCCTTGGCTTGAGGACAGAGAGAACTCCGGCGTTGTGCCGTCGCCTGAGTGGCATGGGTACGAGTTCTTCGAGGTCTTCATTGAGGACGTAGATGAGTTTCAGGCAGTAGAGGAAGTCGAGGCTCCCCGCGCCTTCGAAGTCATGCGAGATGTCTCCGAGGCTGCCTTCAAGACGTGCCTCGGCGAGATACTCGGGGACAAGACCACGGCCGACTGGGGCGGTGAGATGTCGGATCACTACGCAGCCCATGTCCATCTGAAGGGGCGGCCGACGACTGCCGCGTTCCTCTTGAAGGGGCCGGCACGGTTCGCCCCGATGGGCCTCAACCACCTGGGCAAGAACAACGACCAGATCTATCGGCTCGCACAAGAACCGGCCCAATTGCTGGTGGTTCAACATGCTCATGAGATCACCAGTCCGGTTCGCGCGACTCTTCGGGCGTTTGCCGTCCAGCCAGGAGCCGCACGGCGCTACTGCCTGATGGACGGACGCGATTCGCTCCGCCTCCTCATCGCGTACGACAAACTGAACCGCGCGCTAGAACTGTCTGCGAGCTGATCGCCGACGCCCTGTTGAGTGCTCGCGCCACGCGAGCGACACAATGATGGACATGGATCCGCTCGCAAGTGCTGCTATCAGCCTGGGAAGCCGTGTGCTGTCGTTGTCGACCGAGGGCGTCGGCGCCACGCCCGAGTTCGGCGCGATCCCGTCGTGTGAGCCGGACCGGGTCTGACGGTGACCGGGTTTGGGCGGTCGCGCTTGCACGGCACGGGCTAGTCGCTAGCTCCGGGCGTCGGCGGCGCTGGGCGGTTTCAGCGTGCTTGTCGTGGACGCAGCCTGGCTAGGTTGTGGGCCTCCCAGCGTAGGCGGCGAATTGCTAGTCGCGCCGCGGCTCGTCGCCGGGTTCCCGAGCAGCCGCATCGCGGGCGGTATCGAGCACGAAGCGAAGGTGTTGCCCGATGCCCTCGTACTGGTCGTCGAGGACCGTGAAGACCTGCTCGTAGAACGCGTCAGTTTGCTCGCCGAGCTCCTGTGCTCCGTAGGTGACGAGGAGCATGACCGGCATCAGCATCGATCGAGCGCCCTCCTCGGTGATCGGCGGCTCGCCGGGTGCGGGCTTGAAGTTGATGTCCGCGGCGACGGCCCCGAGGACGATCGCCACCGCGAAAAGGCTGGCGGCTTCGTCACGTGTGTCGCGTGCGAGCCAGCGGCTCGCACCGCGGGCGAGAGCGATAACCGCGTCGGCTTCGCCATGCGAGCGTTGCGCAACATCGACGAGTTCTTGTGTGACCTGCTGCAGGTTCTGGCTCTTCCCCGCAGCTGAGAGGCTTTCGAGCAGACCCGCAAGGTCGCCGAGGTGTTCGGGGTCGTTCCCGGCGGAAATGTCGGCGGCTCGCTGGTAGAGGCCGGCGGCTTGCACATAGCGTCGATCCAGGAAGGCGACGCCGGCTCGCCCGCTGATCGCGTGCGCTTCGAGCGACGACAGACGGGCGCGATTAGCGAGCCGCTCCGCGTGGCGGTAGGTCTGCCGTGCCTCGTCCAGCCGTTCAGCGTCGGCCAGCGCCAGGCCGAGGTTGCAGAGGCTCTCGATCTCGGCTCGCGTGTCGGCGAGTGCTCGCGCCAATGCAACCGCCTGGTGCCCGTGCTGAGCAGCGCTCGTCGGGTCACCGCGCCTGCGTATGACTTCGCCGAGGTTGTAGACCGCTTGTTGCTCCATCACGCGGTTCGCCCGTTCCCGAGCGAATTCAGCAAGCGCCTGGAGCTCCGTCTCCGCATCGTCCAGCCGATCGAGCTCGACCAACGCCATAGCCCGGTCGTTGCGAGCGTCGAAGGCGAGTTGGTCGTCTTCGAGACGCTTGGCGCTCTCTACGGCTCCCTCGTACAACGGCAACGACTGCTCGACCCAACCTGCATCACGAAGCACCGATGCTGCGTAAAGCCGACGCCAGGTGCCCTCGCGGGCGTCGATAGCGGTGGCCTCCTCGATGTCGCGTAGGAGATATGTGAGCGCGCGCTGTTTCTGGTTCGCAGCCAGAGCTGCTTGCGCAGCGATCTCAAGCAAGTCGGAGCGCGTATCTCGGCTCGCGTTAGCTGCGAGCGCGAGACCTCGGTCGAGGTGGGCGATCGCGGACTCGGTCTCTCCGACCTGCGTTTCCAGGACGGCGAGATTTCTCAGCGCGCCGACTTGGCGCTCTCTGTCGTCCGTTGCATCGAGGACGTCGAGTGCTTCGGCCAGCATTACGCGCGCTTCCTCTGCGTGGCCGTGAAGCGCGCGGAGCGCGGCGAGATCGGCAAGAGCTCCCGCGCGCAGACGCTCGTCTTCGAACCGGAGCGCGGCTCCTTGCGCTTCCTCGAGGGCCGACTCGGCCTCGGCATCCCGACCGCTGCGATGTAGAGCCATGGCCATGCTTCGGTAGATCAGCTCGAGTTGCGGCGGCGCGTCCGAAGTCTCGGCGAGACGCAACGCCTTCCGGTACCAGCGGAGCGCACGTCCCGACCGGCCCCGGTCGACTTCGAGTGACCCGAGGTTCTGCAGCGCGATCACTTGCTTAGAGAGGTCATCCGCCTTCCGCGCCGCATGGAGGGCATGCCGGAAGTTCTCTTCCGCGGCGTCGTATTCGCCCCGCTTGCTCTGGAGCTGGCCGAGGCCGCCGTAGATGGACGCCTCCAGACCCCATTCGGCCACGCGTGTGATCAGTGGCGCGAATTCGGCCAGGATCTGCTCGGCTTCGTCCAGCTCACCGCGAGCCTGGAGGGCAGTTGCAAGGTTGAGGAGGATCTGTGCGGCCGCGAAGTCGTCGCCAAGGTCTCTCTTCATCCGGTAGGCCTCGGCTGCGAGCCGGATCGCCTCGCGTGGGTCACCGCCGATTAGCGCGCGAACGCCGAGGTTCTGAAGTGCCGTGGAGATGATCTGTGCGTCGTCGAGGTCTCGACCCCGCGCGAGCATGTGCTCGAGGATCTCGCCCGCTCGCTGCTCATTGCCAAGCGCGGAGTGCCCGAGCGCCTCGAAGTTCATCGCCCAGGCGTCCGTAGGCGATGTGAGCGACTCGGGTGGAACGAGCGCGCGGAGATCGGCGACGGCGGCGAGCACGAGATGGGGGTAGCCGGCGTAGTGGAAGTTGTTGGCGAGCTCGAGCAGGCTCTCGGCCAGTTCGTCAAATCGCCCGGCGAGTGCGAGCTGGTCGATCCGGTCGAGCTCGGCTCGTAATTCGCCCGTTTGCGCGGCGACGTCGAGGACGCGGTCGAGCGCCGCTAGCTGGGTCACGCTGCCCGTCCTCGACGGGGGAAGCGAACGTGGATCTTGTGGCGCGGCGGCGCTTGGCCGAGCCGAGCGAGCTGCTGTTGCCGAGCGGAGTTGACCGCGTGGTGGTTCAGCGCGTCGATGATGTGCTTCCGGAGCTCGGACAGATTTGCGAAGTTCTTCGTGACCGCTCGTTCGCGCTCGCGCCGGATGAATTCGCGTGCGTCGTCATCGCGGCCGACGCCGTCTTGGATGAAGATGAACCTGGCGGCCTGTGCCTCTCCCGCGGCGACGTACTCCTTACGGGTGATCGGCGTCAAGGTGTCACCGAGGATGAGGACGAGCCCGTCGCTTGTCCGTGCGTGGCCGATGCACACCCCCTCCGCGCAGAACTCGCCGGCGCGCGCGTGCCGTTCCCAGCACCACGCGTGGGCGAGCGACGTGCTCTCGATTGCCTGGATCGCAGTCTCGCGCTCCGCCGTCAGCGGGTTGCCGTTCATCTTCGAGGACACGAAGATCTTCCAACGCGTCGGCCGACCGAAGAGGATCTCGTCGCTGAGGGTGGGAAAGGTCATGCGGTTTCTGCCCGTTGGCTGCCAGAGGCGGCTGAGTTCCGTCGCAGATCGTGATTCAAGCGGAGCGGCCCGACGTCTGTCCGCCTTGCGCCTCGGCTGGCGAGCACCTGAGGCCGGCCGACCTGAAGCCAGAGCGGCGCGCGCAGGCGGCGTGCGTCCCCGCGGCGCGTGAGAATCCACTACATGGGCGACGCCGACCTAGTCTCGTTTACGCTCCCGGATCCCGAGCGAGCGACGGGCTACCGGGATTTCCTGGCGAACCAGGCGCAATTTCGCGTCGTCGACTTTCCGCCCGATGCCGTCGGGGTGGAGCCAGCCGAGGGCGCGGGCGCGGTGCGCGAGTTTCTCCGCGCGCATCGACTGTGGGATCCGGCCAACGGCGCCGCGGACGGTTGGGCGACTCTCGAGGAGAATCGTGGTTTCGATAGCCGAACGATCAACCGCGAGCTGCTCGCTCGCCAAGCGGACGAGCTGCTGGAGCGCGGCGACCTCGCCTCGCACCTGTATGCGTTCCAGGCCCTTGTTGCAGCCACGCCACCGAGCGAACTGGCCGGGATTCTCGACGCCCAGGTTAAGTCGATCTTCTCTGACGTGCCCGACGGGTCGCTTTGGCTCGTGACTGCCGAGGAGAGCTGGGCTGCGCGGCTTACGGTGCTTCGCACGCGTGTCGCCCTCGAGCTAACTCCCGATCTTCCCCTCGACCCCGAGTCGTTCGCCGGCCTGCGCGCGCTTGAGGGCCACAGCCTCACGGACACGGTCGATGTCACGTCCGCGCTCGACCCATTGCTGCTCGCGTTCTCGCCCGGTGCGTTCGGCTACGCGGTCAGCTACGCGCCGCATGCGCTGGTGCTGTTGTTCGGCGAGCTGAAGGAACTGCGGGTCCCTCCCCCGAGATCTCTTGCCGCTCTGTACGAACCGAACGTGCTCGAGAAGTACCCGCAGGAGCCGTGGGGCGAGCTCGAGCTCAGCGACGGACTCACCGCTGCGGAGGTGGAGGAGCTCCTACCCTGGTGGGTCGGGCGACTCAACGTCGCCTACAGCCATGCCGCCGACCCGACCCGCTTCGCAAGCCAGTTCGGCGCTCACGAACCGGCGCGCCAGTACGCGTGGCTCCTCACGTTCGAGCGGATGCTCGCCGATGCGTTGCTCGTCCTCTCAGGTCCGCAGTCCGCGGCGCTCGCGCGACAACAGGCCGGCTTCGATCTCCTTGATAAGGCCGAAGCGCTCCTCGGTACCGGCCGAGGGTCGAGCGGCATGGGCTTCAAGCGCCTGCTCCGCCGCAGCGACACGCTCCCAAAGCTTCAACGCTCGTTCGCAGCTCTTCCCGGCAGCTTCCCTGGGCGCTTCGCCGCCTTTGCCGAACTGCTCTACGAGACGATCTACGGCGACATCCGGGCCGGTGTCTTGCCACACCGGCTGACTGAGCACGGCGTACGAGTCGCCCGGGACGCCGCCGACGAGCTCCACCCCGAAGACATGGACACCTACGTCTCCAAGACGCTCCGCGCCACCCGCAACAGTGCGCATGGCTTCCTCGAGACGCTCTTCGACCACCCCGACCGCTTCCGGCTCGCCACCCACACCGGGGACGTTCCCTATGCGTTCGCCAACCTAGCTGCGCTGATCGGCCTTGCCCTCGTCGCGGACGGCGAGCGCCTTGTCGGCGGCAGCTGGTGGGACTAACGCCAGCCCGCCTCATGCGCGGTGGCCTTATTGGGGCGCACGCTCCGCGTAGAGCTTCCAGAAGGTCGTCCTGGCGCGAGATGGCCCACTTTTACTGCCGCTACTTCAGTATCCGCTCGCTTAGCCGCGATCTCCTGCTCGCCGCCGCCCCAAGCCTCACCGGTATGAACTGACACCCCGATAGGGGCGTTCTGCGCTCTCTCCTCAACCAGCTCGCCGGCCTGTATCGCGACGGCGACCTGATCGCCGACGCCCTCCACCGCGCCTACACCAGGCAGCGCGCCGACCGACCCGCACTCGAAGAACAGCGCCGCACCGTCGTTGAGGAGATTCGCCGTGGCGAGCGTGCGCTCGACCGCTACTACCAGGCGTTCGAGACAGGAGATCTCGAACCCGGCCAGTTCAAGACTCGTCTCGCCGGGCTCGAGGCGAAGCTCGACACGTTGCGCGAGCAGGAGCAGGCGCTCGCTGGCCAGCTCGCCGACCCGGCCGAGAGCTTCGATCCGCAAGCGCTCGCCACCGTCGCCGACCGGCTCCGCGACACGCTCGCCGCCGGCGAGCCCGAACAGACCAAAGCCCTGCTGCGGCTGCTGATCAAGGAGCTCCGCGTCAATGGTCGGTCAGAGATCCTGCCGACCTACCGCGTCGTCACGCCCGAGGTTTGCGCAACGCCAAGTTCAGTGGAGCGTACCGGGATCGAACCGGTGACCTCCGGTTTGCAAACCCAGATCCGACAACGTCAGCGCGTGGCCCTACTCGGACGGGCACCGGGAGATGTCTATGAAGGCGGGCGTTTGCGTGGAAACTTGGGCGGCCGGCCCCGTTGAACGGGAGCGCCCCGTGCCCATTCGAGTACGTCTTGTTCGAGCCACACTGGCCCGGAGCGAAGTCGGGAGACTGGCGTGGGAAAGTCAGGCCGCGCCGTGTAGCGGGTTGCGGTCCGCCTACTGACACCGAGCAGTTCAGCCACCTCGGCCAGCCCGACCAGTCTCAGTTCCACATTGGGAACCGTACGAACTTCGTCGGACCGAGAGCGCAGAAGTAGAGAAAAGTGAGAAAGTGACTAAGATAAGGACTATAAATGTCCTTAACGACGTCACTTTCCAATGGCTAGCCTGCAGGCGAAGCACTCCCGTCGATGCGCTCTTGGACGTCCGTGGACGCCGTTGGGGGAGGGGACGGATGGTTGCACGTGTCCGGACGGGCCCATCTATTACGTTGTCGTGCGTGAGGGTGGGCAGGCGTACAAGGAGGCCGTCGGGCGAGACCGTCAGCAGGCTGAGGTCGCACTACACCGAGTTGCCGCTGAGGTCGAAGACGGCGACTTCCGTCCTCGGCTGAACATCGGGTTCTCCGAGTGGGCTGACCGTTGGCTCGCCTCACTCGAGCGCAAGCCCTCCACCGTCGGCTCATACCGTTCGACGATCGCACACGCCAAAGGGGCGTTCGGCGGCCAGCGCGTGCGCCGGCTCGGTCCCGAGGACATCGCTTCCTTCAACGGGATCTTGCGCGAGCGGGGCTGCTCGCCCTCCACGCGTGCCAAGCACCTGCGTGTCCTTGGTGCCTGCCTCCAGGCCGCCATCTACTACCGGTACGCGGGCTTTAACCCGGTTCGTGAGATGCCGCCGGCGCAGAGGCCTCGGCCTGAGCGGAAGGAGGCCGCCTACTTCGAGAACGAGGAGCTACCTCGCCTCTTCGCGCACCTCCAGGACGAGCCGTACAGGACGCTCTGCCTGGTTGCGCTCAAAACAGGCATGCGACAGGGGGAGCTGTTCGCGCTCCGCTGGTGCGATGTCGACCTCGACCAGGCTGTCGTGCGCGTCCGGCGCAGCTATACCGGCGGCACGCTGGGAACACCGAAGAACCGTGAGCGACGTGACGTCGACCTGATCTCCGACGTCGTCGAGCTTCTTTCCGGAGTCCGCGGCGAGTGGGGGAGCGCGAACGGCGACAGCCTCGTCTTCCCCGGCGACGACGGCGTCAGGTTCCTGACGCCGTCCGTTCTGCTCCGGCGCCAGCTCTACCCGGCGATGGCTCGCGCGGACATCCAGCGGGTCGGACCGACGCAGGAGCGACGGACCTTCCACAGCTTCCGGCACACGTTCGCCAAGCGTGCGCTCGAGAGCGGCGCCCAGATCACTTGGCTCTCGCGGCACCTCGGCCACTCCTCGCTGAAGGTGACAACCGACATCTACGGCCACTGGGAGCGCGCCGAGCGGAAGCTCCAGGCCGCCAAGATGGAGGGTGCGTTCCCGGTCTGACCGCGGCCTGTCTCGTACTCCACTCGTACTCCACCTACCCTGTACGGCTTGGACCGGGCACCGAAAACGTCGCGTATGAGCAGGCATTTTGTGATGGGCCGGGCTGGGATCGAACCAGCGACCTTGGGATTAAAAGTCCCCTGCTCTACCGACTGAGCTACCGGCCCGCGCGACCGAGTGTACGTTCCCAGGCCGCGAGCAGCTGCTCGACGTTGCGGCGCTGGTCGTCGGTGAACGGGAGGCGCGCCACGACGCGGCGCGCCTCCGCCGGGTCGTCGTGCTCGACCGCAGCCTCGAGGCGCTCGCGAATCGGGCTCGGCTGCGCGAGCTGCCGCCGCAGCCAGCGGAGGAGGCTCACCTGCGTGGCTTCGACGGCCATTGCCTTCGCCTAGACTACCTCGACAGGAATCAAGAACATGAGCCGCTTCACCGACGCCGTCAACACGCAGGTCGCGAGTGAGTTCGCCGCCTCGCAGCAGTACATCGCGATCGCGGTGCACTACGACGCGCAGACGCTCCCGCAGCTCGCCGCGCACTTCTACCGGCAGGCGCTCGAGGAGCGCAACCACGCGATGATGCTCGTCCAGTACCTCCTCGACAGCGGCGCGAGCGTCGAGATCCCGGGCGTGCAGCAGCCGGAAGCCGCGTTCGCGGACGATCGCGCACCGATCGTGCTCGCGCTCGAGCAGGAGCGGACGGTGACGGCGCAGATCTCGAGCCTCGTCCAGATCGCGCGAGAGGAGAACGAGCACGTCGGTGAGCAGTTCCTCGGTTGGTTCCTCGAGGAGCAGCGGGAGGAGGTCGCGAGCATGTCCGCGCTGCTCGCCGTCGTCGACCGTGCCGGCACGGGCAACCTGCTCCTGGTCGAGGACTACCTGAGCCGCACCGCCGCGATCGCCGCCGGGCCGACGAGTGCCGCACCGCCGGCGGCCGGCGGCGCCGTCTAGTCTCAGCTGGTCGCCGCCGGTACGGGGGCGAGGTAAGCGCGGCTGAGCGTGTTCTCGCCGCGCAGGAGCACCTCAGCCAGCTGGAGCAGGGGTGCGGCGGTTTCGGGGCGGAACATCATCGCGCTGCGAATGCCTGGAACGCCTTCGGGCAGGTCGATGTGCGGCGCCGGATCTCCTCTCGCAGAGATGGATGGACCTTGCAGGGCAGCTTTCGAACCTCGCCCTGCCCTGAGTTCCGCTCGGCGAGCGCCCGGCTCTTGAGCGAAACGGCGGCTCCGATCGGGCGGAGCCGCCGTTCCGTCGGGTGCGGGCCTAGAGCGTCTGCGCGAACCCGACCAGCGTGTTCGCCTGGCTCTGGGTCAGCCAGCCACCCCGGACGAGCGCATTCAGCGCCAGCTTGTACACGCAGACGAAGGCCTCCTTCTGCTTCGCGTTCAACCTCGGCACGATCTGCACGAGAGCCTGAGTCGCCGTCCTCGCGAGTGCATCGACGGCCGCCTGCTGCCGCGCACTGAGCGCCTGGTAGCGCGCCGAGCTCTGCACGAACTGCAGCGTCAACGCACCGAGGCTGCCCGGCGTGACCGTCACGGTGAAGGTCGCCGTTGCCGAGCCGAGGTTGCCGGCGTTGTCCGTCGCGGTGGCCGAGAGCGTGTGCGACCCGGCGCCGAACGCCCAGGCCGGCCCGCTCGCGCCCGCGCACGTGCTCGAGGCGACCCCGGACAGGTTGTCCGCGGCCGTGCACGTGATCGCGACCATGTCGACGAGCCCATAGGTGCCGGCGTTCCCCGCGTACGTGACGGTCGGGTTCGTCGCGTCACGCTTGATCGTCCCGGTCGACGCCGAGGCCGTCCCGCCGGCCGAGGTGGCCGAGCAGGTGAACGAGACGCCCGCGGTGTCGGCCGTCACGGACGACGGGTCGCAGCCGCTCGTGCTCGTGACCTCGGACTCCGGATCCGAGACCGTCCAGCTGACACTGACGTCCGAGACATACCAACCGCCCGAGCCCAGCGTGCCCGTGACGTGCGGGGTCACAACCGGGGGCGACGCGTCAACCTGGGTCTGCCACAGCACCGCGTGGGTCTGGCCGGCGGCGGTGGTGCTGCCGCCGACGACCTGGCCGCTCCCGTTCACCGCAAGGGCGAAGCTCGTACTGCCGCCGAGGGTGCCGAGATCGACCATCCCGCCCGCCTGCGTCCACGAAAACGCGTGCGTCGAGGCGTCGCCGGCCGTGGTGCTCTCGCCGACGACCTGACCGCTGTCGTTCACGGCATTGGCGTAGCTCCTGGTCCCGCCGAGGGTGCCGAGATCGACGATCGTGACCGACGTTGCCGAGCTTGCGCTCCCGGCGAGCAGGCCGACGACAACCGTAAGCAACGAGAGCAGCAGGAAGAGGCGCCTCGCCGGCCGCGTCCGCACGAGGCGACCAGGCAAACCGAACCTGCCCATGTTGACTACCTCTCGTCTCGACGACTCCATGATGTGGCGTGCCCTCTCTCCAACCATGATGTGCCTCCCCTCTCTCCAACCGAGCCTGGATCGGGTTTCGCACAGCAACACCGGCAGTCGGGTCCGCTAATGGCCAAATGACCAGCGGAGTCGCCGCACAGAGATCCAACTCGACTGTCCCCTCACACGCGGCCTTCGGCATCAGCGTTTAACCGGATGACGCGCGCGCGCGTCTAACCGGATGACGCGCGCGGAACCCTGTCCGAGGCCTCCCATGAAACTCTCGGCGCCAGCATCGCCAGCGAACTCAGTAGCCGTGCTCAACCCAGTCCGCCCTTCGCCATGGCCTCGGGTGGGTGTGAACCTGAGCCCGGTCAGGAACGTCGGTGAGGGCTCCCCTCCAAGCTCGTGGTTTGAATGGGAGCAGTTTGCCCTTGAGCGATCGGACTTCGAAACATGCCTCTGAGCAGCGACGTTGATGTAACAAGCACAACGGATGGACCTTGCAGGGCAGCTTTCGAACCTCGCTCTGCCGTGAGGCGGAAGTAGAACCCTCGCAAACGCCCTACTTGTAACTCATTTTACGACAAGAGGGCCGTCGAGGTCCAGCGTCGACCCTCCCTTTGGCCGATGGCACGAAGCCTGATCGGCGGATCAACTCTTCAGCGGGCCGGCAAGCGTTGCAGCGCCGCGGCCCTCCGCCGTTTCGCGCATGTTGTCGAATGCGGTAAGGGTCGGCTCGGCGAGCTGGACAGCCTTGAGGATGTCGCGGCGGACGACGTCGTTCAGTGCGGCGATTGAAGTCGCTTGCTGGACGTGGTGAAAGGTTGACTGCAGTCGGACTCGGAGGAGGCCGGCGATGACGAACGTGGCGAGCTGCACCTCGGGATCGATCGGGTCCGCGCCGATTCGTTGCGCAAGCGCGATGGATACCTTGTCTATGAAACGCGGCAAGTCAGCGAACCGCGCCGCGGCAAGCGTTGGCGATCCGGTGGCGGCGTCGCAAAAGAGCCGGAACAGGCGCAGCTGGCCGGCTTCATCCAAGGCCTCCGATTGGCCAGAGTGAATCCCGCCGCCCAGCGATTGCACAACGGCTTCGACCAGTGAAGCGCTCCCGCGTTCCCTTACGGCATCCGCCACCGCGTTGACCATGGACTCGGAGCGATCGAAGAACATCGACTCCTTGGTCGGGAAGTAGTTGAACACGGTCTGCTCGGAGACCTCGCACGCCGCCGCGATCCGGGCGACGGTCACGTTGTCGAAACCGTGAACCAAGAACATGGCGGTCGCCATGTTCGAGATCTGTTGACGAACCCGCCGCTTCTTGCGTTGGCGCAGGGACTCGTTCGGGTCAGGGGCCTCATCGGGGTGCATCGCTTCGAGGATCTCGAGGATGGCATCCACGTCGAGGGCGCCGGGTGTGGTCATGTGAACCAGTATAGACCAAATCTTAGTGTCATGCTATATTTATGGTGACACTAACAATAGAGGGGCCACATGACGATAGATGCCACGGCGCAGCCAGAACGATCCGATCGCATCACTCACCGAGCCGACAGCGACGGTTCATCTTCGGTCACCCCGGCTGTCGAGGCCCGCGGCTTGACGAAGACGTTCGGCACGAACCGCGCCGTCGACGACATCGACCTCACCGTCATGGAAGGTGAGATCTTCGGGGTGCTCGGCCCGAACGGTGCCGGCAAGACCACGATGCTGAACATGTTGGCGACGCTGCTGCCGATTGATGGCGGCGAGGCGAGGATCTTCGGTCATGACGTGCGCAGTGAGGGCCACGCGGTGCGGCAACTGATCGGCGTCACCGGTCAGTACGCGTCGGTCGACGAGAACCTGACGGCCCGCGAGAACCTCTGGCTGTTTGGTCGCCTGCAGGGACTGTCCTCCAAGAAGGCCCACAGCACCGGCGACGACCTGCTCGCGCAGTTCGACCTGACCGAGGCTGCTCGCCGACCCATCTCGCAATTCTCCGGCGGCATGCGCCGCCGTCTCGATCTCGCGGCCAGCCTGATCACGAGACCCGCACTGATCTTCCTCGACGAGCCCACGACCGGACTCGACCCCCGAACTCGCGGCCAGATGTGGGACACGATCCACGATCTAGCCGCCGCGGGATCCACGATCTTGTTGACCACCCAGTACCTCGACGAAGCCGACGCACTGGCTAGCCGGATCATCGTGATCGATCGCGGCCGGAAGGTCGCCGAGGGCACCCCCGCTGAGCTCAAGGCCAAAATCGGCACATCGAGCCTCCGCGTCCAGCTGGTCGAGGGCGCCGACACGGCGAAGGCGGC
This sequence comes from Gaiellaceae bacterium, assembly GCA_050013935.1. GTDB lineage: Bacteria > Actinomycetota > Thermoleophilia > Gaiellales > Gaiellaceae > Palsa-739. Next base: position 16,070 of record JBEKEH010000003.1, on the reverse strand, counting down.
CGCACTGGCTGCCGACCTGACCCGCGAGACACCGATCCTTGCCGCAACCGGCTCAGGATTCAGCGTCACGTTGACCGACGCCAACCAGGCTGCCGACGTCCTCATCACGCTCCGGAACCACCGACTCGACATCACCAACGCCACCGTCGAACAACCGAGCCTTGACGATGTGTTCATGGCCCTGACCGGCAGCCCCAGCGAAACCCCCGTCCCCGACAACGGAGCGAGCGACTCATGAGCGCAACCATCACCTACCCAACCCGGGCCACGCCCCAACCGTCCGCACGCGCCGTCCAGGCGTCGGTACCCATTCGCGACGCGCTCACGCAGATCAAGACGCTGGCATGGCGCGCCCTCATAAAGATGCGCCGAAACCCCGAGCAGCTCGTCGACGTCACCGCGATGCCCGTGCTGTTCACCCTGATGTTCGGGTTCATGTTCGCCGGGGCCATCTCCGGCAGCCAAGCGAGCTACTTGCCGATCCTCATTCCCGGCATCATCGCCATGACCACCATCACCGCGTGCGTCGCCGCCGGAGTCCAACTCCGCGAGGACATGGACAAAGGCGTGTTCGACCGCTTCAGGTCGCTGCCCATCGCCCGGATCGCCCCGCTAGCCGGACCGATGCTGGCCGACCTCGCCCGCTACGCCATTGCCGCCAGCGTCACCCTCACCGTGGGCGTGCTCATGGGCTACCGCCCCGGCGGTGGCGTGCCCGGCGTGGCCGCCGGAATGGTTCTTGTCGTCATCACCGGCTGGTCCCTCGCCTGGATCTTCATGTGGATCGGCACCATCGCCAAGACCGTCGGCGCCGTCCAGGGCATGTCCATGATGATCATGTTCCCTTTGGCCTTCCTATCCAATGCATTCGTCCCAGTTAGCACCCTTCCGGGATGGCTCCAGACCGTGACGCGGGTCAATCCTGTCTCGCATGTCGTCTCGGCACTGCGTGACCTGATGAACGACGGCACCTTCACTGCCCAGGTCGGATGGGCGCTACTCGGATGCGCCACGGTTGCCGCGATCTTCATTCCACTCGCCGTCCGCTCATACTCCAGTCGAGTCTGACCAGCCCCCGGGCAGGCAAGCCCGACGCGGAGATCTGGCGACAACTCGTCAGCGTAAGCCTGTCCCCGGTAACGCCGCCGGTTTGAGTAAGCACGTTCTGCTACTCGGGCGACCGGACATAGAAAGACGCCCCTGAGCAGGGACGTCGATGTAATAACGACAACGGATGGGCGGTGCAGGGCTCGAACCTGCGACCCCCTGCGTGTAAAGCAGGTGCTCTACCAGCTGAGCTAACCGCCCCTGCAGGAAGACGGTAGCGGCTCGGGCCGCGCGGCTCCGGGCGGCGACTGGGGCGCCGAGATCAGGTACCTTCGCCGGATGAGCTCCCCTTCGGCCTCGGCGGCGCAGGGCAGGCCGCTGCTGCGCGGTGTCCTGCACCAGGTGGCGTTCATGGCCTCGCTCGTCGTGGGGACGCTTCTGATCGTCGGGGCGGACGGGCCGCGGCGGCACGTCGCCGCCGCGGTGTTCGCGGGCTCGGTCGCCGTGTGCTTCGGAGCGAGCGCGCTCTACCACCGCGTGACGTGGACGCCCCGCATGCGCCGGCGGATGCGCCGGGTCGACCACGCGGGTGTGTACACGCTGATCGCAGGCACGTACACCGCGGTGTGCCTGCTCGCGCTCGACGGTGCGTGGCGGTGGTCCGTGCTCGCGATCGTGTGGGCCGGGGCGGGCGTGGCGATCGTGCTCAAGTTCGTCTGGGTCGACGCGCCGAAGTGGCTTGCGGCAGCGATCGGGATCGCGCTCGGCTGGGTCGGCGTCGCCGCCCTGCCGGAGCTCGTCTCGCGTCTGAGTCCTGCCGCCGTCGCCCTGCTCCTGGTGGGCGGCCTCGCGTACACGGTGGGCGCCGTGGTCTACGCGCGACAGTGGCCGAACCCCGTGCCGCACGTGTTCGGATACCACGAGGTCTTCCACGCGCTGACGATCGTCGCCGTCGCGTGCCAGTACGTGGCGATCGCCTTCTTCGTCGTTCGCGCAGGTTAGTGGACTAGTGCGAGACGAGCCCGAGCATTCGGGTGAAGTGCGGCCGCGGTCCCGGCGACGCCGCGAGGATCCGCCTGATCGCGGACGCCAGCGCCGCCGTCTCGGCGGCCGTCGGGCGCAGGTCGACGCGAACGCGCGCGAGCATCAGCGCTTCGATCTCCTCGGCGATCGAGTCGGCCGCGAGATCGCCACTCCCGCGCAGCGAGGCGAGCAGCTGCGTGACATCGGTGTTGCGGAGCGACATCGCCCCGCTGCCGAAGCTGAAGGCCGTTTGCTCGGCTGGCTTCGCTCGCATCATCGCTCGGCCTAGCGATTCCGGAAGACGATGCGGCCGCGGGTCAGGTCGTACGGCGACAGCTCGATCTTCACACGGTCGCCCGGAAGGATGCGGATGCGGAAGCGCCGCATCTTCCCCGCCGTGTAGCCGAGCGTCTCGTGCCCGTTGTCGAGCGCGACTCTGTGCATGCCGGAGCGATAGGACTCGACCACCTCGCCCTCCAGCTCGATCTTCTCGTCCTTGACGGCCATGCTCGCTCCCCTCACCTCGGAACGAGCGGGGCGACCTGCCCCGCTCCGGTCACGCGCCGACAAGCACGACGTTCTTGGCCTCAGGGCCCTTCTGCCCCTCTGCAGGCTCGAACTCGACCTTCGCGCCCTCGGCGAGCGTCTTGAAGCCGCTGCCGACGATCGAGCTGTGGTGGACGAAGAAGTCCTTGCCGCCTTCGTCCGGGGTGATGAACCCGTAGCCCTTCTGGTCGTTGAACCACTTCACGGTGCCGGTTGCCATTACGAAAACACCTCCCTCTGCCTTTTCGTGAACGGGCAGAGGAGGCGCGACCTGACGCGCATCCGGTACTCGCTCGTGTTGAGGCGAGCGTAGCACCGAACCGGCCGGGATCGTCCGCCTGCGGCCGAGGCACTGCGATAAGTTCGCCTGATGAAGGCGCGCGCGCGGGCGGTCGTGATCGGCGGCGGTGTCGGCGGCTGCTCGATCCTCTACTGGCTGACGAAGCTCGGCTGGACCGATGTCGTGCTCGTCGACCGCGCGGAGCTGACGAGCGGCTCCACCTTCCACTCGGCGGGGCTGGTGGGGCAGCTGCGCGGCTCGCTCGCGCTGACGAGGATGATGATGAACTCGGTCGACCTCTACCGCACGCTCGGCGACGAGGTCGGGCTCGCGACCGGCTGGCGCGAGGTCGGCTCGCTCCGCCTCGCGTCGTCGCAGGAGCGCGTGGAGGAGCTCGCGCGCCAGGCCGGCTGGGCGAAGACGTTCGGGCTGCCGCTGGAGCTGATCTCGCCGGAGGAGGCGCAGCGGCTGTTCCCGCCGCTGACGACCGACGGCGTGCTGGGGGCCGCGTACCTGCCGACGGACGGCTACATCGACCCGTCGCAGCTCACCTTCGCCCTCGCGGAGGGCGCGCGCCGCGGCGGGGCGGAGATCTACCAGCAGACACGCGTCACCGGGATCGCCGTCGAGCGCGGGCGGGTGACCGGCGTCGTCACCGACCAGGGGGAGATCGAGGCCGAGGTCGTCGTCAACGCCGGCGGGATGTTCGCGAAGGAGATCGGCGCGCTCGCCGGCGTGAACGTCCCCGTCGTGCCGATGGCGCACGAGTACCTCGTCACGAAGCCCAGCGGGCTGCCGCTCGACATGCCGACGATGCGCGACCCCTCGCTGCTCGTCTACTTCCGGCCGGAGTCGGGCGGCCTGATCATGGGCGGCTACGAGCGCCACCCGGCGCCGTGGTCGCTCGACGGGATTCCGCCCGACTTCAACGGCAAGCTGCTCGCCGAGGACTGGCCGCGCTTCGAGGAGCTGATGGAGAACGCGCTCGTCCGCGTGCCCTCGCTCGAGGAGATGGAGGTGATCCGGCTGATCAACGGGCCGGAGGCGTTCACGCCGGACGGCGAGTTCATCCTCGGCCCGACGGAGGTGCGCGGCCTCTGGACGGCGGCCGGCTTCTGCGCGCACGGCCTCGCCGGCGCAGGCGGGATGGGCCGGCTCGTCGCCGAGTGGATCGTCGAGGGGACGCCGTCGCTCGACACGTGGGAGATGGACTCGCGCCGCTTCGGCCGCCACTACCGCTCGCGCGGTTACACGCTCGCGCGCACGCTCGAGGTCTACGAGACGTACTACGACGTCAAGTACCCGGGCCACGAGCGGCAGGCGGGCCGGCCGCTGCGGCTCTCGCCGACGTACGCACGGCTCGCCGAGCTCGGTGCGGCGTTCGGCGAGAAGTCCGGGTGGGAGCGGCCGAACTGGTTCGAGCCGAATGCCGCGCGCGGCGACGAGTCGCTGCGCCCGCGCGGCTGGGCGGGCCGGCTGTGGTCGCCCGCGATCGGCGCCGAGCATCTCGCCTGCCGCGAGACGGCGGCGCTGTTCGACGAGACGTCGTTCTCGAAGATCGAGGTCTCGGGCGAGGGCGCCGCCGAGTTCCTGGAGCGGCTTTGCGCGAACCGGGTCGCGCGCGACGTCGGCGCGATCACGTACACGTCGATGCTGAACCCGCGCGGCGGGATCGAGTGCGATTTCACCGTCACGCGTACCGCCGAGGATCGGTTCCTCATCGTCACCGGTACCGCCTTCGGCCGTCACGACCTCGCGTGGATCCGCCAGCACGCGACCGGCGGTGTCGCCGTGGACGACGTGACGTCGGCGCACGCCTGCCTCGGCCTCTGGGGGCCGAAGGCGCGCGAGATCCTGCAGCCGCTGACGACCACGCCGCTCGACTTCCTGTACATGCGCGCGCGCGAGCTCGCCGTCGGTGCGGTGCCGTGCCTCGCGCTGCGCGTCACGTACGTGGGCGAGCTCGGCTGGGAGCTCTACTGCCCGACGGAGTTCGGGCTCGCACTCTGGAACGCGATCTGGGAGTCGGGGCGAGAGCACGGCCTCGTCGCCGGCGGCTACAAGGCGATCGACGCGCTGCGCCTGGAGAAGGGCTACCGCGTCTGGGGCGCCGACATCACGCCGGAGGACACGCCCTACGAAGCCGGGCTCGGCTTCGCGGTCAGGCCCGACAAGGGCGACTTCACCGGCCGCGACGCGCTCACGTCGCGGGGAGATCCCTCGCGACGCCTCTGCTGCCTCGTGCTCGCCGATCCGCGCGCCGTCGCGCTCGGCTCGGAGCCGGTGCGGGTCGACGGCCGCCCGGTCGGCCGCGTGACGAGCGGCGGCTACGGCTACACGGTGGAGCGCTCGATCGCCTACGCCTACCTGCCGGCCGAGCACGCGCGGCCGGGGCAGCCGGTCGACGTCGAGATCTTCGGTGACTGGATCGGCGGCGAGGTGGCGGCCGAGCCGCTCTTCGACCCGCGCGGCGAGCGGGTGCGCGCGTGATCCAGGAGCTTGCAGAGCGGATCTGGCCCGGCGCGGTCGGCTCGATCGACTCGATCGGCACCGGGATCACGAACCACAACTTCAAGGTCGTCGCCGGCGGCGAGGCCTTCGTCGTGCGCATCGCCGGCAACGACACGGACCTGCTCGGGATCGACCGGCGGTCGGAGCTCGACGCCTCGCTCGCGGCCGCCGAGCTCGGGATCGGGCCCGAGGTGATCACCTTCCTCGAGCCGGAGGGCTCGCTCGTCACCCGCTTCATCGAGGGCGAGGTCGGGTGCTTCGAGGTGGAGGAGGCCGCGGCGCTGCTGCGGCGCTTCCACGAGGGGCGGGCGATCGCCGGCCGTTTCGACTCGTTCCGCGTCGTCGAGACGTATACGCGCACCGCCTCCGAGCGCGGGGTGGAGCTTCCGCCCGCGTACGAGTGGGCGCACGAGCTCGCCGGCCGGATCGAGGCGCGCCGGGGCCCGGTCGCGCCGAAGCCGTGCCACAACGACCTGCTGCCCCTGAACTTCGTCCACGACGGCGAGCGGGTGCGGCTCGTCGACTGGGAGTACGCCGGGATGGGCGACCCGGCCTTCGACCTCGCGAACTTCGCCGTCAACAACGGCCTCGACGAGGACGGCGACCGTGCGCTGCTCGAGGCCTACGGCGGCGGCGACCTCGAGATCCACGCCCTGATGCGCTTCATGTCCGACCTCCGCGAGGCGACGTGGGGTCTCGTCCAGCAGGCGATCTCCCTGCTCGAGTTCGACTTCCGCGTGTACGCGACCGAGCACTTCGAGCGGCTGCAACGCACGGCCCTCGAGCCCCGGTTTCGGCGCGCCCTCGGCTGAAAATCGGCCTCGCGCATTGACATCCGGCCCTGAGCGTGGCTAGATCGCGGGAATTCCAACGACCCCGGAGGCGCGAACGATGGTGGACATCCACGACGAGACACCTGCTGAAGCCGCACGCGACGAAGCAGACCTCGCGAAGTTCGGCTACAAGCAGGAGCTGCGACGGTCGCTCGGCGTCTTCAGCTCGTTCGCGGTCGCCTTCAGCTACATCTCGCCGTCCACCGGCATCTTCACGCTGTTCGCGCTCGGCCTCGCGACGATCGGCGGCGTCTTCATCTGGAGCTGGCCGATCGTCTTCATCGGGCAGTTCATGATCGCGCTCGGCTTCGCCGAGCTCGCGAGCCACTACCCGCTCGCGGGGTCGGTCTTCCAGTGGACGAAGTACCTCGCCGGCAGGACGTACTCGTGGTTCGCCGGCTGGATCTACCTCTTTGCCGGGATCCTCACCGTCACCGCGGTCTGCGTGACGCTGCCGCTCGCGCTGATCCCGGCGTTCAACCTGATGGGCTGGAACATCCACAACACGCTGCACAACCAGCGGATCATGGCGATCGTGACGCTGGTGATCATCACCGTGCTGAACATCTTCGGGGTGAGGCTCGTCGCGATCGTGAACAACACGGGCGTGCTGTTCGAGATCCTCGGCATGGTCGTGTTCGCGTTCGTGCTCGCGCTGTTCCACCATCACCAGTCGGGCGCGGTGATCCTCCACACCGGCGGCACGAGCCTCACGTTCGGCACGTTCATGGTCGCGATGTTCATGTCGCTGTTCGTGATCTACGGCTTCGACACGGCCGGGACGCTCGCCGAGGAGACGCGCGACCCGCGGCGCGAGGCGCCCAAGGCGATCCTCGCCTCGATCGCGGGCGCGTTCGTGATCGGCGCGATCTTCCTCTTCTGCATGCTGCTCGGCATCCGCGACCTGCCGGCGGCGATCAAGGGCTCGTTCGGCCCGGCGCAGATCATCGAGTCGAACTTCGGCTCCGCCTTCTCGGCCGCGTTCCTGATGGTCGTCTCGGCGGCGATCTTCGTGTGCTGCCTGTCGATCCAGACCTCGACGATCCGCCTCTGCTTCGGCATGGCTCGCGACGACCGGCTGCCCGGCTCGCGCTGGCTCGCGAAGGTCCATCACCAGCTGCACACGCCAATCGCCTCGTGCATCGTGATCGGCATCCTCGCGTTCATCCCGATGCTCCAGTACGCGGGCGCCGGGATCATCGCGATCGCAGCGACCGGGATGATCTACCTGTCGTACTTCATCGGCAACGCGGCGCTGCTACGGGCCCGCCTGCGCGGCTGGCCGAAGACGAAGGCGCCGTTCAGCCTCGGGGGCTGGGGCCTCCCGGTGAACCTCGTCGGCCTCGCGTGGGGCGGCGGCATGCTGATCAACTTCGCGTGGCCGCGCGTCGCGACGAACCCGCGGCCCAAGGAGCTGCCGGGGACGCTCAACTTCGGCTGGCACTGGCTCAACGGGCAGCCCGTGCTCTGGACGACGCTGATCGTGATCGTCCTCGTCGGGGCCGTCTACTACGCGCTCGTGCAGCGGACGAAGCCGTCGCACGTGGAGGCGCCCGCAGGCGAGCTCTTCGCCGAGGACCAGCCCGAGCAGTCGTTGCCTGCGACCGGCTAGCCGCCGCGGCGGCGCTCGCGAATCCCTCGAACGCGACTCCGCGGATCCCCTGAACGAGCTATCAAGCGAAGTCCCCAACCGGGGGATTCCGCCTGGTCCGCCTCGTCCTATCGTGCAGCGACCGGAGTCTCGACTCCGCTGTGCCAACTGCGGCCCGCGCGGTGACGCGGAAGGGAGCGATCGATGGTGGGGAACTGGTGCGGAACCAGCCGCGTCGCCGCTGCAGCCTCCCGGCACGCCCGCATCCGGATCGGGCTGGCGCTCTTCCTCGGGTTGAGCCTGGCCGGGGTGGCTGCCGGGGCGAGCTGGGGATCGGCCAGAGCCGGCGGCGCGGGCATCGTCGACGCCAAGCGCGGCTCGTTCGCTGCGGTGATCGTGCTCGCTCAGCCGGGCGCCGAGGCGCGCGTTGCCGGAGAGCTCGAGCAACTCGGCGGCAGCGTCGGGCTGCGGCTGCCGATCGTCCACGGCCTGTCGGCGCGCCTGCCGCGGGCGGCGATCGCGAAGCTCCGGCGCCAGCCCGGCGTCGTGTCGGTGACGCCCGACACCCGGGTTCGGGCGGAGGGCGCGACCTACGACCCCGGCCCCGACGTGAACTCGATGGCCTCCACGACGCTCTACACCGGCGCGCAGGACTGGTGGAACGCCGGCTACACCGGCAAGGGAATCGACGTCGCGCTCATCGACTCCGGCGTCGCGCCGGTCCAGGGGTTGAGCCAGCCGGGGAAGGTGCTCAACGGCCCCGACCTCTCGCTCGAGTCGCAGGCGCCGAACCTGACGTACGTCGACACGTACGGGCACGGGACGTTCATGGCCGGGCTGATCGCCGGCCGCGACGACTCCCTGAAGGCGCCCTACGCGAACGCGCCGGCATCCGTCTACCGCGGCATGGCGCCGGACGCGCGGATCATCAGCCTCAAGGTGGCGACTGCGGACGGCGGCACCGACGTCTCGCAGGTGATCGCGGCGATCGACTGGGTCGTCCAGCACGCGCACGACCCCGGCCTCAACATCCGCATCCTCAACCTCTCCTACGGGACGAACTCGACCCAGTCGTACAGAGTCGACCCGCTGGCCGACGCCGCCGAGCAGGCGTGGAAGCACGGCATCGTCGTGGTGGCCGCCGCCGGCAACACCGGCTTCCAGCGCCGCGCCAGCGCGCCGGGCCTCGCGGATCCGGCCTACGACCCGTACGTGATCGCGGTCGGCGGCTCCGACTCGATGGGCACCACGACGACGAGCGACGACCAGGTGGCGTCGTACTCCGCGAGCGCCGCCGGCGGGCGCACCAGGCCGGACTTCGTCGCCCCGGGCTCGCACCTGCAGGGACTGCGCGTTCCGGGCTCGTGGCTGGACGTGAACCACCCGGAGGGGCAGCTCGACGCCCGCTATTTCCGCGGCAGCGGCACGTCGCAGGCCGCCGCGATCACCTCGGGCGCGATCGCGCTCATCCTGCAGAAGTACCCGAACCTGACGCCGGACCTCGTCAGGGACTTCATCGAGGGCGGCGCCCTGACGCTCACCGGCTACCCGAGGTCCGTCCAGGGCGGGGGCGAGATCCAGCTCGCGCCGCTGCTCACGGCGACGCCGAGGTTGTTCTTGCCGCAGGTGTTCATGAGCTCGCTCGGGAACGGCACGCTCGAAGCGTCGCGCGGCCAGGACCATCTGACGCAGAACGGCGTCGAGCTGACGGGCGAGCAGGACATCTTCGGCGCTCCCGTCAACACGAGGTCGCTCGCGGCCGCGGAGGCTGCCGGCAGCTCGTGGTCGGGCGGCGTCTGGAACGGAAACGTCTGGACGGGCAGCTCCTGGTCCGGCAGCAGCTGGTCGGGCAGCTCGTGGTCGGGCAGCTCGTGGTCGGGGAGCAGCTGGTCGGGCAGCTCGTGGTCGGGGAGCAGCTGGTCCGGCAGCAGCTGGTCGGGCGGCGTGTGGTCGGGCAGCAGCTGGTCGGGCAGCTCGTGGTCCGGGAGCAGCTGGTCGGGTGAGAGCTGGGCTGACGCCTCATGGGGATAGAGAAGAGAAAGCGAACCGTCCGCTGATGGAGAACACGCTTACCGGAACCTCGGTCGAGCCCGTGCAACGGCGATTCCTCGCGCGGCTCGCCTCGAACCGCGGCACGCGGATCTGGCTGTTCACGCTCGGCCTCGCGCTCGCCGCGGTCCTGCTCTACGACGGCGCAATCCGCGGCGTCTCGGCGCCGGCGGGTCCGGTGCGGATTCCCTGGTGGGGAATCGCGGTGGTGTTCCTGCTGGCCGAGGCCTACCCGGTTCATCTGCAATTCCGGACCGAGGCGCACAGCCTCTCCCTCAGCGAGATCGGGCTCGTGCTCGGCCTCTTCCTGACGTCTCCGGGCGGGCTGATCACGGGCCAGCTCTGCGGCGCGGCGGCCGCGTTGATCGTGATCCGCCGCCAGCGGCCCCTCAAGGTCGCGTTCAACCTGGCGCAGTTCACGTTCGGCACGTGCCTCGCGCTCGTGATCTTCCACGCCGTGAGCGGGCTCGGCGACCCGTACGGCGTCGCGGGCTGGGCCGGTGCGCTCGCCGGTGCGGCGGCGTTCGGCGCGGCCGGCGTCGCCCTCGTCGGCGCGACGATCTCGCTCGCCGAGGGCAGGTCGATGCTGGGCGAGTTGCCGCACGTGACGGTGACCGCTCTCGTCGGCAGCGTGGCCGGCGCGGGCCTCGCGATCGCTGCGGTCGAGCTTCTGCAGCAGGACACGCGCGCGGTCTGGGTCCTGTTCATTCCGGCGGCGAGCTGCGTGCTGGCGTTCCGTGCCTACACGGAGCAGCGGCGCCGCCACGAGCACCTCGAGTTTCTCTACCGGTCGATGCGGGCGATGCAGGGCGCACCCGAGTCACGCGCCGCGGTGCGGGAGCTCCTCGGCGCCGCACGGGCGATGCTGTGCGCGGAGTTCGCCGAGATGGTGCTCTTCGCACCGACCGCCGCCGAGGGCGCGCTGCGGAGCGTCATGGGGCCGGGTCGGGAGCGCATCCTCGAGCCGACCGACCTCAGCCCCGTCGAGCGCGCCGCGCTGGAGGTCGCATCGGCGGAGGAGGCCGCGCTCGTGTTCGCGCGGGGGCACGAGGAGTTGGTCCTCGAGGGCTACCTGGCCGAGCACCACCTCAGGGACGCGATGCTCACCGCGCTCTGGGGCGAGGACCGCATTCTCGGCCTGCTGCTCGTGGGCAACCGGGCCGGCGACGTGGCGACCTTCAACTCCGACGACCGCAAGCTGTTCGAGACCTTCGCCAGTCACGCCGCCGTGCTGCTCGAGAACGACCGCGTCAAGGAGCAGCTCCGCCACCAGGCCTTCCACGACGCGCTGACCGGGCTTCCCAATCGCAGGCTCTTCGCCGAGCAGGTCGGCGAGGCGCTCGCGCGTGCCGCTGCGGAGGGCACGACGCCGACCGTGCTCTTCCTCGACCTCGACGACTTCAAGACGATCAACGACAGCCTCGGGCACAGCGCCGGCGACGAGCTGCTGATCGAGGTCGCCGAGCGGGTCCGCCGCCACGTCCGTCCCGAGGACACCGCCGCCCGCCTCGGCGGCGACGAGTTCGGGATCCTCGTCGAGAGCGCCCGCGCGGGCGACGAAGAGCGCGTCGCCGAACGGCTCGTGAACGCGCTGGGCGCTCCCATCGTCCTCCACGGCGCCGAGATGTCGATTCACGCCAGCATCGGTATCGCGAACGCGCGCTCTGGCGCGACGACGGCGGACGACCTCCTGCGCAACGCCGACGTCGCGATGTACAGCGCCAAGAGCAACGGCAAGCGCGGCTACGCGGTCTACGAGCAGGCGATGCACACGCCGGTGCGCAAGCGGCACGACCTCGCCGCCGCTCTCGAGCACGCCGTCGAGCGCGATGAGATCGGCGTCCAGTACCAGCCGATCGTCGACCTCACGAGCGGCCGCACGGTCGCCCTCGAGGCGCTCGTGCGCTGGTGGCATCGCGACCAGGGGCTGATCATGCCAGGGAGCTTCATTCCGCTCGCGGAGGAGACGGGCCTGATGGTCCCGATCGGCCGCACGGTGCTGCGCGAGGCGTGCGCGCGAACGAGCGCCTGGCAGGCGATGTTCGCTGCGCACTCGCAGCTTGCGATCTGCGTCAACCTCGCTCCGAGCGAGCTTCAGAATCCGAGCCTGGCCGCAGACGTCGCCGCGGTGCTCGACGAGACGGACCTTGCGCCCGATCGCCTCATCCTCGAGATCACCGAGAACGGCGCGATGCGCGATCCGCTCGCCACGATCGAGACGCTGCGTGAGCTCCGGACGCTTGGCGTCCGCCTCGCGCTCGACGACTTCGGCACCGGACACTCGTCGCTGAGTCACCTGCGCGACTTCCCGATCACGATGCTCAAGATCGCGAAGCCGTTCGTGGACACCCTCGGCAACGGGCGCATGAACACGACGTTCATCGACGCGATCTTCCAGCTCGCCCGTGCGCTCGAGCTCGAGGCGGTTGCGGAGGGCGTCGAGTGGCCGGCGCAGTCCGAGATACTGTGCCGCCTCCGCTGCGACCTCGGCCAGGGCTACTACTTCTCCCGCCCGCTCGACGTGGCCGACGCCGAAGCCCACCTCGCAGCGTCCTCACCGACCGACCGCCCCCACGAGCAGGCCCACGCGGCGTAGCGCTCGCCGTTGAGCGCGGCCATCGTCTGCTGCCCGCCCACGACGACAGCGTCGCTCGGCCACGCGAGATCGGTGAAGCCGGCGGCCTCGGCTGCCTGTGTGAGCTCCTGGCGCGCGGAAATCGGCGACGTCGAAGGATACGGTGACGTCGGACCGTGCCGCCTCAGCACGCGCCCGCTCGATCGCGCCAGGGCTGACGTCGGTGCCGTGGACGCGGTATCCGCGGCGCGCGAGCCCAATTGCCTGCGTGCCGATGCCGCAGGAGCAGTCGAGAACGTCCCTTGCGCGGGACACGCACCCAGACGACTCCACGGGCGGACGCTATCGCGGACTGGGCCTAGTGCTCGAAAAGCCGGTGAGACCAGTCGAGAGTATGTGCGCACGCCTGCCCGTGCATGGTGCGCCGGCGGGCTCAGCCGACGGCGGCCTCGCGATTGCGGAAGCGGAGCGACTCCGGGTACGGGAAGAAGTCCATCAGCTCGCCGCTCTCGATCCGGCGCTGGGCGGCCTGCCAGAACTCCGGCCCGAGCAGGTCGGCGTGGTGGCGCAGGAAGACCTCGCGCAGGCGCGGGTCGCCGAGCAGGAAGCTCGCGAACTCCTCCGGGAAGACGTCGTTGCGCAGGACGCCGTACCAGGGCTCGGCCGCCAGCTCCGACTCGGCGTCCGGCGCCGTCGGGATGCGACGGAAGTTGACGTCGCACAGGTAGTCGATCTCGTCGTAGTCGTAGAAGACGACCCGGCCGTAGCTCGTGACGCCGAAGTTCCGCCAGAGCATGTCGCCCGGGAAGATGTTCGCCGCGGCGAGGTCGCGGATTGCGTTGCCGTAGTCGACGACCGCCGCCTCGAGCTCCTCGGGCGAGGCGCGGTCGAGGTAGAGGTTGAGCGGCACCATCCGTCGCTCGACGTAGCAGTGGCGGATCACGAGCGGGTCGCCGCCGGAGACCATCGAGGGCGCCAGCTCGCGCAGCTGCTCGAGCACCTCCGCCGAGAAGCGTCCGCGCGGCAACTTCGAGCGAACGGTCGCCCGGTCGGTGTCCTTGCCGGGCCCGAACGCGTCGCGGATCACCTTGAAGACGTACGGGTACGACGGCAGCGTGAAGACGAGCATCACCTGGCCGCGGATCCCGGGCGCCTCGACGAACTCGTCCCGGGAGTGGTGCAGGTGCTGCAGCAGCTCGCGGAAGAAGAGTGTCTTCCCCTGCTTGCCGAGCCCGACCATCGTGTAGAGCTCGGAGCCGGCGCGTACCGGCGCCATCGAGCGCAAGAACTCGACGTAGCCGGACGGCACCTCCATGTCGACCATGAAGTAGGCACGCGAGAGCGAGAAGAGGACGTTGATCTGCTGCGGGTCGAGCAGGATCGTGTCCAGCTCGAGCCCGCCGCCGGCCTCGTGCAGGACGGAGACGACGAAGGGCAGCTCGTCATGGCCGTTGACGAGCTTGCCGAACACGTACGCGGCCTTGTTGCGGTAGAAGGCCGAGTTCAGCACCTGGATCTGGTAGTTCGGCTCGAGATGCGTCCACGGCCCGCCGGGCCGCTCCTCGAGGGCGCGCAGCACGTGGTCGAGGTCGCGGTCGAGGTCGGTGAACGGCCGGCTCCAGCCGAAGTCGCGGAAGAGCCGCGCGAAGCACTCCCGCTCCCCGTCGACGTTCGGGTAGTAGCTGCGGTAGATCGGCGGGTCGGACTCGATGTACTCGGTCGAGATCGCCGCGCGGACGAAGATCAAGTCGTTGTCGTAGTAGGTGCGCTGCAGGATCCGCGTGATCACCGAGTTGAAGAAGGTCTCGGCGAGCTCCGGCTGGCTGTGCTCGACGAGCAGGCCGATGTAGTAGAGCTTCGCGTCGCGCCAGGTCTCGTCGCTGAGCGCCCCGACGTCGAACTCGCCGCGAAGCCGGTCGACGCACTCGCGGACGCGCTCGTCGTAGAAGCGGATCCGCTCCTGCACCGCGTGCTGCTGCTCCGTCCAGGCGCCTGCCTCGAACCACTCCCTGGCGCGGGCGCTCGTGGCGCGGAAGAGCCCGTAGTGCTTGTCGAAGCCCTCGATCAGGACGGTCGCGATCTGTCGCGCCGCGCCCTCCGGGACGGCTGCGATACCCTGAGCCTCCTTCGTCCCCACGAGCACACGGTAGGTCAATGAGCGCGACGACGCACGTCGAGGTCCCGGCGGGCGGCACCAAGATCGTCCCCGGCGAGCCGACTCCCGACAACCCGATCATCCCGTTCATCGAGGGCGACGGGATCGGCGTCGACATCACCCCGGCGATGCAGATGGTTGTCGACGCCGCCGTCGAGAAGGCGTACGGCGGCGTCCGGCAGATCCACTGGATGGAGATCTACGCGGGCGAGAAGGCGACGCGCCTCTACGGCAGCGACGTCTGGCTGCCCGACGAGACGCTGGAGACCGTGCGCGAGTACTCGGTCTCGATCAAGGGGCCGATGACGACGCCGGTCGGCGGCGGCATCCGCTCGCTCAACGTCGCGCTGCGGCAGCAGCTCGACCTCTTCGTCTGCCTGCGGCCGGTGCGGCACTTCCCCGGCGTGCCGAGCCCGCTCAAGGACCCGTCCAAGACGGACATGGTCATCTTCCGCGAGAACACCGAGGACATCTACGCGGGGATCGAGTGGGAGGCCGAGTCGGAGGGCGCCCGCAAGGTCATCGACTTCCTCCAGCGCGAGATGGGCGTGCGGAAGATCCGCTTCCCGGAGACCTCGAGCATCGGGATCAAGCCGGTCTCGCGCGAGGGCACCGAGCGGCTCGTCCGCAAGGCGATCCAGTACGCGATCGCGAACGCGCGCGAGTCGGTCACGCTCGTCCACAAGGGCAACATCATGAAGTTCACCGAGGGCGGCTTCCGCGACTGGGGCTACGCGCTCGCGGCACGGGAGTTCGGCGCGACGCCGATCGACGGCGGCCCCTGGCTCAGACTTGAGCATGAGGGGCGCACGATCACGATCAAGGACGTGATCGCCGACGCCTTCCTGCAGCAGATCCTGACGCGGCCCGCCGAGTACGACGTGATCGCGACGCTGAACCTGAACGGCGACTACATCTCCGACGCGCTCGCCGCCCAGGTCGGCGGCATCGGGATCGCGCCGGGGGGCAACCTCTCCGACGAGGTGGCGATGTTCGAGGCGACCCACGGCACCGCGCCGAAGTACGCGGGCCAGAACAAGGTCAACCCCGGCTCGCTGATCCTCTCGGCCGAGATGATGCTGCGCCACATCGGCTGGGTCGAGGCCGCCGACCTGATCATCAGCTCGCTCAGCGCTGCGATCTTCGACAAGCAGGTCACCTACGACCTCGCCCGGCTGATGGAAGGCGCGCACGAGATCTCAACCTCGGCTTTCGCGCAGGCGATGATCGAGCGCATGTAGCGCGCGCCGGGGAATCGTCCCTGCGCGGGACGCGAAGTGGGGCGAGCTGCCGGCCGACGATCATCCGGCTGTAGCAGTCGAGGATGAAGGCCAGGGATTTCGCCCGGCGTAGAATCGCGCCCCGGAGCGGTGGAGCGAGAGGAGAGCAGTCATGTCCGAGTCTGCCGGCGTGCCGGAGCGTCAGCGGATCGAGGCCGCGGTCGACGAGGAGGTCGCGGC
>JBEKEH010000002.1:0-98097 GCA_050013935.1 Gaiellaceae bacterium | reverse complement strand
AGTTCATCCCCTTCAGCGCCGTCATGAGCGGCATGAAGGAGATCAAGGCGGTGATGGCCGACGCCGAGCGCAACCGCCGCCTGGGTTACCGGACCGTCCTGTTCATCGACGAGATCCACCGCTTCAACAAGGCGCAGCAGGACGCGCTGCTGCCCGCCGTCGAGGAGGGCCTCGTGACGCTGATCGGCGCGACGACCGAGAACCCCTACTTCGAAGTCAACTCGGCGCTGCTCTCGCGCTGCCAGATCTACGAGCTCGAGCCCCTCACCCTCGAGGAGGTGCAGGAGATCGTGCGGCGCGGCGTCGCGGACGTCGGCGCCGAGATGACGGACGAGCTCGTCGCGCTGACCGCGCGACGTAGCGGCGGCGACGCGCGCAACGCGCTGAACATCGTCGAGCTCGCCGTCGAGACGGCGCGCGCCGACGGCTCTCCGGTCTCGGAGGCGCACGTCGAAGACGCGGCGCGCAAGCGACCCGTCGTGTACGACAAGGACGCGGATGCGCACTACGACTTCACGTCCGCGTTCATCAAGTCGATGCGCGGCTCCGACCCGGACGCCGCCGTCTACTACCTCGCGGCGATGCTCGAGGGCGGCGAGGACGCACGCTTCGTCGCGCGGCGGATGATCGTGCTCGCCTCCGAGGACATCGGCAACGCCGATCCGCGCGCGCTGCTCGTCGCCGTCGCCGCCGCCCAGGCGGTCGAGCACGTCGGCCTGCCCGAGGCGCGTCTCAATCTCGCGCAGGCGGCGATCTACCTTGCGCGCGCGCCGAAGTCGAACGCGAGCTACGTCGCGATCAACGAGGCGACCGCCGACGTGCGCGAGCACGGCAACGTCAAGCCGCCGAAGTCGCTGCGGGACGCGAGCTACTACGGCCGCCGGCTCGGCCACGGCGAGGGCTACATCTACCCGCACGACGATCCGCGCGGCTTCGAGGTCGATTACCTTCCGGAGGAACTGAAGGGGCGAACGTACTACCGTCCCTCCGGAAACGGCGAAGAGGGGTAGCGGCGACCAATGCGGTTGCACGTGCACGAATGGGGGAACCCGGCCGCGCAGCCGGTCGTCTGCCTGCACGGCTTGACCGGCCACGGGGAGCGCTTCCGGCGGCTCGCCGAAGAGCGCTGGACGCGGTTCCACGTCGTCGCGCCCGACCTGCGCGGACATGGCCGCTCCGGCTGGGAACCGCCCTGGACGATCCCGACGCAGCTCGCGGATCTCGCCGAGACGGCCGACGCGCTCGGGATCGAGCAGGCCGACTGGGTCGGCCACTCCTGGGGCGGCCGGCTCGTGCTCGAGCTCGCCGCCGCGAACCCGGAGCGCGTCCGCCGCGCCGTGCTCCTCGACCCCGCAATCCAGCCGCTGCCGGGGCCGTCCCTCCAGCTTGCCAACGCGGAGCTCGAGGGCGGCGGCCACAGGAGCGTCGAGGAGTATGTGGAGCTGCGGCTTGCGGCGAGCGCGCTCACGTCGCGCGAGGACGTCGAGCGGGACGCCGAGCAGCACTTCGAGCAGCAGCCGGACGGCAGCCTGCGCCGCCGCACCTGCCAGCCGGCAGCCGTATCGGTGTATGGCGAGCTCGTAGCGCCGCCTCCTCCACCGGAGACGCTCCGCGGCGTCCCGACGCTGCTGCTCTACGCGCCCGCGTTCGGCCTCGTCCGCGACGAGCAGATCGCGGCCTACCGCGAGGCGCTCGGCGACGGGCTGGAGGTCGTCGAGGTGCCGGGCATGCACATGGTGATGTGGGACGCGTTCGACATCGTCGCAACTGCGGCCGAGCGGTTCCTGACCGCCTGACGAAGACGGCACGAAGTCGCGTCGAAGGACATCTGTTGCGCGCGCCCGCGCGGGATTAGGCTGGACCTGAGTAGGGGGCGGGTCGGGCCCGAAGGTCCACGCGCGCGCGTGATCCGTTAAGGGACGCCGCGCGGGCCGCTACATGATGCGCGCGCCGAGCGCGGACGCCACGAGCTCGACCGCGAGCTTCCCCGTCGCGTTCTCGCGGTCGAGCACGGGGTTCACCTCGACGACGTCGAGCGAGTCGGCGAGCGCCGACTCGGCGACGATCTCCATCGCGAGGTGCGCCTCGCGGTACGAGAGGCCGCCGCGCACCTGCGTGCCGACGCCCGGCGCGTAGTCCGGATCGACGGCGTCCATGTCAAGGCTGACGTGCAAGAACGACGCACCCGCGGCGTGCGCGAGCGCCTCGCGCATGCACGACTCGATCCCGAGGCGGTCGACCTCGTTCATCGTGAACACCTTCGCGTCGATGCGCTGCAGCAGCTCGCGCTCGCCCTGGTCGAGCGAGCGTACGCCGACGAGCGCAAGGCGGCCCGGCTCGATCGCCGGCAGTGTCCACGAGTCGTACGCGAACGCCGGGCCGGCCAGGCCGAGCGCCGCCGCGAGCGCCATCCCGTGCACGTTGCCGCTCGGCGAGGACTCCGGCGTGTTGAGATCGCCGTGCGCGTCGATCCAGAGCACACCGCCGGTCCCGTGCACCGAGGCCATCCCCACGAGCGAGCCGAGCGCCACGGAGTGGTCGCCGCCGAGCACGACCGGCGTCTGCCCGTTCCGGCGGGCATCGGCGACGAGCTGCGCCACGCGGTCGCACAGGTCGAGGATCGGGCGCAGGAAACGCGCATGCGGGTCGCCCTCGTCCATTGCCTCGGCGACCGGCGCCGCGACGTTGCCGAGATCGACGGTGTCGATGCCGAGCTTCTCCCTGAGGTGCTGCTCGAGCCCTGCGTAGCGGATCGCCGACGGCCCCATGTCGACGCCGCGACGACCCGCGCCGAGGTCGAGCGGCGCACCGATCAGGGCGACCCGGCGTCCGGGTGGTTGCACGGCCACGGCCCCAAGGCTAACGTCCCCGCCTTGATGGGCCAGTCAGACGGGGCTGACAACGCACCGATTCGCGTCCTGCTCGCGGACGACGACGGAGACTTTCTCGAGGCCCTGCAGCCGCTCGTCGAGCGCCAGCCCGAGCTGACCGTCGTCGGTGCCGCGCTCAACGGCCTCGACGCGATCGAGCTCACCGACGCACTGCTGCCGCACGCGGTCGTGATCGACCTGCACATGCCGCTCGTCGACGGCGTGACCGCGGTGGCGCGCATACGCAAGGACCATCCGCAGCTCTGCCTGATCGCGTTCACCGGCGACCCGGACCCGGAGCTGCACCGTGCGGTCACCGAGGCGGGCGCCGACGCCGTCCTGCTCAAGGGCGACCTCGTGGACAGCCTCGTCGAGCGGCTGGCGGCCGTTCGCCGCGGCTAGACTTCCCGCCGCACCTGGCGAGGTAGCTCAGGCGGTAGAGCACTCGGCTGAAAACCGGGGTGTCGCCGGTTCGAGTCCGGCCCTCGCCACTCGCCGCGCAGCGCCGCGTTCGAGCCTGAGACGAAGAACCCCCGAGAGCGCGCGAGCGTTCTCGGGGGCTTCAGGCGTCCGGACCGGTGCGACCGTGTCTCGAACTCCCGGTGCGCGCACCCTAGCGCCTGCGCGCGAGCAGCGCCGTCGCCGGCCCGGCCGAAAAAGCCGCAAATTCCGCGAAACCACGCCGGCCGAGCTCGCGCCGCAGCCGTTCCGGCGCGACGTAGATCGGCGTCCCGGCGCCGCGCGAGAACGAGAAGACGATCGCGCCGCCGGGCGCCGTGACCCGCGCCAACTCGTCGAAGAACGGGATCATGTTCGCGAGCGTGACGAGCGCGAACGCGCCGTCGCCGAAGCCGAGCGCGGAGGCGTCGCCGACCTCGAAGCGCACACGCCCGGCGAGGTGCGCCGGCAGCGTGCGCTCCGCCTCGGCCACCATCGCCGGCGCGAGGTCGACGCCGACGACTTCTGCGCCGGGAAAACGCTCGGCTACCGCGCAGGCAGCGACACCCGTGCCGCTGCCGAGGTCGAGCGCGCGCCGCGGCGGCTCGAGCTCTGCGAGCGCGAGCTCGAGCGCGGCGACGTGATCCGGGCCGATCCGCGTCTCCCAGGTCGGCGCGATCGCGTCGAACATGTCGCGCAGCCTGCCGCGCAGCAGCCGCCAGAGAAACGGACGCCGCACGACGACTTCCGTGACGACGCGGGCGAAGCGCGCCCCTCTGGTCACGGAGCGTCGGTCTGGATCAGGAGCTCGCTCCCCTCTTCGACGCTGAGCAGGTTCGCGGCGCTGCCGCGCGAGACGGCGACGGCGACGTTCCGGTAGCTGTCCTCGTAGAGGATCAGGTCGCCGGCGCGCGCGTCGCCGAACGTGCGCGCGGTGACGGCGAAGTAGCGCTCGCCGCGCGCGGACAGCTCGACGCGGGTGCCCGGCACGATCGACGCGCGCTCGAGATGCTCGCGCGTCAGGTTCAGCGCGACGTTGCCGAAGCGATCGACACCGAGCACGGTCGCGCGAATCCGGTAGGAGCCGACGTCCGGCTCGGGAAGATCGAGACGGACGAGCCCGTCGGGGTCGACGGGCGGGCCGAGCTCGGCCGGCTCCACGCCGAGCGCCAGATGCGCGGCCGCGGGCGAGAAGAGGTCGCGACCATGGAACGTGCGCGAGACCGGCCCGAGCGCATACGCGGGATTCGCGAGCTCGCGCGCCTCGACGATGCCGCCGAAGCGGTCGGCCGCCGGCAGGAGCAGCCCGTTGTCGGGGCCGACGTACAGGCGCCCTTCCGCGTCGCGCAGCGCGAGCGCGCGCCGCACGCCGCCGACGCCCGGGTCGACGACCGCAAGATGCACGCCGGCAGGCATGTACGGCAGCGTGTTCGCGAGCACGAGCGCTCCCTGCAGGACCCGGCCGGGACGGATGCCGTGCGTGATGTCGATGATCTGCGCCTCCGGCGCGATCCGCTTCATCACGCCGTGGCAGGTGCCGACGAAGTCGTCCTGCAGCCCGAAGTCGGTGAGGAAGGTGATGAAGACCACCGCTGGAAACCTACGGTTTCCAGCGGTTGAGGTGTGTGCTCCGCAGAGCGGACGGCGGCCAAGCCGCCGTCCTCTTACAGCTCGAGGCAATCGCCTTGTTAGCGCGGGCGGTGGTGCCTCCGGCATCCCCGCCCGCGTCTGTCCGGCCTCCGGCCTTCGGGGGAGTCGGCAAGCGAAGCGACCGCCGCCAGGATGCCTTCCAGGTCGTGTGTCCTCGCCTCCGCAACAACGTGCAGCCCGGCCGCACGCGCCGAGGCCGCCGTCTGCGGGCCGATCGCGACGACCGGCAGCCGCGCGCCGGTGGCGGCAAGCGCGCGCGCCGCCGACGGCGATGCCAGCACGGCGAGATCACCCGCAGGCGTCGTCTCCGGCCGCAGCTCCACCGTGCGGTAGAGCGGCAGGAAGTCGGCGCCGAGCTCGTCGGCGAGCAGCCGGCGCGCTCCCTCGGCGGCGGCGAAGAGGACGCGGCCCGCCGGGCGCGGCAGCTCCGCGAGCAGTCCCTCCTGCGTCGGCACGCGCGGGACGAGCTCGGGCTCGAGCCCGTGCGCGCGCAGCTCGGCCGCGGTGCCAGGGCCGATCGCGGCCAGCCGGCGCGGAGGCGCGGCGAGCCGCCGGGCGAGCTGGGCCGCACCGTTCGGGCTCGTGACGACCACCCAGTCGTAGGGCCCCGGGTCGACCGGTTCGTCGCCGAGCGGCTCGACCTCGATCAGCGGGCAGCGGACGACCTCGTGGCCGAGCGCCTCGAGCCGCTCTGCGAGCGAGTCGGCCTGTGCCTGCGCGCGTGTGACGACGATCCTCATCGCGCAGCGGCGAGAGCGGCGAGCTCGCGCCCGAGCGCGACGGGATCGTCGCCGCTGCGCCGCTCGAGCCAGGAGCCGTCCTCCGCGGCGACGAGGCCGGACAGCGTCGTACCGTCGTGGTAGGCCGCCACCGGCGCGAGGCAGCCGCCGCCGACCGCGGCGACCACCGCCCGCTCGGCCTCCACTCGGCGTCGCGTCCCCGCGTGGTCGGCGGCCGCGACGAGATGCTCCTCGCCCACCCGTACCTGCAGCGCGAGAGCGCCCTGCGCAGCCTCCGGCAGCAGCTCTTCCGGCTCGAACCGGTGCCCGATCTCCCGCCGCAGGCCGAGCCGGTCGAGACCGCACGCCGCGAGCACGATCGCGTCCAGCCCGCGCTCGCCGCGCTTGCGCAGCCGCGTGTCGACGTTGCCGCGCAGCGGCTCGATCGAGAGCGTCGGCTCGAGCGCGAGCAACTGCGCCTTCCGGCGCACCGACGCGGTGCCGACGCGCATGCCGGGCCGGATCGCGTCCGCGCCGCAGAGCGCGTCGCGCGGGTCGTCGCGCTCGAGGTAGGAGCCGACCGTGAGCCCCTCCGGGTCGATCGCCGTCATGTCCTTCGCCGAGTGCACGGCGACGTCGATGCGGTGCTCGAGCAGCGCCTCCTCGAGCTCCTTCACGAACACGCCGCGCGAGCCGATCTCCCCGAACGGCTTCGTACGGTCACGGTCGCCGGCGGTTGTGATCGGCACGAGCGCGATCTCGATCCCGGGCCCCCTCAGGCGCGACGCCGCCAGCTCCGCCTGGGTGAGCGCGAGCCTACTGCCGCGGCTGCCGACGCGGATCAACACAGCGTGCGCGGCGCCGGACCGGCTGGCCGCAGAGGCTGGCGCCACGCGGCCTGACCCGAACGAACGCGGTGGGTACCTGCAGCGGCAGCGGCCGTCCGGTGAGCTTCCCGACCTTCAGTGCTCGTCCTCGCCGAGACCGAACAGGTGCCGCACCGCCTCAGCATAGACCACCCCGTCGGCCGCCGCGGCGGCCTGCTTCAGCCGCACGGTCGGCAGGTGCAGGAGCTTGTTCACGATCTGCGCCGTGATCGACTCGACCGCCTTGCGCTGGCCCTCGTCGAGCCGGCCGAGCAGCCCTTCCGCCTTGCGCAGCTCCGCCTCGCGGATCTCCTCGGCGCGCGCCCGCAGCGACGCGATCGCCGGGACGATCTCGAGCGAGGCGTGCCACTCGTGGAACTTCTCCGCCTCCGCGCTGACGATCGCCTCGGCCCGCTCCGCTTCGCCGCGCCGGCCGGCCAGCGTCTCGGCGACGATCGCCTCGAGGTCGTCCACGTCGTAGAGGTAGCAGCCGTCCAGCTCGTGGATCGCCGGGTCGAGGTCGCGCGGCACGGCGAGATCGATCAGCAGCAGCTGGCGCCCGCGCCGCCGGCGCATGGCGAGCGCGACCGTCTCCGCGTCGAGCACGTAGCCCGGAGCGCTCGTCGACGCGACAACGACGTCGGCGGTGGCGAGCTCGTCCGCGATCCGCTCGAGGGGCAGCGGCTCGGCGCCGAAGCGCCGCGCGAGCTCCTCGGCCCGGTCGAGCGTCCGGTTGGCGACGAACGCGATCCGCGCCCGCCGCGAGAGCAGGTTCCGCGCCGCCTGCTCGCTGATCTTGCCCGCGCCGATGAGCAGGATCGCGCGGCCCTCGAGCTCGCCGAAGACCTGTTCCGCGAGCGCGGCCGCCGCCGACGAGACCGAAGCGGGGCTCTCGCCGATCGCCGTCTGCGCGCGCACCTTGCGGCCGGCGTGGAGCGCCTGCCGGAAGGCACGGTCGAGCACCGTTCCGGTCGTCCCCGACTCGTACGCGGCCCGCACCTGGCCGAGGATCTCGCCCTCGCCCGGAACGAGCGAGTCGAGCCCGGCCGCGACCCGGAAGAGATGCAGGGCGGCGGCGTGGTCGCGCAGGCGGTAGAGCGCCTGCTCCACGTCCGGCTCGAGCTCGGCGAGCGCGCCCACGGCCTTCCGCTCGGCCTCCTCGCCGTCGGCGCCGACGACGTACAGCTCGGTCCGGTTGCAGGTAGAGAGGCAGACCGCCTCGCCGCCGCCGGCGGCGAGCCGAACCGCCAGCGCCTGCGCCTGCTCGCGGTCGAGCGCGACGCGCTCCCGCAGCTCGATCGGAGCATGGTGGTGGGAGGTGCCGACGAGAACGAGCCGCATCAGGCGAAGTGGGTCGCGGGGAGTGCCAGCCGGACGAGGATCACGAGCGCGAAGCCGGCGAGCGCGAGATACGCGGCGCGGCGGCCGGTCCAGCCGCGCGCCGCCCGCAGCACGAGGTACGAGGCCCAAACAACCCAGGTGACGAGCGTCGCCGCGACGAGCGCATCGACACGGTCGCCGTCACCGATGAGCCGCACGATCCCGACTCCGATCCCCAGCGTCAGCGCAGGCAGCGAGAACGCGACCGTCCGGCCCGCAAGCCGGTCGAGCGTCGCCAGGGAGGGCGCCGGCCGCCGCAAGATCGTCGTCACGCGCCGCTTCAGCCGCCGTTCCTGCCAGAGGTAGAGCGCCGAGAGCGCCGCCGCGAGCGTGAAGCCGGCAAACGCGGCGAGCACGAGCCCGACGTGCAGCACAAGGAACAGGTTCGAGTAGTGGCTCCGCGCACCGACGCCGGTGCCGCCGCCGGCGCGTGCGACGGCGAGCAGCGCCACGGCGAGCGGCATCACGCCGAGACCGAGCAGGCGGTACGGCTTGCGGCAGCCCCAGATCAGGTACGCGCTGACGACGAGCCAGACGAAGAGGTTGAGCGAGCCCGCCCACGTCCCCCACGGAAAGCCGGCCTCGCGGGCCGCCTGCACGGCGAGCAGCGCGGTCTGGGCGACCCAGCCGAGCCGCACGCCCCAGGTCGCCGCGCGCCCGGCCGCCCCCGGCCTGCGCGCGTCGCCGAGGTAGCCGACGGCCGCCTCGCCGTACAGGAGGAGCGCCGGCCAGAACAGGAGCTCAGCCAACGGCGGCCGGCTCCCGCTCGTCCGCGGGCGCCGCCTCCGCGCGCTCGGCAAGCTCGTCGACCTCGCGCTCGAGCCGCTGCAGCTTGAGCGCGATGATCACGACGTACACGAGCACGACCGCGAAAACTGCGCAATACGCAGCGGTGACGTACTTCTCGGCGGTGCTCACGCCAGCACCTCCCGCAGGGCGCGTAGCTGCTCGTCCAGGCGCTTGCCGGCCAGCTCGACGCGATAGAGCGTGTACGCGAGCACGAGCATCGAAATCTGCGCAACGCAGTAGGCGACGAGGATCCACCCGCCGAAGTTCGGCCCGTGCCGCGTGAAGACGACCGGGTGGATGAAGCCCTTCGCAATCCGGATCGCCATGAAACTGACGGGGATCAGCACGACGCCGAACAGCGCGTATACGGCGCTCAGGTTCGCGCGTTGCGGGCCGGGGTCGACCGAATAGCGCAGCATGAAGTAGGCCGCGTAGAAGAGGAACAGGACGAGGAAGAGCACGAGCTGGTCCTCGCTCCAGAGCCACCAGTGCCCCCAGGAGATCTTCGCCCAGATCGAGCCGGTGACGAGCACGAGCGAGCCGAAGATCAGTCCCTGGTGCACGGCGACGTAGCTCTCGAGATCGGCGTGAGGGTCACGCTTCCAGAGATGGACGAACGCCTTCCACGCGCCGCCGATGAAACAGGCATACGCCGTGAACGCGATCGAGACGTGGAAGTAGAAGATCCGTTGCGAGAAGCCCTGGTCGGCGTCGTTCGGCGCGACGAAGAAGATGAGCGCGAGCGCGAGCGTCACCGTGACGAGGGACGACACGGCGAGAGCCGGCAGCGGTATCCGGTATCTCCGACCCACCTCGTGCAATTGTGCCCCTCCAGCGGTCACTCCGTGACGACGTACTCGAACGTGGCCCAGCAGACCAGCGCAAACAGGGCGTCGTAGAGGACGAGGAAGCCGAGATAGCGGCCGGGGGAGCCGACGACGCTCGCTCCGACGCCGCCGATCACGATCGGGATCGCCAGCGGCAGGAAGATGAGCGGCAGCAGCAGGTCGCGGGCCCTGGTGGCGACCGCCATGGCGCCGAGGAAGGTGCCGACCGCACAGATGCCGAGGTCGGCGAGAACGACGCCGCCCACGGTCGACGCGCTCACCCCGTGGAAGAACAGCGCGAACAACGGCAGCGCGACGACCTCGGCCGCGGCGAGGAAGGCGAGCGTCGCCAGCGACTTCGCGAGCCAGATCGCGCTGCGGTCGCACGGCGCGAGCACGAGCCCGTCCAGCACGCGCTGCTCGCGCTCCGGCACGAACGCGCGGCCGAGGCCGAGCAAGGCCGTGAACACGATCGCCACCCAGAGCAGTCCGCTCGCCGCCAGCTGCGACGAATGCGCCGGCAGCGCGAAGTGGAAGACGACGAAGATCGCCACCACGAACAAGAGCATCGCGGGCAGCGTGTCGCGCGCGCGCAGCTCGAGCAGAAGGTCCTTGCGCGCGAGCGCACCGACGTCCCGCAGGTACGTCATGCGAGCGCAAGCCGCGCGCTCGCCAGCGGTGCGATGCGGTCGGGGTCGTGGGTCGAGACGAGAAAGGTGCGCTCGCCGCGTAGCTCCGCGAGCTGCGCGTCGAGGAGCTCGGCGCCGGCGGCGTCGAGCGCAGTGTAAGGCTCGTCGAGCACGAGCAGCGACGGCTCGTGCAGCAGCACGCGGCACAGCGCGAGCCGCTGCGTCATCCCGCGCGAGTACGACGCCACGCGGTCGCGGCGGACATCCCAGAGGCCGAAGCGCTCGAGCAGCATCCCGATCCGCTCGCGTCGCTCGGGCACGCGGTACAGGCGCCCGTACAGGTCGAGGTTCTCGAGCGCGCTCAGCTCCCGGTAGACGAGCGGCTCGTGTCCGAGGTAGCCGATCTGCGCGCGCCCGACGGCGACCTGCAGCTCGCCCTCGCTCGGCAGCGCCAGGCCGACGCAGATGCGCAGCAGCGTCGTCTTGCCGGAGCCGTTCGGCCCGGTGACGACGGCGAAGCCGCCGCGCGCGACCTCGAGGTCGACGCCGCGCAGCACGCGCTTCTCGCCGAAGCGCTTGCCGAGCTTCCGGAAGCGAATCACCTGGCCAGTCTAGGCCGGAGCGCCAATTTACACAGGCTTTACGCCCCCCGTACGAGCACCAGGGGTGCGCGGCGTCATATGCGAGAGGAGGATCCAAACGCCCGCAAAGGGGGACGACAACTCATGTTGAGACCACGACTCGCAGCAGCCGGAGCATTGACAATCGCGATGCTCGTGGGGGCAGGCGTTGCCGCAGCGAGCCACAACTCGCAGACGACGCAACAGGCCACCGCCACCTTTGACGCCGCGTCCGTGTCGCAGAGCCGTTCGAGCACCTGCACGTCGACGGACGGCATCTACCAGGACACGACGGCCACCTACAGCGGTACCTCGACGAGCACGGACTCGCGCCTCAGCGGGCCCGTCACGATCCGGGTGCGCAGCGTCCTGAACACCACCACTCAGCTCGGCTGGGTGTCGGGCACGCTGAACGTGCGCAACACGAGCGGCACGGGCGCGACCGCCGACCTCGATGCAGCGCTCGCAGGCGCCAAGGCCGTCGGCTTCCTGCGCGGAGACATGCGCCACGGCAACGGTCGGCTGATGGCGAGCTTCTCGTCCTCGTTCACGCCGGGCGCAGGCTTCACGTCGGGCCAGCTCGGCACCGGCAGCGCGAGCAACGCAGGCGTGATCTTCACGTCGGGCTCGTGCTCGCAGGCGAAGCGGCCCATCGCCACCGAGGTGTTCGGCCTTCGCCTCACTCCCAATCAGGTGGTACCGCCGGTCACCGGCCTGCACGCAAGCGCGAACGGCAACCTCACGCTCGACCTCGCCCGCGACACGTCGGGCACGGTCACCGGCGGGAACGTCGTCTTCAACGTGAACTACGACTTCCCGGCCGCGGTCACGATCACGAAGCTCGCGCTGTACCAGGGAGCACGCGGCTCGAACGGATCGGTCGTGCTCGACGCGAGCATCGACACGATCACCGACAACGACGGCGGCGGCAACCTGACGAAGGTCGTCACCGGCGCCTCGGCATCGCTGCTCCAGGCCCTCCTCGCCAACCCGCACGGGTACTACGTCCTGTTGACCACGTCGGCCAATCCCGACGGGGCTCTGCGCGACCAGCTCGAGAACCCCTCGAAGCGCTGAACAGGACGTCGATCGCGGACGCAGCTGCGCTACAGAGCCGCGTCCGCGATCACGAACGCGGCGAAGACGACGCTGATCACGCCGTTCATCGTGAAGAACACCGCGTCGAGCCTGCGCAGATCACCCGGGTGCACGAGCGCGTGCTCGTAGACGAGCAGCGCCGCCACGGCAGCGACGCCGGCCCAGTAGAGCGCGCCGACCGAGAGCCCCACACCCGCTGCGACCAGGCAGGCGACCGTCGCACCGTGTGAGACGCGCGCGCCGAGGAACGAGCCGCGCACGCCGAAGCGCGTCGCGACCGAGCGCAGCCCCTGCGCACGGTCGACCTCGATGTCGAAGAGCGCGTAGAAGAGATCGAAGCCGGCCACCCAGAGGGCGACCGCGGCGCCGAGCACCCAGGACTGCCAGGGCAGCCTGTTCGTGATCGCGACCCAGGCGCCCACCGGCGCGAGCCCGTCGATCGCGCCGAGCCAGAAGTGGCAGAGCCAGGTCCAGCGCTTCAGATACGGGTAGACAACGAAGCCCGCGACCGGGATCGGCCACAGCAGGTGCGTGAGCGGCGCGAGCTGCCAGACCGCAACCAGGAAGAGCACGAGCGAGCCGGCGCAGAAGAGCACCACCTGCCAGGACGACAGCCGGCCGCTCGGCAGCTCCCTATCGACGGTGCGCGGGTTGCGCGCGTCGATGCCGGCGTCGATCAGGCGGTTGAGCGCCATCGCCAGTGAGCGCGCGCCGACCATCGCGAGCGTGATCCAGAGCAGATCGTGCGCCGACGGCGTCCCACGCACGGCAAGAAACGCGCCCACGTACGCGAACGGCAACGCGAAGACGGTGTGCTCGATCTTCACGAGCTGCGCGAAGCGCGCAGGCAGCGGTGCGAGGGCGACGTGGCTCACGTCTGCCGATGCGCCACGTCCCGCCCGCCGGCGAGCAGCTCGAGCGCGTGTACGAGCGCAGGCCGCAGCACGGCGAAGCCGTCGCGGCAGCCGCCCGGCGAGCCGGGGAGGTTCACGACCAGCGACGAGCCGAGGACGCCGGCGACGCCGCGGGAGAGCAGACCGTGCGGTGTCTTCGCGATCGAGTCGGCTCTCAGCGCCTCTGCGATGCCCGGCGCCTCACGGTCGAGAAGCGCGCGCGTCGCCTCGGGCGTGACGTCGCGCGGCGCCAGGCCGGTGCCGCCGGTCGTGAGCACGAGCCGAGCGTTAGCGGCGAGCCCCCGCACGGCGGCCGCGATCTCGTCGAGCTCATCCGGCACGACGCGCCGCTCCACCTCGAAGCCCTCGCCGCGCAGCAACTCGTCCAGCAGGTCGCCGCTGCGGTCGTCCGCCTCCCCGCGCGACACACGGTCGGAGACGGTCAGGACTGCAGCCTTCAGACCTGCTCCTTCGTCTTCTCGAGCAGGCGCACCTCGGCGATGACCAGCTCCTTGTCGATCGCCTTGGCCATGTCGTAGAGGGTGAGCGCCGCAACCGACGCCGCCGTCAGCGCCTCCATCTCGACCCCCGTCTGGGCCGTCGTCTCCGCCGACGCAACGATCTCCACCGTGTTCTCCAGCACGTCGAGCGTCACCTCGACGTGCGTGAGCGGAAGCGGGTGGCAGAGCGGGATCAACTCGCTCGTTCGCTTCGCGGCAAGGATCCCGGCGACCTGCGCGCTGAGGAGGGCGTCTCCCTTCGGCAGCTCGCGCAACCGCCGCGCCGTCTCGGCCGCCATGCGTACCTCCGCGCGCGCGACCGCGCGGCGGCGTGAGAGCGGCTTCCCACCGACGTCCACCATGCGGACATCGCCGGCCTCGCTGATGTGCGACAGCTCGCTCATCGACCGAGCGATCTCTTCACCGCATGCACGAGCTCGCGCCGGTAGCGCCACGCCGCGCGCACTCGCTCGCCCCGCGACCCGTAGAGGACGTCGAGCAGCGCGCGCAGCGACCGCTCGGTCTCAACGTCGTACGGGAACCACCACGCCGGTCGCAGGCGGCCGCGATCGGAATCGACGTACTTCACCGCGACGCACTCGTACAGGCCGTGCTTCGAGTTCGTCCGGCCGAACCCCGAGCCCTTGACGCCGCCCCACGCCGCCTGCCCGATCGTGAACGAGTAGCCGAAGTCGTTCACCCAGACCATGCCCGCCTCGATCTCGCGCGCGACGCGCTTCGCCTTGCCGACGTCGCGCGACCACACGCTCGCGGCGAGCCCGAACTGCGTGTCGTTCGCGCAGCGCACGGCCTCGTCCTCGCCGTCGAATGGCTCGACGGTCACGACAGGGCCAAAGATCTCCTCGTCCGGGAGCGGATGCTCGAGCACCGTAGGCTCGAGGAACCAGCCGCCCCGCTCCGCGCGGCGCGCACCCGTGAGCTGCTCCACCTTGTCCCGCTGCCGCTCCGAGATGAGCGGGCCGACCTCGTCGCCGAGCTTCAGCTGCCGCGCGCGCTCGACCAGCCGCCGCGTGAACTCCGCGTAGAGCGGACGCTCGACGTAGATCCGCTCCGCGCTCACACACGCCTGACCCGCGTTGATGAACGACGCGAACACCGCGCCCTCCACCGCCCGGTCGAGATCGGCATCTGCGAACACGACCATCGGATCCTTGCCGCCGAGCTCGAGCACGACCGGGCAGCCACGTAAGCCCGCGGCCGCGGCAACCCGCCGGCCGACCGCAACCGAACCCGTGAAGAACACCTTCGCGATTCCGGGGTCGGCGACGAGCGACTCACCGACCTCGGCCTCGCCCTGCACGACCTGGACGAGGCCGACCGGCGCGCCCGCCTCCTCGAGCACGCGCCGCACCCACTCACCTGTCAGCGGCGTCAGCTCGGACGGCTTCAGGACGACGCCGTTGCCGGCGGCGACCGCGGTCGCGACCTCGGTGAACGGGATTCCGAAGGGGATGTTCCACGGCGTGATTGCCGCGACGACGCCCAGCGGCTCGTACACGAGCCACGCCTTCTTCGTCTTCAGGTGCAGCTGCGGGAAGCGCACTCGCTCGTCGCGCAAGACGCGGCTCGCATGCTTGGCGAGCCATGCGGCGTGGTCGACCGCGGGATAGAGGTCGTGCGCGATCGCCTCCGTGCGCGGCTTCGCCGTCTCGGCCACGACGGAGTCGGCGATCGCGTCGGCGCGCGCGCGGAGGACACGCCCCGCCTGGTGCAGGACGCGTGCGCGGGCGTCGGGACCGGCCGCGTGCCAGCGCTCCTGCGCCAGCCGCGCCGCGGCGACGATCGCGCCGATCTCGTCGGGATCCGTGCGCCGCACCGCACCGACAGGCCCGAGCGTCGCCGGATTGACCGAGACGAGCTCGGGAGCGGCCGTCGTCGCCATGCGCGGAATCGTACTCCGGCCGCTATGGCGAGCCGCGGCCGCCGGGCCAGTCGAGATCGTCCAGCTGATGGAAGTTGTCCGCGATCTGCAGGTCGATCGGCAGCCAGCCTTCTCGCTGGAAGTGGTCGTTCACCGTGCGCGCCTCGCGCTGGATCGCAGCGAGGTACTCCGAGTACTCGGGAACGTCCTGGCGCGACGGATCGAGCAGGGTGAGCATCGCCACGCGCCCGTGCAACTCCGGATGCATGTCGAGGAGGAGCGCGAACGCGCGGAACCCGCGCACGACGTTCTTCGACGGGTCCGTCCTGTCGACACGCAGCACGAGAAACTCCGGCCGCCGCTCTGCGATGAGCCGCTCCTGCGGAATCTCGTCCCTCAGCCCGCGGGTCGCGAGCGTCGCGTAGTGCGCGAGCGACTGTGGCCGACGTTGACGAGCTGAAGTATGGAGGGATGTCCGCAGCCCGACGATAGTGCGGGCGCCGGCCAGGGCACTTGCGGGTTCGCTCAGCGAGCGCTCAGGCGCAGGGGGATCGAGCGGCGCCGGCCGTCACGGAGGACGGTGAAGACGGCCGTCGTGTTGGGCCTGAGATTATTTGTAACAATCCGCACGAGATCGTCCGCATTCTGGACGGGTGTGCCGTCGATGGCGACCACGACGTCGCCGCCGAGCCGCACGGCCTGGCCCTCGTACTGCGCCTCGCGCGAGCCGCCGTGCAAGCCGGCGGCCGCCGCGGGGCCGCCGGGGGTGACCGCGTCAATGAGCGCGCCGTGCAGGACGCCCAGCTTCAGGTGCTGCGCGAGTGCCGGGGTGAGGTCCTCGGCCTGGACGCCGGCGTAGGCGTAGGCGACGTGGCCGGTCGCAACGAGGTCGTGCAGCGACCGGCGGGCGGCGTCGATCGGGACGGCGAAGCCGATCCCGGCGGGGCCGCCCGAATCGTCGCGGATCTGCGCCGTGATCCCGATGACGCGGCCGGCCGCGTCGAGCAGCGGCCCGCCCGAGCTCCCGTGCGCGATCGGCGCGTCGGTCTGGATCGCGTCCACCAGCTGGAAGCGGGGCGCGGTCAGCGCCGCGATCGAGCGGCCGACCGCGGAGACGACGCCCACGGCGAGCGAGTCCTCGTTTCCAAGCGGGCTGCCGATCGCCGCCACGGGCTCGCCGACGACGACCGCGGCCGAATGGCCGAGCGGCAGCGGGGCGAGCCGGTGCGCGGACGGCGCGACGCGGATCACGCCCACGTCGTCGAAGACGTCCCAGCCGACAACGCTCGCTGTAACGCGGTCGTGGTCCGAGAACTCCACGTACACGCGCGACGCAGCCTTGACGTTCGCGCCGGGCCCGGTCTCGCCGGCGTTCGTGATCACGTGCGCGTTCGTGAGGATGGTGCCGTCGCGCGAGACGACGAAGCCGGAGCCCTGCGCACCGCTGCTGCCGACATAGGCGAAGATCGTCACGACACCGGGCGATCGAGCGGCAAAGATCCGCGCCGGCGAGAAACCCGCGCCCCCGAGCGGCGCGGCGGCGTGCACTGCGGCCAGCGTGCCCGCGGTCGAGGTCGCGGCGGGGCCGTGCACCACGACGGTGTCGGTCGTCGACCCGCCGACGAGGCCGGTGACACGGCCGATCCCGAGCGCAGCGCCCGCGCCGAGACCGGCGCAGATCAGCACGAAGAGGGCAACGCGCACTGGAACCACTGTAGCCGCCCGGCTGCGGCCTCGATTTCCCGTGAAAACGCTAGGCGAGGGCGGACTCGGCCTCCGGTACCCCTGCCGGCAGCGTGAGCGTGAACACCGTCAGGCCGTCGTTCGAGGTCAGCCGAAGCTCGCCGCCCATCCGCTCGGCCAGCTCGCGGGCGATCGCCAGCCCGAGGCCGCTGCCAAAGGCCCGTGAGCCCTCCACCCGCGTAAAGCGGGCAAACACCTGCTCGCGGTACTCGGCCGGGATCCCCGGCCCGTCGTCCTCGACCGCAAGCGTCGAGCCGCGGGCGACGATGCGCACGGCCGTACCCGGAGGGGTGTGCCGGAGCGCGTTGTCGACGAGCGCCCGGCCGATCTGGAGCACCCGCTCCCGATCGCCGAGCGCCGCCCCGTCCGCGTCGGTCGCCGCCTCGAGCCGGTGCTCGCCGCGCAGCGCCAGCGCCGCGAACTCGCCCGAAAGGTCCTCGGCGAGCTCGCCCAGCGCGATCGTCTCCGTCACGAGCCGGATGCCCCCCGCGTCCAGCCGCGACAGGTCGAGCAGGTCGGTGGCGAGCTTGGACAGCCGCTGCACCTGCTCGGACATCGTGCCGAGGAACTCGGCCCGGGTCGCCTCGTCGAGCTCCTCGTCCCGGAGCAGCTCCAGGAAGCCGCCCAGCGAGAAGAGCGGCGTGCGCAGCTCGTGCGAGGCGTTGGCGATGAAGGCGCGCCGGGCGTCGTCGAGCTGGGCGAGCTGAAGCCGCATCCGATCGAAGGCGGTCGCAAGCTCGCCGAGCTCGTCGCCGCCGCTGTCGGCGACCGGGTGGCTGAAGTCGCCAGCCGCGATCCGGTCGGCGGCGCGCTCCAGGCGCCGGATCCGTCGGGCGAACACCGAGGCACCGCTCCACCCGACGAGGATCGCCAGGCCGAGCGCCACGAGGCCGGCCCAGAGCAGACGCGAGCGGACGAGGTCGACGTTCTCGAGCGTGGCATGGAGCGAGGCGGTGAAGAGGAAGACGTTGCCTAGCCGGTCGGGGATCGCCACCTCCGCGAACGCCTCGCCGCCGCGCGTCACCTCGCCGCGCTGGAGCGAGAGGAGATTGACCGCCCGCAGCGCGACCGGGTCGGCCGCGACGCCCTGCGCCGGGGAGGTCTGCCGCGAGTCGGCGAGCTCGAGCAGAAACGTGCCGTTGCCGCCGCCGATCGGCTGGAGGTAGACGACCCGCGTCGCGTCGGCGGTGTGGGCGGCATCGTCGATGAAGTCCTGGTCGACGGTGGTGCCCTGCGCCTGCTCCTCGACCTGCCGGGCGGACTGGGCGAGGAGGGTCAGCCGGCCGTCCACGAGCCGGCGCTGCAGCGTCGGTACGAGCGCCACCCAGACGACGGCGAGGGCTCCGGCCACGACGACCGCCACCGCGAGGCTCAGGCGCACTCCGACGTTGCGGAAGGGGTTCACTAGCCCCGAAAGCGATAGCCGACGCCGCGGATGGTGAGGATCAGCTCAGGCTCGCGCGGATCCGCCTCCAGCTTCTCCCGCAGGTGGCGGACGTGGACGTCGATCGTCCGCGGCTCCCGGTACGCGTAGTCGCCCCAGAGCGACTCGAGCAGCGCCTGGCGGCTGAAGACGCGCCCGGGCCGCGCGGCGAGCGTCCGCAGCAGCTCGAACTCGACGTACGTGAGGCTCACCGGGGCGCCACGTACCTCGACCGTCCGCTTCGCCAGGTCGATCTTCAGCCCGTCCGCGCTGATCAGGTCGCGGCCGTCCGCCTGGGGGCCGATCGCGGCACGGCGCAGGAGGGCACGGACCCGGCTGCGGAACTCGCGAATCGAGAACGGCTTCGTGATGTAGTCGTCCGCCCCCAGCTCGAGCCCGACCACCTTGTCGAGCTCGTCGTCGCGGGCCGTGAGCATGATGATCGGCACGGTGCTGTGCGCCCGCAGGCGGCGGCACACCTCGAGCCCGTCGAGCTTGGGGAGCATCACGTCGAGCACGACGAGGTCGATCCGCTCGCCCTCGAAGCGTGCAAGCGCCTCCTCGCCGTCCCGGGCCTGCAGCACGCGGAAGCCCTCGTGCTCGAGCGGGTATGTGAGGAGCTTCTGGACGGCGTCCTCGTCGTCGACCAGGAGGATGGTGGCGGAATCGGCCATGAGTGAGTGCCTGCCCTGTCCTCGCGTCCTACTATAGAGCCGCCGTGGCTGCCGTCCCGCCTGCACCGGAGCGGCGCCGTCCGCGTCGAGGATCGCTCGAGCGGCCCGTCAACGGGCGCCTCTACCGCGGTACGTGGCTGCTCGTCGGGCTGCCGCTGCTCGTGCTCGCGTTCAGCGTCGCGCGTCCCGCGGCGCTGCAGCCGCCCAACCTGCCGGCCGCGTTCGACCCGACGGCAGCTGCCGCGACCGCGACACAGTTCGCACTCGGGTATCCGAGCCGCGTGCCGGGAACAGCCGGGGCGACCGGGGCCGCCCGCTGGTTCGCGGCCCAGCTTGCGCCATACGGCTTCCACGTGCACATGGAGCAATTCACGGCGACCGTCCCCGGCCGCGGACGGCTGCGGCTCGAGAACCTCGTCGCTTCGAAGGCCGGCCTGTCGCAGAAGGCGATCGTCGTCATGGCGCACCGCGACGACACCGGCAGCGGGCCCGGCGCCAACGACAACGCGTCGGGGACGGCAGCACTGATCGAGCTGGCGCGGGCGTACGCGCCGACCGGCGGCGGCGCCCGTCTGAAGCCGCCGTACTCGCTCGTGTTCCTCTCCACCGACGGCTCCGTCTACGGCGGCCTCGGCGCAGCCGAGTTCGCGGCGCACTCGCCAGAGCGGCAGAACGTGATCGCGGTCGTGAACCTCGACACGGTCGCCGGTGCGGCGCGGCCGCGGCTGGAGCTCACCGGCGACACGTCCCGTTCCCCGTCTGCGAACCTCGTCGAGACGATGCGCGCGCAGCTCGCGGCCCAGACCGGCGCCGAGCCGACCCGCGTGAGCACGCTACGCCAGCTCGTCGACCTCGGCTTTCCCTTCAGCCAGTACGAGCAGGCGCCGTTCATCAGCCGTGGCATCCCGACGGTCACGATCACGACCGGGCCTGACCGGCCGGCGGCCGGCTTCGGCGACACGCCGGAGCGGCTCGACACCACCCGGCTCGGCCAGATCGGCCGCGCGACGCAAAGTGCACTCGACGCGATGGAGCAGGGGCTTGCGCTCTCGAGCGGGCCGTCGAGCTACGTGTATCTCGGCAGCCGCATCGTGCGCGGCTGGGCGATCGAGGTCGTGCTCGTCGCCGCGCTGCTGCCGTTCCTCGCCGCGACCGTCGACCTGTTCGCACGGTGCCGGCGACGGCGGATCCGCGTCGCGCCCGCGCTGCGCAGCTATCGCAGCCGGCTCGGCTTCTGGATCTGGTGCGGCGGGCTGTTCGGATTGTTCGGCGTGCTGGGGATCTGGCCGCACGGCGCGCCGCGGCCGCCCGCGCTCACCGGCGTCGACTGGCCGGCCGGCGGCCTGATCGCGCTCGGCGCGCTCGCGGCGATCGGCTGGCTCGTTGCCCGTGACCGGCTGCTGCCGCGACGCCGGATCCGACCGGAGGAGGAGCTCGCCGGCCACGCCGCCGTGCTCCTCTCGCTCGGCGTGGTCGCACTCCTCGTCGTGGCCACCAACCCGTTCGCGCTCGTCTTCCTGCTCCCGTCGCTGCACGCCTGGCTGTGGCTGCCGCAGGTGCGGGGGCGCCCGGTCTGGACGCGGGCCGCCGTCCTGCTCGCCGGCTTCGCCGGGCCGGCGCTGCTGCTCTGGTCGTTCGCGAGCCGCTACGGCCTCGGTTTCGACGCCCCCTGGTACGTCGCCTGGCTGTTCGTTCTCGGCTACGCGCCGGTGCCGGTGTTCGCGATCGGCCTCGCCTGGGCGGCGGCGGCAGGACAGCTCGTCGCCCTTGCCGGCGGACGGTACGCGCCCTACCCGAGCGCGTCCGAGCGGCGGCCGCGAGGGCCGATCCGCGAGACGATCCGTCGCCTCGTGCTCGCCCAGCGCCGCCGACGCCGGACCGTCGAGCTGCGGCGGCGGGCGTCGCCCGGCTGAGCCGGCTCAGCCCTGAGCCGGCTCAGCCGTCCGGGCCGAGGCGCAGCCACCACACGGCGGCGCCGGCCGCAAGCTCGCCCTCACCGCGCGGCACGTGCACGAGCGCGTCGGCCGCGGCGGCCGCGACGATCATGTGCGACTCCTGGCCCGCCAGCGGCTCGAGCAAGATCTCGTCGCGGTCCAGCCGGGAGCGCGCCCGCACGAGCTCGTCGCGGGCGGCGTTGCGCCTGAGCGGCGCGCCGAGCCGGCCCGGCTCGAAGCGCGGCAGCGACTCGCGCAGCCCCTGCAGCGCCCGCAACGCGGGCTTCACAAACAGCTCGCAGCCGACGAGCGACGACACCGGGTTGCCCGGCAGCCCGAACACGAGCGACTCGCCGCGGACGCCGAACGAGACCGGCTTGCCGGGCTTGACCGCGACCTGCCAGAAGACCTCCTCGACCCCGAGCTCGGCCTCGATCCCGCGCACGAGATCGTGCGGCCCGACCGAGACGCCGCCCGAGGTGACGAGGACGTCCGCGGCCGCCAGCCCGCGCGCGAGCGCCTCCCGGTGCGCCGACTCGTCGTCGGCGACCGCCGGCAGCGTCTCCACCTCCGCGCCGACGGCGGCGAACGCGGCCGCGAGCATGAGCCCGTTCGCCTCGTAGACCTGCCCCGGACGCAGCGGCTCGCCAGGGCGGGCGAGCTCGCTCCCCGTCGTGAGCACGACCACGCGCGGACGCCGTGCGCAGCGCAGCTCGGCGATGCCGGCGGCCGCGAGCGCTCCGATCTGCGTCGCGCCGAGACGCACGCCCGCGCCGACGACGACCTCGCCTGCAGCCACGTCGCCGCCGCGCGGACGAACGTGCGCACCCTCCGCCACACCCTCCGCAACCTCGATCGTGTTGTCATTCTGGACAACGGACTCGACAGGGACGACGGCATCCGCTCCGTCCGGCACGACCCCGCCGGTCGAGATCGCCATCGCCTCGCCGGCCGCGAGCGTGCGCGGGGCGGGGCTGCCGGCGGCGATGTGCGCAACGACCGGCAGCGTCCCCGGCAGGTCGGCGGCGCGCACGGCGAAGCCGTCCATGGCGGAGCTCTCGAACGGCGGCAGATCGACCACGGCGCGCGCCGCCTCGGCCGTCACGCGCCCGGCCGCGTCCTCGATCCGGACCGTCTCCGCCGGCAACGGCCGCACGCGGGCAAGCACGCGCCCCTGCGCCTCCGCAACGGTGAGCAGCGGCGCCACGCTACGGCGTCGTCTGCGTGGTCGTCGTCGTGGGCGGCGGCTCGATGGTCGTCGTCGTCGTGGTGGTGGTGGTAGTAGTGGTAGTGGCGGTGGTGGTGGTAGTGGCGGTGGTGGTGGTAGTGGCGGTCGTGGCCGGCGGCGGCGGTGTCGGCTCGACCGTCGTCGGCGGCGGCGCTTCCGTGAACGTCGGCGACACCGTGTTCGGCGTAACCGGCAGCGACGGCAGCGTCGCCGTGGAGCCGGTCGCGGTGGTCGTGGTCGCCGTCGTCGTCGTGCCGTACGAGCCGCTGAACTCGTACTGGCCGCGCCAGAACGTCCATGCTGGCTTCGTCGTCGCCGGCGGAAACGGCACGTCCGGTTTGTTGCCAATCGCGGTTCCCATGTACAGGTGCCAGATCTGCGCCGGGAAGGTCGGCCCGGACACGGCGATCCCGTGCACGTCGAGCATCGGCACCTCGCCGCGCGCGTAGCCGATCCACACGGTCGCCTCGAGCCGGGGCGTGAAGCCGGAGAACCAGGCATCGGCATAGTTGTCGGTCGTCCCCGTCTTGCCCGCGTCCGTGTGCCCGGAGAGATGGGCGGCGGTGCCGGTGCCGTACAGCATGTTCTGTTCGAGCACCTGCGTGACCGTGGAGGCGACCCAGTCCGGGATCACGCGCTCGCGCTGCGGCTTGCCCCAGCCGACGTCCGTGTCCACCTTCCCATTCGGAAGCACGACCTTCGTGATCGCCATCGGCTTCGAGTACACGCCGCCGGCGGCGATCGTCGCGTACGCCGACGCCATCTCGATCGGCGTCACGCCCTCCGAGCCGAGTGCGATCGAGGGGAACGGCTCGAGCGGCGACGTGCGCACGCCGAGCTTGCGCGCCATCGCGACGATGTTCTCCGGCCCGACATCGAGCGAAAGCCGCGCGTACACGGTGTTGTCCGACTGCAGTGTCGCGGACAGGACGGACTCGACACCAGCGTAGGTGTGCGAGTACGTGGTCACGTTCCACGCGCAGTTCGGATCGGCGGAGTTACAGGTCGGATCGGGTTGGTAGTGCAGGGGCGCTGACAGGTACTGGGTCGTGAACGGGTCGAGCCCGCGCGAGACCGCCGTCGTCAGCGCGATCATCTTGAACGTCGAGCCGGGCTGCCTGCGTGCGCTGGTCGCGAAGTTGTACTGGTTGCCGCTGATCCCCGGCGTCACCGCGGTCATCGCGCGGATCGCGCCGGTGCGCGGGTCGATCGAGACGATTGCAGACGCCGGGTCGGCCTTCTCGTTGAGGATGTGCGTGATCGCGGCACGCGCGGCACGCTGCAACGCCGGGTTGATCGTCGTGTAGACCTGCAGGCCGCCTTCACGCACCGTGTTCGAGCCGTACTCCTGCTGCAGCAGGTCCTCCACGTAGGTGAAGAAGTACGGCTCGCGGATGTGGGTGTAGCGGCGCCCGGGGTTGAGACCCAGCCCGCGGTCGCTCCTCGCAGCCTGGTACTGCGACGACGTGATGTCGCCGTTCACGAGCATCGCGTGCAGCACCTGGTCGCGCCGAGCGAGCGCGTCGGCGGGCTGGTGGAATGGGTCGTACAGCGACGGCGCCTGCGGCAGTCCGGCGAGCAGCGCGGACTGCACGAGGGTCAGCTGCCTCGCGGGCACCGAGAAGTACGTCTCAGCGGCGGCCTCGATACCGTACGCGTGGTTGCCGTAATAGACCTCGTTCATGTAGGCGGTGAGGATCCGGTTCTTCGACCAGTGGTCCGCGAGCTTGATCGCGAGGCAGGCCTCGACCAGCTTCCGCTTCAGCGTCCGCTCGCGAGAGAGGTAGAGGTTCCGCACCAGCTCCTGGGTGATCGTCGAGCCGCCCTGGACGAACTTCCGCGCGCGGACGTCGGCAACGACGGCGCGCAGGATGCCGACCGGATCGATGCCGCCGTGCTCGTAGAAGCGCCGGTCCTCGATCGCGACGGTCGCCTTCGCCATCCACGGGCTGATCTGCCCTCGGGAGACGGGAGTGCGGTTTCGCTCCGCCGGGATCGCGCCCAGCACAGAGCCGTCGGCGGCGTAGACGAAGGAGTTCTCGCCCACGGCGACGGGGCGCAGCGTATCGAGGTTGCACCCCGAGCCGAACACGGCCGTGCCGCCGACCGCGGCGACTCCGAGCACGACGGCCGGCACGACAACGAGGACGGCCAGCAGCACGGTGCGCCGGCCGCGCCGCCGGCGTGCGCGCTCGCGCCGCTTGCGGCGGCGGCGCGTGGCGGCGGGCCGCTCAGGTGCGGGCCGCCGCCGCCTGGAGGGTGAGCTCGGACTCATCCCCAGACGCCCAGTGCCCGCAGGCGGCCGTGCGCGCGTGCGCGCAGGTCGCCCTCGAGCCGCAAGGCTGCATCCTCGTCCTGCGCTGCAGCGCGAATCGTCAGGGTCGCGCTGGCGTCGAGCGCGCTCACGAGCACCGAAGCGTGGCGCTCGCCGGCGACCTCCTCGCGAAGCCCGTCGACCGCGGCGCCGACGTCTACTGTAAGCGGGACCTGCACGGTGACCTCCGCGAACGTCTCTCGGCTGCGAATCGTGGCGTTGCGGATGGTATCCGAGGCCAGCTTCTCGTTCGGGACGACGATCCGAGCGCCGTCGTGAGCGCGGATGAACGTGTACGTGAGGCCGATCTCCTCGACCACGCCGTCGGCGCCTTCATAGGTCACACGGTCGCCGAGCCGCACCGGCTGCGTGATCGCGATCAGCAACCCGGCGACGAAGTTGCCGAGCGTGCGCTGAGACGCGAAGCCGATCACCACCGCGATCACCGCGGAGGAGGCGAGCAGCCCGCCTGCGACCGCACGCACCTGCGGGATCACAAGCAGCGCCGAGAAGAGCCCCACGACGAGGATCGCGGTCGTGATGCTCCGGCGCAGAACGCGGTAGCGCGTCGCCGCCTCGGGCGGAAGCGGGCGCCGCCCGAGCCACCAGTCGACCAGCCGCGCGAGCAGCGACACGGCCGCGAACACGACCGCGGCGATGACGATCCGGTGCCAGAAGGGCATACCCGGGTGTAGTTCGACGGCGCCCCGCCGGATCCCCTAGCGGTCGAGCGGCAGCGGCCGGCGGCCGGCGAAACCGTCCTCGACCCGGTGCCAGTAGCGGATCTCGTCCTCGCCCAGCTTCCAGCAGAGCAGCACCGTCTCCCCCCGCCGGAGCGCCGGAAAGTCGATCAGCCCCTCGTCGAGATCCTTGACCTCGGCGCCATGCTCCGCGATCTCGTCGACGAGCCGCGCAAGCTCGCGGGCCTCGCGC
The DNA here is from genome assembly GCA_050013935.1 of Gaiellaceae bacterium. Taxonomy (GTDB): domain Bacteria; phylum Actinomycetota; class Thermoleophilia; order Gaiellales; family Gaiellaceae; genus Palsa-739. The sequence goes on along the minus strand of JBEKEH010000002.1, from coordinate 72,687 downwards.
TCGACCTCGGCGGCGGCATCGGCGAGGGTCGCCGGCGCGATGCCGCCGCCGTTGCCCCGAATGTGGCCCTCGAGCTCCTCCTGGCGGGTCAGCGCCGCAGCGTGGGCCTGCCGGTGCGCGACCATGCACTCGACGAGCGGCCGGACGCGCCCCAGGGCCGCGTTGGCCTCCTCCGGAGTGAAGTGGCGCATCGACACAACCCTATGATCAGCATTCGGTGCAGGTCGACGCAGTGACAATCGACGCATACGGGACGCTCGTGACGCTGCGCGACCCGGTCCCGCGCCTGCGGCGGGAGCTCGCCGCCGAGGGCGTAGCGCGAACCGAGAACGAGGTGCGCGCCGCGTTCGCGGCCGAGGTGGCCTTCTACGGCGAGCGCTCGCACGAGGGCCGCGACGAGGCGACGCTCGCGCTCCTGCGCCGCGACTGCACCTCGGTGTTCCTCGCTGCGGCGCAGGCAGAGCTCGACCCGGACGCGTTCGTACCCGCGTTCCTCGGCTCGCTCGTCTTCGAGGAGGTGCCCGGCGCCGGCGCCGCCTGCCGCTCGCTCGCCGAGCGCGGCCTCCGGCTCGCAGTCGTCTCCAACTGGGACGTCGGCCTCCACGACCATCTCGACGCGCTCGGGCTCGGGCCTCTCGTCGACGCCGTCGTCACGTCGGCCGAGGCCGGCGCGCCGAAACCGGCGCCGCAGGTGTTCGAGCTCGCCCTCGCGCGACTGGGCGCGGTCGCGGAGCGGACGGTGCACGTCGGCGACGCGGAGGCCGATGCGGAGGGAGCCCGGGCGGCCGGCCTGCGCTTCGAGCCGGCCCCGCTCGCCGACGCCGCCGCCAGGATTCTGGCGTGAACCGCGCGCGACTCGCCTGCTGGACCGCGCTCGTCGGTGTGATCGCCGCGCTCAACTACGCCGCCCGCTTCAGCGGCAGCAGCGCCGCCACGACGAGCAGCGCGCGCAACGCCGTCTACAGCTACTCGACCTTCGTGGGTGGAGCCGTGGTCTACGTGTTCTGGCTCGGCCTCGTGCTCGCAATCGCCGTCGAGCGCTGGGATCTGCTCGCGCTGCGGCGGCCGGGCTCCGTGCGCCGCGCCGCCGGCCTGGCGGTCACAGCGGTCGCTGCCGTCTACATCCTCGAGATCGTCGTGTCGCTGGTGCCGCTGCCCCAGAGCCCCGGCAAGGAGCAGGGGCTGACGCCGACGCACTGGGAGCCGTCGCACGCAGGAGCGTTCGCCGCCAACCTCGCGCTGTTCGCGATCATCGCGCCGGTGGTCGAGGAGCTGACCTTCCGCGGCCTGGGGCAGTCGCTGCTCGCGTTCCTCGGCCGGTGGCCGTCGATCGTGCTGGTCGGGGTTGCGTTCGGACTCGCCCACGGCCTGCTCGAGGCGCTGCTCGTGCTCGTGCCGTTCGGGATCGCGCTCGCGTGGCTGCGAGACCGCACACAGAGCGTCTATCCGGGCATGGTCGTGCACGGATTGTTCAACGCAATCGCACTCGCCGCGGCGGTCCTCAGCTAGGCATGCTGTGGCAATGATCCGCTGGCCGGCCCTGCTGCTCCTCCTCACGCTCGTCGCCGCCCCGTGGGCGCTCGCCGCACCGCCCGCCGTGACCGCAACCGCAGCACCGGCGACCGGGCAGGCGCCGCTGAGCGTGACGCTGGCCGCCTCCGGCGACGCCGCGACGTACCACTGGGGGCTGGGGGATGGAGCGGCCGCCGACGGCGCGAGCGTGCAGCACGTGTACGCGGCCGGGCTCTGGACGGCCACCGTCACCGCGACCTCAGCCGACGGCGAGACCGCGCAGGCGAACGTCGTCGTACGCGCCGAGTCGGTGACCCTCACCGCCGCGTCGCCTACAACCTACGGCAAGGTCACGCTCTTCACCGGCTCGCTGAAGCCGGCCGCTGCGGGTGTGCGCGTGTTCCTCGACAGCCGCGGGCGCACGTTCGCGCGCGGAACGACCGGCGCCCGCGGTGGCTTCCGCATCTACGCGCGCGCGGGAGTGCCCGGCGCAGTGGTAGCGCACGCGGACCGGGCGGCATCGTCGCCGTTCATGCTTGCCGTGCGTCCTGTGGTGACGGTCGCCTTCGCGGGGCGGCAGACGCTCGACGGGAAGCTGAGGGTCGTCGCCCGGATTCGCCCCGCCTCGGCGGGAACGCTGGCCCTCACCGTGCGCCGCGCGGGCGGAATCGTGAAAACGCGGTCGGGCGACGACCTCGTCGTGCCCCTCGACACGCGTGTCCCCGGGAACGTCGTCGTCACAGCCGCTGCGAAGGCGGCGCCGGGCTGGTCGCCGGCGCGCGCGACCGCGAGCACGACCGTCGCGTACCCGCAGCTCGCCGAGGGAGCGAGCGGGTCCTCCGTGAGCGCACTCCGCGCGCGGCTCGCCGCGCTCGGCTACCAGGTCCCGCCGGTGAGCGGTGCCTTCGATGCCCCCCTGCTCGACTCGGTCTACGCCTTCCAGAAGGTGCAGGGCCTGCCGCGCACGGGGATCGTCAGCGCCGCCGTCTGGGCAAGGCTCGGCCACCCGTTGCAGCCGCGTCCCCGCTATCCGGGGCCGGCCGATCACATCGAGATCGACAAGACGAAGCAGGTCCTCTACGTCGTCCGCGGCGGTCGCGTGACGGCGATCGTCCCCGTCTCGACCGCCGGCGTTCCCGGGGATTACACGCCGACCGGGCGGTTCGCGATCTACCGCAAGGTCGTCGGCTTCGACCCGAGCCCGCTCGGAACGCTGTACGACCCCATGTACTTCACCGGCGGCTACGCGATCCACGGCAACCCGTCTGTGCCGCCGTACCCGGCAAGCCACGGCTGCATCCGCGTGCCGATGTGGATCGCGCCGCTGCTCTACGCCACGAACGACTACGGCGAGACGGTGTACGTCTACTGACGGCGCCGGGACGAGGGACGACGACCCGCTGCTCCGCCGGCTGCGCGAGCAGGTCTCGGACAACGACCGCGCGCTGATCGAGGCGATGAACCGCCGGCTCGAGCTCGTGACGATGATGTGGGACTACAAGCGCTCGCGCGGGCTCGAGGTGCTCGATCCGGAGCGCGAGGAGTGGATGCTGAAGTACCTCTCGCGCGCGAACCGCGGGCCGCTCTCGCAGCAGGGGCTCGAAGACCTGTTCGGCGCAGTGCTCGCTCTGACGAAGCGCGAGCTGTCGCGCGAGGACTAGTTAGCTCTCTTCCTCGCCGTCTTCGGTGGCGAACTGGTCGGGAGTGACCTGCTCGAGGAAGTTCTTGAACTTCGCGACCTCCTCCTCGAGCTGCTCCTCGGTCACCTCGTCGCCCTCGAACTCGATCGCGGACTCCTCGATCACGCGGTCGGCCGCGAAGATCGGCGCCTCCACGCGAATCGCAAGTGCGATCGCATCGGACGGCCGCGAGTCGACCTCGATCTCGTTCCCGTCCTGCGCCACCGTGATCTGCGCGTAGAACGTGTTCTCGCGCAGCTCGGTGACGGTGATCCGGACGACCTGCGCGCCGAGCTGCTCGAGCATGTCGCTGAGCAGGTCGTGCGTCATCGGACGCGGGGGCGCCTGGCTCTGCAGCTTCATCAGGATCGCGGCCGCTTCGTTGTGGCCGATCCAGATCGGCAGGAACTTGTTCCCGTCGGTGGTCTTGAGCAAGACGATCGGCTGCTTGCCGACCAGATCGAAGCTCACACCGTAGATGAGCATCTGCTGCATCCCCGACCTCGAGCCGAATATAGCTCAGGCTACGGGGTCTAACCCCTGCAGATCCGGAGGGACCTCCTCGAGCTCCTGGAACGGCACGAAGAAGTGGGCGCCCGTCTCGGGATCCTCGACCTCGGCGCGCCGCTCGGGCACGCTCATCGGGTCGAGACCGCGCAGGGTGAGCGCGCGGCCGTGATAGGTGACTGGATCGCCGATACGCATGTGCCGCGGGTGCTTGGAAAGCCGCCGCTTTCTGCATCGGCCAACGCCGCGGGCTGCGGGATCCCTGAAACAAGGTCACTCGTCCGGGCCCGAGCCGCCGGTGCTCGACCGGCTGGCTACAATGCCCGCCGCCGGGCGATTAGCTCAGTTGGTTAGAGCGCCGCTCTGATAAGGCGGAGGTCCGTGGTTCGAATCCACGATCGCCCATCCCGAGGCCCCGCAAGGGGCCTTTCTCAACTCAGCAGCAGCCCGGCCATACGCCGCCGCGCGACCCAGATGCCGATCGCGCCGAGCGCGAGGAGATAGCCGGCGTCGACGAGGTTCGTCGGGCCGACCGAGCCGAGCGTGAGCGAGCGGATGAGCACGATCGCGTGGTACAGCGGCGAGAAGCGCACGATCCACTGGACCGCGACCGGGTAGATCGACAGCGGATAGAACGTCGCGCTGAAGAGGAACATTGGCAGCTGTACGAGCTGCACCATGTCGAAGTCCTGCCAGCTGCGAATGAACGTCGAGGCGCCGATTCCCAGGCCGGCGAAGCCGAAGCCGACGACCACCGCCGCCGGCAGCGCGAGCAGGCCCCACCAGGAGTGGACGAGGTTTAGAGAGACCGCCGTGATCACGAAGCCCGTCGCGTAGAGGAGACCCCGGAACTGCGCCCACGACGTCTCGCCGAGCGCGACGTCGGTCGGCCCGACCGGCGTCGCGAGCATCGCGTCGTACACCTTCCCGTAACGCAGCTTCCAGAAGACGTTCGTCGTCGCGTCGTACACGGCACCGTTCATCGCCGACGACGCGAGCAGCGCCGGCGCGATGTAGCTCGCGTACGAAACGCCCTGCACCTTGCCGATGAAGTGTCCGAGGCCGAGGCCGAGCGAGAAGAGGTAGAAGAGCGGCTCGAAGAAGCCGCTGAAGATGACGAGCCACGCGCGGCGGTAGACCATCAGGTTGCGCTCGAACAGCAGGTGCGCACGGGTTCCGGCGAGCGTGCTCATCGCACGAGCCTCCGCGTGTACGTGCGCTGCGCCAGCGCGATGCCGACCGTGGCGAGCGCCGCGAGGTACGCGACGTGCACGAGCGAGAGACCCACCGTCGCGGTGCCCAGCGTCAGTCGGCGGATGAGGTCGACGCCGTGCCAGAGCGGCGTCGCGTACGCGAGCCACCGGAGCTGCTCCGGCAGCCGCGTCACCGGAAAGAAGGTCCCGGAGAACAGGAACAACGGCATGATCACGAAGCGAAAGAGCGCGTTGAAGACGCTGTCCCGCTGCGCCCACGCGGCTAGCGCGGCGATCGGCCCCGCGAACGCGAGCCCGAGCAGGATCGCAGAGGGCCACGCGAGGATCGCGAGCGGCGACTTCAGCGTTCCGAACGCCGCGAGTACGGCGAGGTAGACCCCCGCCACGGCGGCGGCCCGCGCGACCACGTACATGAGGTGGCCGGCGATGACGTCGCGGACGCGGAGCGGCGTCGCGAGCATCGCGTGGTACACGCGCGTCCAGCGGATCGCCGCCATCACCGGGTAACTGCTCTCGAACGCCGCCACCTGCATCGCTGTCGCGGCGAGCATCCCCGGCGCGACGTACGCGACGTACGACACGCCGAGCGGGTGGGCGCCACGATTGACGAGCTTGCCGAGGCCGATCCCGAGCGCCGTGAGGTAGAGCACCGGGTTGAGCAGGCTCGAGACGACGCTGCCGCGCCAGACGCGGCGGTACGACATTGCCCAGTACTCGAACGAGCGGAGCGCGATTTCCATCAGTCGATGAGTGTGCGCCCGGTCAGACGAAGGAAGACGTCCTCGAGCGTGCTGCGGCGCACGAGCACGGACTGCGGGCGGAGCCGCTCGTGCGCGGCAGGCACGAGCGCGTCGCCGTCGTCGGTGTAGAGGAGGATCCGGTCGGGCAGAACCTCCACGCGGGAAACCTGACCACCGAAGGCGTCCGCCTGGATCTCGGGCGCCTCGTTGTTGAACCGGAGCTCGACCACCTCGCGCGACGAGAGCCTCCGGATCAGCTCGAGCGGCGAGCCCTCCTCCGCGATCTTGCCCCTGTCCATGATCACGAGCCGGTCGCAGAGCTGCTCCGCCTCGTCCATGTAGTGCGTCGTCAGCACGAGCGTCACGCCCTGCTGTTTGAGCCTGAACAGCCTGTCCCAGACCGCGTGCCGCGCCTGCGGGTCGAGACCAGTCGTCGGCTCGTCCAGCAGCATGAGGTCCGGCTTGTTCACGAGCGAGCGCGCGATCGTCAGGCGCCGCTTCATCCCGCCGGACAGTGGCTCGACCGGGTCACTCGCACGCTCGGAGAGCTGCACGAACTCGAGCAGCTCGTCGGCGCGACCGCGCAGCTCCTTTCGCGAGAGGCCGAAGTAGCGCCCGTAGATGATCACGTTCTCGCGCACCGTCAGCTCGTTGTCGAGCGTGTCGAGCTGAGGCACGACTCCGAGCCGCGACCGGATCGTCGGCCCGTCGCGGGCCGGGTCGAGGCCGAAAACCGAGAGCGTGCCCGCCGTCACCGGGGAGACGCAGCCGATCATCCGCATCGTCGAGCTCTTGCCGGCGCCGTTTGGCCCGAGGAAGCCGAACGCCTCGCCCGGTTGGACGTCAAAGTCGATCTCGTCGACGGCCGTGAGGCTGCCGAAGATCTTCACGAGCCCGCGAGCATGGATGAGCGGCGCCTGAGCGCTCATGCCGTGGAGCCTAGCGACGCTCACGGAGGGGCCGGCGAAACCCTGCAGCCCACTCAATGCGCTGGTTGGACGTCCGTCGATACCGCTCGAGGGACGGCCTGCCAACCTTTGGCTGAGCGATGGAGTTGAGCGCGCCTGAGGCTACGCCGCACTCAGGTCAGCTTCGTCAGTCAACCGAAGATCCAACGGTAGCGGGAGCGCTCGGCTCGGTTCGACGTCGATCCAACCGTGCAGGAGAAGGTTCCTGATTGCGACCGCGATCTCTTCATCGGTGAGCACTGGCCGGCGTCGTGCCTTCCAGTCCTTCACCGCGTTCATCACGTCGAGCTCCGTGGGCCCCCTGTTCTCGATAAGGCGTGTAGCGGCGAAATGCACCGTCGCCGCTACTTCGGCTTGACGCGTGTCCATCCGCAAGAACAGATCCGTCACTCGCGCAACGATGCTGGCCCACTCGCTAAGTGCCTGGGTGTAGGCCTCGCGAGCATGGTCGAGCGCGGGACCAGGCTTGACCTCCACCATGCGCCCAAGCGGTTCCTCCGCCAGGAGGCCGTTGTTGATTAGCACCGCCTTCATCCGGTTCAGATCCGACGCGAATGGGCCATAGCTGCTCTTGATGAAGTCGAGATGCGTCGGGAGTCCAGCCTCCGTAGCGAAGTACGCGATCTTCTGGAATGCCGTACGGCCCACGCGCCAGCGGTACGGTTGCTGCTGCTCAAGCGCCGCAACAATGACGACGATTGCGACCCATGCCGGCGGGATCCGCACGGGCCCACTGTCCATTGCGAGCTGTGGGTCCGCGTTCGCGAGGAACTTCACGGTCAGCTGTTCCTCGGGCGTTCCGTACGGTGCGTAGAGCAAGATCGGAATCTCGAACTCCCGGAATGCCTGGTAGAGCACCCGCCCAACCACGCGCCATTCGAGTCCCCCGTGACCACAGCCGAGCGGCGGTACAGCCATGGAAGTGACGCCCCATTCGTTGTAGCGATCGCGAAGGTAGCGGAGACCCGCCTCGATATCGGCAAGTCGCGAGTGCGAACGCCAGTGGAGCTTCGTTGGGAAGTTGAGAATCCACGGCTCGTAGAGCCCGCGGTACAGGTACGGCTCGCCAAGGCGTACCTCGCGCCGCGCACAGCGCCACGCGTAATCGTCATACATATTCGGGAAGCGTCGCTTGAACTCGAGTGCGATCCCCTTCCCCATCACGCCCTCGGTGTTGACGGTGTTCACGAGGGTTTGGGCGCCGGAGGCGAACATGTCGCCGACGCGGATGTCGATGTTGGCGGCGTTGCTCATCAGCGGAAGAACAGGGATCCTTTCACCTCAACCGTGATCCCACCGCCGACCGCCTCGGCGCTTGCGCGACACGAGTCGGTAGGCACATAGATCCGCTGGATCAGCTCTGGAGCGACGAGATCGGGAACCAGGACCTCAGCGCACATCCGCTGCTGGTGATCGCGCTTTTCCATGTCGTCCGCGTGGTTCCAGCGCTCTGCGAAGATCGTCGGCCTGTCGAGTAGCGGGAGCGCTTCATCCGGTGTCTTCCACCATGGCCAGCTCGCGGCGTTTCGGTCCGTGACGATGACGCCGGCAAGGTCGAGGACGTCGGTCGAGACACCGAGCACGCAGAGTTGATCGTGCTGCCAGCCCAGGTCGCAGAGGACTCGGTACATCATGATGTTCCGGGCGTTGAGGTAGAGGTTCGCGTATGTGTGCAGCCGCCGCCGTGTCGGCGGAACCGTGATGCCGGCCCGACGACTTTGAACGCTATGGTCGGCCACCGACCGATGCGGAAGCCTCGCAACTCCGTCGTGACTCAGGATCCCCTGCTGGAGAATCGACTGAAGGTTGTCCCGGTGGACGATGTTCTGCAACTCAGCGAGCTCATCGCGACGCAAGGAGCTGCACCTCCAGCCTGAGATGCGGAGTGCTCCCCGACGGGTGAGCACCTTCTCGAAACGGCCCTGCGACGAGCGTTCTGAGCACCGTCGAGCAGGGTAGCGAGGCGTAGGTCGGCAGTAGCAACGGTCGATGACCGTCCTCGCGCGAATCGCTAGCGAGGTCATAATGTGATTATGAGGTCACGGTCGGCCGGTATGGAATCGCCGTTTCAGCGGCCACGCCGACGCGAGGTCGCCCGCGCATGCAGCTTCGGAGCACGCACCACGGCCGAGGTAGCTCGCCAGCTTGCGACCGAGACAGGCTCGGTAACGACCGTGATTAGGAGCCTGGTGTCAGAGGGCATTCTGCGGGAAACCACGGTTCCGCACGCGAGGGGCCAGGCCTACGAGCTGGTCCAGAAGCACCGGCCCTCCCTCCTGGAGGCGGTAGCCTCTGAGGCCCCGCGCGGCCAACTTGAACCGGAGCGTCGCCTACTTCTGGTCGCAAGCCGTGACGGGGCTGCGTTCGCACGTGCCGCAGCGATGATCGCCGCAGACCCCGTTGTGCTCTGGGCGGCGCGGGTTGACGGGCCTGCGCGTCTCCTCGTCCTACTGCGCAGCGATACGACCGCCCAGCGCAACCAGGTCGACCGCCTCGAATCGGCCCTAGGTGTCGAAGGGCTGGACTGCATCCAGCTGCGGATTGACCGCATCATGGAGCTTGGCGAGTTGACGCAGTACGCCCACCTGCTCGAGCGCGGGCCTCAGCCCCCTGCCCACGAACTCGCGGCCGGCTGATTGCGGCAGCCCCCCCGCCGGCGGCGCTTTGTCAAAGGCGAGCCGCGGCGCGCTCGAGCGCCTCGGTGAGCTCTTCGAGCTCGTGCTCGTCCGCGAAGACGAGCTCGACGCGGCCGGCGCCGACCTTCGCGTGGAAGCCGGTCAGGTGCTCGAGCGCCGTTCGCACGCGCGCGGCGAGCGCAGGGTCGACCGGCGTCGCCCGCACGCGCGGCTTCTGCTTCGCGCCGGCCCACTTTGCACGCTGCTCGGCGGCTCGGACCGAGAGCCCCTTCTGCACGATCTCGCGCGCAAGCCGGCGGCGGCCCTCATTGTCGGGCACCGCGAGCACTGCGCGCGCATGGCCCTCGCTCAGCTGGCCGCGCTCGACCATGCCGAGCACGTCGTCGGGTAGGTCGAGCAGGCGGATCCGGTTCGAGACGGACGGCTTCGAGCGGCCGACCCGTTCCGCCACCTCGCCGAGCGAGAGTGCGAACTCGTCGATGAGCACCGCGTACGCGCGCGCCTCCTCGACTGGCGTCAGCTGCTCGCGCGCGACGTTCTCGACCAGGCCGAGCAGAAGCGTGTCACGGTCGTCGGTCTCGCGCACAACGGCGGGGACGGTCGTCCGGCCGGCCTCCCGCGCAGCCCGCCAGCGGCGCTCGCCGGCGACGATCTCGTAGCCGCCCGCGGCGCGCGGCCGCACGAGCAGCGGCTGGATCACGCCCTGCACGCGGATCGACTCAGCGAGCCCGGAGCCGGCCTCGCCGTCGAAGCGTTTGCGCGGCTGGCGCGGGTTCGCGTGCAGCGCGTCGACCGGCAGCTCGACCAGCTCGGTCGCAACCGGGTCGAGCCCGCCCACGAGCAGCTCCAGGCCGCGGCCCAATCCTCGTCTAGGCGCGCTCGACAAGCTCCATCGCCACCTTCCAGTAGGCGTCGGCTCCGGCGGAGCGACGGTCGTAGGCGATCGCCGGTAGCCCGTGGCTCGGCGCCTCTGCAAGGCGCACCGAGCGCGGCACCGACGTCCTGAACACGAGCGGCCCGAAGTGCCGGCGCACCTCCACCTCGACGTCGTGTGCGAGCCGCGTGCGCGAGTCCACCATCGTCAGGAGCACGCCGCCGACGCCGAGACGCGGGTTGAGCCGGCGCCGGATCAGCTCGATCGACTGCATCAGCTGCGTCAGCCCCTCCAGCGCGTAGTACTCGGCCTGCACCGGCACGAGCACGCGGTCGGCGGCGGCGAGCGCGTTCACCGTCAGCGGACCGAGCGACGGCGGGCAGTCGAGGAAGACGAAGTCGTACTGGGACGTCCCCGACGCCAGCGCCTGCGCGAGATAGCGCTCGCCGTCGTCGCGGCGCGCGAGCTCGACGACGGCGCCGGCGAGGTCGGGCTTCGAGGGCACGAGGTCGAGGTTGGCGAACGCCGTGTGCCTCGTCAGCTCCGCGAGCGGCGCGCCGTCGAGCAGGTCGTAGCTCGAGTGCCCGTTGGCGCGCATGCCGAGACCCGAGGTCGCGTTCGCCTGCGGGTCGAGGTCGACGACGAGCGCCCGCTCGCCGGCCTCCGCGAGGCAGGCGGCGAGGTTGATCGCGGTCGTCGTCTTGCCGACGCCGCCCTTCTGGTTGGCAATCGCGTAGATCCGGGCCACGCCCCCATTGTCGCGACGGGCCCGGATGGTCTGCGCACCTCCGTGGTCGAGCTCACCTCGAGCGCCGCGAGGGCATGCCGTGCCGCCTGCCGGTCCTGCCGGAGGCCGGTCTCGACCGCTTCCCTCGCGTGGGGCGTCCCTCAGGCGAGGGGTCGCTTCCTCGCGACGCCGGCACGGCGGGGGAATCCGGAGGGCGTCGGGCCGAGCTTCGGCAGCACGACGAGTCCGTCGTGTTCCTCGGGCGGCCCACCCCCGAGCAGCCCGGAGACTCGTGCGAGCACGGCGAGATCGGCGCTCGGACCGAGCCAGAGCACGGCCGCACCGCCCGGGCGCACGAGCGGCAGACACCATTCGGCGGCGACCGGCGGCGGCGCGAGCGCTTTCGCCAGCGCCACGCCGTACGTGCCCGGCTCCTGCTCCTCGGCGCGGCCCCAAACGACGCGTGCGTTCGGCGGCGCCCAGCGCTCGAGAAAGTCGCACTTGCGCCGCTCGGACTCGAGCAGCGTCACCTCGCGCTCCGGCAGCGCGTCGGCGAGCGGGATCCCGGGCGAGCCCCCGCCCGAGCCGACGTCGACGACCGGGCCGTCCAGGGAGCGGACGATCTCGACCGCGCGCAGCGCGTCATCAAGCAGCATCGCCCGCGCCTTTGCCGGGTCGCGGATCGCCGTCAGGCCTGGTGTCGCCAGAACGGCGGCGAGCCAGTCAGTCAGCAGGGAGGACGACGACGTAGCGATTCGGCTCCGTCCCCTCGGAGGTCGTCTGCACGCCCGCGAGCTCCTTCAACCTCAGGTGCACGACCTTCCGCTCGACGGCCGTCATCGGCTCGAGCTCCACGCGCTCGCCGGTCGTCTGCACCTGCTGTGCGATCCGGACGGCCATGGCCTCGAGTGTCGCGCGTCGCCGCTCCCGGTAGCCGGCGGCGTCGACGACGACCTCCTTGCGCTCGTCGCCATAGGCCCGGTGCGAGGATGCGTTGAGCAGATACTGCACTGCGTCGATCGTCTGCCCGTGGCGGCCGATCAGCAGCCCGACGTCGGCGCCCGAGCAGGTGATCGTGACCGCCTCGTCGTCCTCGCGCACGTCGACCCGGCACTCCACGCCGAGCACGTGCGCGATCTGCGCGACGAGCTTGCGCAGGTCGGCGGCCGTCTCGCTCGCATCGAACACGACCGCCTCGATCGCATCGGCCGGCACGGTCGCGATCACCCGCGCCGGCGCGTAGCCGACGCCGAGCAGGCCGCGCTCGCCCTCGGAAACGACCTCGAAGCGCACCGCCGACTTGTCCAGGCCCGGATGGCGCAGCTCGAGCTCCCGCAGCGCCGCCCACTTCGCTTCGCCGACCGTCTCGCCGGTCGTCTCGACGAGCTCGCCGGCGTTCAGCGCCTACCCGCCTTCTTCTTGCGCCGCACCTTGCGCGGCGGTCCCGCGGCGCGCTGCGGCTGCGACGGCGGTCGGCCCGCCGGTTCGGACTTCGTCCCGTTCTCGCCACCGTCCCCTTCGTCTCGGGGCGCGGTCCGCGAGGTCCGCTTTTCGGGCGCGGCTGGCTTCGGGATCAGGCGCCGCGTGATCAGACCCTGCCCCACCGTCCACAGGTTCGTCGTCACCCAGTAGAGGACGAGGCCGGCCGGGAACCGCGCGATCACGAAGACGAATACCACCGGCATGACCATCAGCAGCGTGCGCTGCATCTTGTCCGCCGACGCAGACATGTAATACGACGACGCGAGCTGACTGCCCACGTACACGACGAGCAGCACGAAACCGCCCCAGTGCGTCGTCGTGTGTGCGGCGATCGACGGGATGAAGTGCAGGAACCCGAGGCTTCCCGGGTGCTTCGCCGCCGGCTCGCGCGAGAAGTGCTTCAGCGAGTAATAGAGCGCGAGGAACACAGGCAGCTGCGCGAGCATCGGCAGGCACGAGGCCGCAGGGTTGATGTTGTTCTCGCGGTAGAACTTCATCAACTCCTCGTTCTGCTTCTGCTTGTCTGTCTTGTACTTCTTCTGAATCTCCTTCATCTGCGGCGCGAAGCGCTGCAGGTTCTGCATCGAGTGGATCTGCCGCACGGTCAGCGGCACGAGCACCATCCGAACGATCACCGTCAGCGCGACGATCGACCAGGCCCACGGCAGGTGAAGCGAGAAATGCAGCCAGTTGAGGCAGTGACGAGCCGCGTGCTCGAGCGGTGTGAGCGGCGAGCCGAGAAGGAGGGCGAGCAGGTTCATCGCACCGGGTCGAACCCTCCGCGGCTCCACGGGTTGCACCGCAGCAGCCGCCAGCCGGCCAGCGCGCTGCCGCGCACGAGCCCGTGCGCGTGCAGGGCCTGCACCGCGTACTCGGAGCAGGACGGGTGGTACTTGCACGACGTCGGAAAGAGCGTCCCGAAGGTGGCGCGGTACAGCCAGACGAGGCCGATGCCGAGATAGGCGGGCGCGCGCAGCAAGGCGTTCATGCCGCCGCCTTGGTCATCGCCAGCACCTCGTCGACGCGCTCGCCGAGCCACTCGAAGCCATTCGCCGCGACGGCCTCCGGCAAGCCGGGGCGCACGATCAGCACGTAGTCGTTCCCTGCGGCGACCCGCCCGAGCCGCTCGCGCCAGAGCTCGCGCAGCTGCCGCTTGATCCTGTTCCGCTCGACTGCACCGCCGACCGACTTCGGCACGGAGAAGCCGAAGCGCGGCTCCGCGGGCTCCTCCTGGCGAAACCAGTAGAGAACGAGGAAGCGTGACGACACCGAGCGCCCCTGGCGGTAGACGGCGTCGAAGTCCCGCGAGCGGGACAAACGGTTCGAGCGCTTCACGGTGCCGTGGAGCTTAGACGCGTCAGGCGGAGAGCCGCGTACGGCCCTTCGCACGCCGCCGCTTCAGGATCAGCCGGCCGGCGCGCGTCGACATGCGGACCCGGAAACCGTGCTTGCGTTTGCGCCGGCGGACGTTAGGCTGGTAAGTGCGCTTCACGAGTAAAGAGATCGGGAGAAAGAAGGTCCCCCGAAGTGAAGGGGGACGCGCGGCCAGTATAGACGACGATCGTCCACCGCCTTCTCCACAGGCGCGCCGCCTGCAAGGAAGCGCGAAAGTGGAGTTTCCCCATCCCTTTCCACAGTTGTGGAGGGAATAGTCCTAGCTGGTAAATGCCTGCAAATCAGGCTGTTTTGTCTCTGTTCGGGAGGTTGGTATGCTCGCCCTCCCGGGTTCGCGAGGGAGGAGTTGGCGTCGGGGTGGAGCACCAAACAGAGCTGACTGCGGAGGGCCTGTGGGGCGAAGTTTCCGGTCGGCTCAGAGGGGCGCTCAACGACACCACGTACGGAACCTGGTTCCGTGAGGCGGCCGGCCTCGAGCTGTCGGACGATCACTTCGTCCTCGGCGTTCCCAACGATTTCACGCGTGACTGGATCGAGGGTCACTTCCTCGGCCTGATCGGCGCGGCGATCCGTGACGTGACCGGCTCCGAGCGGCCGATCGAGCTCCGCTTGGTGGAGATTCCCGGCGTGGAGAACGACATCGCCGAGGGTCTCGTCGAGCCGGTTATCGCCCCGGTGGCCGAGCCGATCCCCCATCGCCCCGAGAGCGGCGGCTTCAACACCAAGTACACCTTCGACTCTTTCGTCATCGGCTCGTCGAACCGCTTCGCGCACGCGGCCGCGCTTGCGGTCGCTGAGGCGCCGGCGCAGGCGTACAACCCGCTTTTCATCTACGGCGGCACGGGGCTTGGGAAGACACACCTTCTCCAGGCGGTCGCGCAGTACGTCAGCGAGCACTCGAGGGGTCTGAGTGTGCGCTATGTCACGAGCGAGACGTTCATGAACGACTTCATCAACTCGCTGCGCGACAAGCGGATCGAGGGCTTCAAACAGCGCTATCGGACCTACGACGTGTTGCTGATCGACGACGTGCAGTTCTTCGAACACAAGGAGCGAATCCAGGAGGAGTTCTTCCACACCTTCAACTCGCTCTACGAGGCCGGCTCGCAGATTGTCATGTCGAGCGACCGGCCGCCCCGTGAGATCGCGACACTGGAGGCGCGACTGCGAAGCCGGTTCGAGTGGGGGCTCATCACCGACATCCAACCACCGGACCTCGAGACGCGCATCGCCATCCTGCGGAAGAAGGTGAAGACGGACGGAATCCACATCGCGGATCCGCAAGTATTGACGTTCATCGCCGGTCGTGTTTCCAGCAACATTCGCGAGTTGGAGGGCGCGCTGACTCGGGTTGTTGCGTTCTCCTCCCTAACCGCTCGTGCTATGTCTGTCGAGTTGTCACAGGACGTACTAAAGGACGTCTTCCCGCAAGGAGAGGCTGCACAGGTCTCGATCAAGCGGATTCAGGATCTCGTGGCGGAGCGGTTTAGTCTGTCGCTCCAGGAGCTCTGCGGCGACAAGCGCTCACAGAACATCGTCTACCCCCGGCAGGTTGCGATGTACCTCTCCCGTGAGCTCACCGACTCGTCGCTGCCAAAGATCGGCAAGGAGTTCGGTGGCCGCGACCACACCACCGTGATCCACGCTACCTCGAAGATCGCCCGTCTCATTCGTGAGGACAGATCGGTGTACAACCTGGTGCAAGAGCTGACCGCACGGGTGAAGCAAGTCCGTTAGCCGAATGGCCCTGTCGAGAACACCCTTCTCTGCACAGGCCCTGTCCCACCGGGACTCGGCTCAACCATGCCCACTTGCGCCGTCTTCCCCGTCGTCCACACTCTCTATGACTGCTACTAGATTTTTATAGATGATTGAAACTGCAATCGTGGTTGACACAAGCCTCAGGATCACGTGCTCCAAGGATGCTCTCGTCCAGGGCCTCAGCGTGGTGGCTCGAGCGGTCTCGACGCGAACGTCGGTCCAGATTCTGTCCGGAATCTTGCTCGAGGCGCAGGAGGGAGAACTCCGGTTAGCCGCGACTGACATGGAGGTGTCGCTGCGGGCAACGGTGCCGGCCCAGACGGAAGGGGACGGCGTCGTGGTACTGCCGGGAAAAACGCTCACAGACATCGCACGACTCCTACCGGCCGACGAAGTGGTCATCGAGCACAGTGCGGCGGAGTCGGTTGTCCACGTGACCTCTGGCAGTGCGAGCTACACGCTGCACACGTACAACCCCGAAGACTTCCCACGCCTGCCTGAGCTACAGGCGGTGTCTACCTTCACGGTTGACCGCGAGTCATTGCTCGAGACAATCGGCCGGGTTGCCCGTGCGGCCTCACGCGATGAGTCGCGGCCGGTCCTCACGGGCATTCTCGTCCAGTTTGGAACGGGGAAGCTCGTGATGGCTGCCACGGACTCCTACCGGCTCGCGGTGAAGGAAACGCCATTGGAGAGCAACGCTCCCGAGATCGAGGCGATCGTGCCAAGCCGTGCGCTGCAGGAGCTAGCGCGGATCGCCACCACGGGCGGCGAGGTCGAGGTCGGCGTGCACGAGAACCAGGTGCTCTTCTCGACTTCGGGAGTCTGGCTGACGACGCGCCGTATCGACGGGCAGTTCCCGAACTACCGTCAGCTCCTACCCGAGGCGTTCGAGCACGAGCTGACGTTGCCACGTGTCGAGTTGCTAGATGTCGTTCGCCGCGCGTCGGTCATGATCCAGCGCTCAACGCCGCTGCAGGTGCGCCTCGCGGAAGGCGAGTTGACGGTGATCGCGCGGACGCAGGACGTGGGCGAGTCCCAGGAGTCGATGCCCGCCGCGTTCAGCGGTGACCCGCTGGAGATCGGCTTCAACGCAGACTTCCTGCGCGACGGGCTCGAGTCGATCCATGGTGACGACGTCCGCGTGAAGCTGATCAGCCCGCTGCGACCTGCCGTCCTCCAGGGCGAGCGGGACGACTTCACGTACCTCGTGATGCCGATACGGCTACCCGGGTGACGAGAGTCCTGAAGTGGATCGACCGGTCATTTCAGACGGACGTGTGCGCAAAGCGCGCACGTCCTGAGGACGGCGCCGCAAGCGGCGCCTTCACAAGCTGATCGTTCAGAGCGCCTCGCTCCGGAACTTCAGGTCGTACGAGCGGCTCGAGCTCGAGTTGCAGCCCGGGCTCGTGCTCGCCGTCGGGCCGAACGGAGTCGGCAAGACGAACCTGCTCGAGTCGCTACACGTCGGCACACAGGGTTTCTCGCCGCGAACGCGCACCGATACGCAGCTGATCCACTTCGGCGCGACTGCAGCGCGTGTCGCCGTGCACGGTCGCCGCGACGGCGTGCCGCTCGAGATCGAGGTCGTGCTCGAAGCCGGCGCGGGGAAGCGGGCAAAGGTCAACGGCGCGGCTCTGCGCACGGCGGAGCTGTTGCGAAGCGAGACGACGACGCTCGTGTTCACGCCCGATCGGCTCGGGATTGTGAAAGGAGCTCCGGCCGCTCGCCGCGCGTACTTCGACCGCGCTCTGGGGCGATTGTCTCCGGCGCGTGCACATCTTTCCGCAGAGTACGGTGTCGCCGTCGCGCAGCGGAACGCGTCGCTTCGACGTGTCGCCGGCGGCTTCTCCTCGCGCGAGGCGCTGGCGCCCTGGACGGCCCGCGTCGCCGAGTTGGGAACCGAGCTTGTCGCCGCGCGGCGCGAGGTCCTCGCACTGCTCGGGCCGCTCTTCGCGGAGCGGGCGGGCGAGTTCGGAGTGCCGGAGGTCGAGCTTCGTTACAGCGGGAGTCCTCCCACGGCAGCCGCGCTCGAGGAGCGGCTCGAACGTGACGTGGAGCGCGGCGCCACCGGCGCGGGACCGCATCTCGACGACATCGTGCTCGCCTCCGGCACACGCGAGTTGCGCAGCTTCGGCTCGCAGGGGGAGCAGCGGCTCGCCGTGCTCGCGCTGCTGCTCGCCGAGGCGGAGCTGATCGCAGAGCGCCGCGGAGCCCCGCCGCTGCTCCTGCTCGACGACGTCCTGTCCGAGCTCGACCCGGCCCGACGGCGCATTCTCGCGACCCGTGTCGGCACAGCCGGCCAGGCGCTCGTGACGGCGACCGACGCCGCGATGCTGCCGGTCGAGCCGGATCAGTTGCTCAAGGTGTCACCGGGCGCGGTACGGCAAGCTGTGTGAGATGGATCCGCTCGGCGACGAAGTCAACCGTGAGCTGCGCCGGCTGGGGCCGCAGGCTGAGATCGGCGCCGCGGTCGAGGCATGGCCGGGCGCGGTGGGGCCGGAGATCGCGCGCAACGCGTGGCCCGCGCGATTCCAGCGCGACGGCGCGCTCGTCGTGCACACACGCGACGCCGTCTGGGCGTTCGAGCTGACCCAGCGCGCGGGCGAGATCGCGGCGCGCCTGCCGAAGAAACCGGTGCTGAAGTTCGTGCTGGGACCGCTGCCGGAGGCGGCTCCGCCCGCCGCCGAGCAGCCGCGCGCGCAGCCGCCGGAAGCAACCCTGGAGCAGGCCCGCGAAGCCGCCCGCTGGGCGTCCGCGATCGAGGACGAACGGCTGCGTGAGCTCGTCGCTCGAGCGGCTCGCGCGAGCCTCGCCAGGGCAGCGGCCGACCGCTCGTTCTGATACACTTCTTCCTGCCCGCAAATGCGGAATTTGCAGGGCTTTTTTATGGCCAAGACGACCTACACCGCAAAGGACATCACCGTTCTGGAGGGGCTCGAGCCGGTCCGGCTCAGGCCGGGCATGTACATCGGCTCGACCGGCCTGCGCGGCCTCCACCACCTCCTCTACGAGGCCGTCGACAACTCGGTCGACGAGGCGCTTGCGGGACGTAACGACCGCATCGAGGTGACCCTTCACCCCGACCATTCGGTGACGGTCCGGGACTGGGGCTCGGGCATCCCGGTCGACGTGATGAAGGACCAGGGCCTGCCTGCGCTGACGGTTGTTCTGACGAAGCTCCACGCCGGCGGCAAGTTCGGCGGCGAGGGCTACAAGGTCTCCGGCGGCCTGCACGGCGTCGGCATCTCGGTCGTCAACGCGCTCTCGGAGCGGTTCGTCGCCGAGGTACGCCGCGACGGGAAGATCTACCGCCAGGAGTTCAGCCGCGGCGAGCCCCTCGGCGAGATGGAGGTCGTCGGGCCGATGGAGGACGAACAGACCGGCACGACCGTCAGCTTCCTGCCGGACGCCGAGGTCTTCGACGAGCTCGACGTCGACGCGGGCACGGTCACGCAGCGCCTGCGCGAGACGGCCTTTCTCACAAGGGGCCTGCACATCAAGCTGGTCGACGAGCGTGCGGACGGTAAGACGGTGGAGTTCCGCTACGAGGGCGGTATCCGCGACTTCGTCGCGCACATCAATGAGGCGAAGGACCCGATCCACAAGCGGCTCGTCTACTTCGAGGGCGAGAGCGACCAAGGTTCGCTCGAGGTGGCGATGCAGTGGAACAGCTCCTACCAGGAGTCCGTCTTCACCTTCGCCAACAACATCAACACGATCGAGGGAGGCTCCCACCTCTCCGGCTTCCGCAGCGCGCTCACGAGCACGCTGAACAAGAAGGCGCAGGACCTGAAGCTGTTGAAGAAGGACGAGAGCCTCGACGGCGAGGACGTGCGCGAGGGGCTCGCGGCAGTCGTCTCGGTGAAGCTGCGCAACCCGCAGTTCGAAGGGCAGACGAAGACGAAGCTCGGGAACCCCGGGGTCGAGGGCCTCGTCAAGCAGACGGTGAATGCGCAGCTCGCGATCTTCCTCGAGGAGAACCCGCAGGACGCGAAGCAGATCTCAATGAAGGCGATCACCGCGATGCGAGCCCGTATGGCCGCTCGCAAGGCGCGTGAGCTGACGCGCAAGTCCGCGCTCGGAGGCTCGTCGCTCCCGGGCAAGCTCGCCGATTGCTCGATCAAGGATCCCGAGTCGGCCGAGCTCTTCATCGTCGAGGGCGACTCCGCAGGCGGCTCGGCGAAGATGGGCCGCGACCGCACCTACCAGGCGATCCTGCCTCTGCGCGGGAAGATCATCAACAGCGAGAAGAACCGGATCAACAAAGTTCTCTCCAACGTCGAGATCCAGGCGATGGTGACTGCGATCGGCACCGGGATCGGGGACGAGTTCGACATCGAGGGGATCCGCTACCACCGGATCATCGTCATGACGGACGCCGACGTGGACGGATCCCACATCCGAACGCTGATCCTGACCTTCCTCTACCGCCAGATGCCGGAGCTGATCGAGCGCGGCCATGTCTACATCGCCGTGCCACCGCTCTACCGCGTGAAGCTCGGCAACCAGGAGTTCTACTTCGAAAAGGAGTCGCAGCTCGAGGAGCTGCTCGTGCGCGAGCGTTTCAACGATCTGGACGTGCGCGACCGCGACGGGAAGCAGGTGAAGCTGAGCGAGGCCCGATGGAAGAGGTTCACGAGCGCGCTTGCCGAGTTCGAGGGTTGGTCGGCCCGCCTCCGTGCGGATTACGGGCACCATGCGGCGGAGCTCGTCATCTCGCGCCGGCTCGTCGAGCTCGACGCCGTCACGCCTGCCGCGGTCGAGAAGGCGCTCCAAAAGCTCCCCGCGAACGGCTACACGCTCTCGGTACTCGAGCAGGACGACTCCGGCCTCCGCGTCAAGGTGGTCGAAGAGGCGACGTCCACGGCACAGACGATCGCGCTGTCGGCGGAGCTGCTGTCCTCGCCGATCTACACGAATCTTCGCAAGGCGTATGGGCGTCTCGTCGAGACAACGGGGCCACCGCCGTTCGGGCTGACCCTCGGCAAGAAGAGCGCGCAGGCGGAGACGTTCTCCGATTTGCGCAGCGGCGCACTCGACCTCGCAAAAGAGGCCGGCATCCAACTCTCGCGCTTCAAGGGCCTGGGCGAGATGAACGCCGAGCAGCTCTGGGCGACGACGATGGACCCCGCGGGCCGACTACTCATCCGCGTCGACGTCGAAGACGCGCACGCGGCCGACCAGCTGTTCTCGATGCTGATGGGCGACCAGGTCGAACCACGGCGACTCTTCATCGAGGAGAACGCGAAGGACGTGAAGTTCCTGGATGTCTGAGGTCGACACGGGCGCGCTCGGGCCCGGCCGCATCGAGCCGCGGGAGCTCGAGCAAGAGATGCGCTCGAGCTATCTCGACTACGCGATGTCCGTCATCGTCGGCCGCGCGCTCCCCGACGTACGCGACGGCTTGAAGCCGGTGCATCGCCGCGTGCTCTACGGAATGCACGAGAACGGGCTTCAGCCGAATCGTCCCTACGTGAAATGCGCGCGCGTCGTCGGCGACGTGATGGGCAAGTACCACCCCCACGGCAACCTCGCCATCTACGACACGCTCGTGCGCATGGCGCAGCCGTTCTCGCTGCGGTACCCGCTCGTCGACGGGCAGGGCAACTTCGGATCTGTCGACGACGATCCGCCAGCCGCCGACCGCTACACGGAATGCCGCCTGGCCCGGCTGGCAACGGAGATGCTGCGCGACATCGACGCCAACACGGTCGACTTCGGGCCGAACTACGACGAATCCCGGCGGGAGCCGTCGGTGCTGCCGTCACGGTTCCCGAACCTGCTCGTGAACGGGTCTTCGGGAATCGCGGTCGGCATGGCGACGAACATGCCCCCGCATCACCTCGGCGAGACGGTCGACGCGATCGTCGCGATGATCGACAAACCGGACATCGACGTCGAAGGCGTGATGAAGCACGTCAAGGGCCCCGACTTTCCGACGGGAGCATTCATCGTCGGCCGCTCCGGGATCCGCGACGCCTACCGGACCGGCCGCGGCCGCATCGTCATGCGTGCGCGAGCTCACATCGAGGAGCTGCGCGGCGGCAAGTCGGCGATCGTGATCTCCGAGCTGCCGTACGGGATCAAGAAGGGCGGCGACACCGGTGTGATCCGCAAGATCGCCGATCTCGTGCACGAGAAGGTGCTGACCGAGATCTCCGATCTCGCCGATCACTCCGATCGCACCGGGATGCGCATCCAGATCGAACTGAAGCGTGACGCCGTACCGCAGGTGGCGCTGAACAAGCTCTTCAAGCACACGCCGCTGCAGTCGACGTTCGGCTACAACGCCGTCGCGCTCGTCGACGGCGTGCCGAGGACGCTGTCGCTGCTGGAGCTGATAAGCCACTACCTCGACTTCCAGCGCGAGGTCGTGACGCGTCGGTTGAAGGACGAGCTCCAGAAGGCCGAAGCGCGTGCGCATGTCCTCGAGGGGTACCTCGTCGCCCTCGACAACATCGACGCAATTGTCGCGTTGATCCGCGCCGCCGACGACACGGACGACGCGCGCACGCAGCTGATGTCGAAGTTCTCGCTCTCCGAGATCCAGGCGCAGGCGATTCTCGACATGCGCCTCGCACGGCTTACAGGGCTCGCTCGCAAGGAGGTCCAGGCTGAGCACAAGGACCTGACCGAGCGAATCGCGGAGCTGCGCGCGATTCTGGGCGACCAGACCAAGATCGACGCCCTCATCCGCGAGGAGCTGCTGGAGATCAAGCAGGTCTACGGCAAGAACGACGATCGTCGAACGGAGATCGTCCACGCCGAGGAGGAGCTCGAGCTCGAGGACCTGATCGCGGAAGAGGACATGGTGATCGCGATCACACTCTCCGGCTACGTCAAGCGCCTACCGGTGACCGCGTACCGTGAGCAGCGGCGCGGAGGTGTCGGCGTGATGGGGATGGAGCTCAAGGACGACGACTACATCGAGCACCTGTTCGTCGCCTCCACGCACGACTACATCCTCTTCTTCACGAACGTCGGCAAGGTCTACCGGCTCAAGGTGCACGAGCTGCCGCTCGGCTCGCGCCAGTCGAAGGGCCGTGCGATCGTCAACCTGCTGCCGTTCCGGCAGGGCGAGCAGGTGCGGGCTGTCGTACAGACCCGCGACTTCGGCGAGGCGAAGTACCTGGTCTTCGGGACGAAAAAGGGGGTCGTCAAGAAGACCGAGCTTGTCGCGTACAACACGCCGCTGAAGGCCGACGGCATCATCGCGATCAAGATGCGCGAGGGCGACGAGCTCGTCGCCGTGCGCCACTCGTCGGGCGACGACGACATCCTCATGGTCTCGAAGCTCGGCCAGGCGATCCGCTTCTCGGAGAAGGAAGCGCGCGCGATGGGCCGCGACGCCTCTGGCGTGCACGGGATGCGGCTGCGCGGCGAGGACGAGGTGATCTCGATCAACATCGCGCAAGACGACGCCGACCTGCTCGTCGTCACCGAGAACGGCTACGGCAAGCGGACGCGCATCGCCGACTACCCGCGCAAGGGGCGCGGCGGCATGGGAGTGAAGACGATCCATCTGACCGAGGCGAAGGGCACGCTCGCCGGCGCGCGCGTGGTGCGGGACGGTTACCAGGTGATGCTCATCTCGACCGGCGGCACCGTGATCCGGATGCCCGTCGAGGACGTCAAGCGGCTCGGCCGCGCGACGCAGGGCGTGATCGTGATGCGGCTACGCGGCGACGAGATCGTCTCCTCGCTGGCGCCCGTCGTCGACACCGAGGACGAGGAGTCGAACGGCGCGGGCGTGGCTCCCGAAGTCGAGGTGTAGCCCTCGCCGTCCCGGGCGCGAGACCTCGCCGCCGGGACCTTCCAAAGTGCAACTTTCCCGTTTATAACTCTCAAGTCGAGGGGTCGTGTTTTCTGATTCGAGACGGGGATACGTATGGTGATCAGCAGGCAAGTTGACCTTCTTGAACCCGTAAATCTCGCCGACCACTTGGACAGGGTGGAGCTCTATCTCGGCCAGGTCTGCCAGATCGCGGGGATCTCCAAGATGCAGCTCGACTACTGGACCAACAAGGCCCAGATTCCGACGAAGGGGAAGAAGCAGCGCATCTACGACATGGACGCTCTCGAGACCGTGATGCTGATCAAGCAGGCCAAGGACAAGGGCCTGAACCTCGGCGCGGCCATCGAGGCCGCCCGTCGCTTCCGCGAGGAGCGCGCCGGCGCGACGCGCGAGACCTGAGCCTCAGAGCCCGAACCTCTGAGAGCTCGAGAACCGAGCCCTCAGACGGCGCGCAGCGCGGCGGCGGCGTCCTCGGGCGCGACCGTGTTCACGTAGATCCCTGCACCGAGCTCGACGCCCGCGAGGATGCTCAGCCGCGGGACGAGCTCCAGATGGTTCTCGTGCAGCCATGCGTTCCACGGCACGGGCCCTTCCACGGCCCGCAGCCGCCGCACCACGTCTCGCAGGACCAGCAGGGCCCGGCCGAGGTCGAAGGGGTCGCCGAGGATGACCGTCTCGTACGGCGTGCGACCACACGGGTGGACGACCGCACGGACAGGCTCGTTCCCGAGTGCGAGCTCATCATGGGCGCTCACCTCCGCGAGCCCAGCGGCCGACTCGCGCGCGACTTCCGGCGGCGGCTCGCGCAGCCAGATGAGCTGCGAATGCGAATGCGGCCGGCTTGCACCGGCCGCACGCCCCTCGTTGATCATCGCGTACACGTACGGGAACCCCTCCGCGGCAGCGGTCCGTCGCCGTGCCTCCCAGGCTGTCGCAACCGCTTCGATCTCTGTGTCCACGAGCTCCGCGTACGTGCGGACGTGCCGCGGCGAGTGCACCACCACCTCGTGGCGCTCGAACGCCGGATAGAGGTTCGGCACCACGCGCACGGTCCACTCCGCATCGCCGCCGATCCGGAACGTCTCCGGCGGCGTGCGGTCCTCGCGCCCCGCACAGAAGGGGCAGTACTCGAGCTCCCCCTCGGTCGCCTCCTCGATCAGCCCGACCGAGGTGCCGGGCCGCCGGTGCCGGTTCGGCGCGACGACGACGAGCCGCCCGGAAAGCGGGTCAGCCCGAAGATCCAGTGCGACCGAGGAACGGCTTGAGTAGGTCGATCGGCGCGGGGAAGATGATCGTGGACGTGTTGCCGGCGCCCAGCTCGAGCAGCGTCTGCAGGTAGCGCAGCTGGAGCGCGATCGGGTGCTCCTCGATCACGATCGCGGCGTCCTTGAGCCGCTCGGCCGCCTGGTACTCGCCCTCGGCGTTGATCACCTTTGCGCGCCGCTCGCGCTCGGCCTCGGCCTGGCGCGCCATCGCCCGCTGCATGCCGCTCGGGATCTCGACGTCCTTCACCTCGACGATCGAGACCTTGATCCCCCAGGGGCCGGTCGCGCCGTCGATGATCTCCTGGAGAATCGAGTTGATCTTCTCGCGCTCGGAGAGCAGCTCGTCGAGCATGTGTTGTCCGAGCACCGCTCGCAGCGTCGTCTGGGCGATCTGCGACGTCGCGACCATAAAGTTCTCGATCTGCACGATCGCGTCCTTCGGCGCGACGATCCGGAAGTACGCGACCGCGTTCACCCGCACGGGCACGTTGTCCTTGGTGATGACCTCCTGCGGCGGGATGTTGAGCGTGATCGTGCGCAGATCGACCTTCACCATCCGGTCAACGACCGGGATCAGGAAGAACAGCCCCGGCCCTTTCGGCTCCGCCAGCAGCCGGCCGAGCCGGAAGATGATTCCGCGCTCGTACTCGCGTGCCACCCTGATCGCCGAGATCAGGAACAGCACGACGAAGAAGATGACGACGGCGAGCCCGACGAGGAGAGCGGCCATGCCCTCAGCCTACCTCTTTGCGGACGGTCAATTCGAGGCCCTCGACCTCCTCGACACGTACGTGCTCGCCGGGCACGAGCTCTCCGCCGTCAGTGCGGTGAGCGTGCCACAGCTCGCCGGCGACGTAGACCTGGCCCGGCGTGCGCACGACGGCATCGGAGCCGATCACGCGCTTCGGCCCGACCGTGACCGGCCGCCGCCGCACCTGCACCGCCTTGCCGAGCGCGAATGCCCAGAAGCCGCCGAGGACGAGCGTGATCGAGAGGACGAGCGGCAGTGACGTGTGATACGGCGCCGGCGCGTTGTGGAAGAGCATGAGCATCCCGACGGCGAGGCTCACGAGGCCCGAGATGGTCAAGGCGCCGTGCGTGACGACGTGGGCATCGATCACGAGCAGGGCGACGCCGAGGATGATCAGGGCCAGGCCGGACCAGGAGACCGGCAGCACGGAAAAGCCGAACAGCGCGGTCACGAGGCAGACGGCGCCGAGCGCGCCGGGCAGGACGATCCCCGGATGGAAGATCTCGAAGCCGATCCCGCCGATCCCGGCGAGGAAGAGGAGGCTGATGATGTTCGGGTCGATCAGCGTGTTGAGAAGGCGCGTGAAGAAGCCGGGCGAGGTCGTGTCGATGTGAGCGCCGGCGAGATGCAGCGTGTACGGGCGCTCCGTGTCCTTCGTCCGATAGCCGTTGAGCTTGTCGAGCAGCGCGGGCAGGCTCGGTGCGGTGAGGTCGATCACGTGCATCATCAGCGCCTGCGACGCAGTCAGGTTGGAGGCGACACGTACCGCCCGGCCCGGCCACGTCGTGTTGCGGTGGTGGGCGGCCGCCAGCGCCGTGAGCGAGGCCACCGAGTCGTTGATCACCTTGCGGCGCAGGTCGGAGCCGAGGTTCGCCCCGCTCGCGTCGATCGGCGTCGAGGAGCCGATGTTCGTGGTCGGCGCCATCGCAAGCACGTCTGCGGCCTGCGAGATCCACACGCCGGCCGACGCCGCGCGCGCACCGTCGGGCGAGACGTAGACGATCACCGGCAGCTTGGCGTTGAGCTCCGCGTTGAACATCGTCTTCATCGAAGTCGACAGCCCGCCCGGCGTGTCGAGCAGGATCACGACCGCGTCGTAGTGGTCGCTGGCGGCTCGCGAGAGCTGATGCGTGAAGTAGTCCTGCGTGACCGGGTTGATCTCGAGATCCGGCCCGAAACGGATCGCGAGGACGCGAGGCTGCGCCGCCGCGCCCGTCGCTCCGCCCGCGAGCAGCAGCGCGGCGGCCGCGGCCCCTAGGGCCGCGAGGAGAGCGCGCACGAAACGGCCGTCCACAGCCATGTGAATGCTACCGGCGGTGCCGTGCGGTCCAGGCGTCGTAGCCGCGCTCGAGCTCGAGCAGGATCGCGGCCAGGAGCGGCGCCCGCTCCAGCTCGCGGCCGAGCTCGATCCGAAGGGAGGTCGGCGGCTTCGCGGTTTCCCGCGGCAGCTCGTCCGCCGTCTGGTTCACGTTGACGCCGATCCCCAGCACGACGCGGCCGGAAACCGCCTCGGGCAGGACGCCGACGAGCTTGCGGCCCGCGACGACGACGTCGTTCGGGTGCCGGAGCGAGGCGTCCACGCCGGTCTCCGCGTGCAGCGCCGCCGCGACCGCCTCGCCGGCGACGAGCGAGAGCTCGGGCCAGAGCGGCAGCGGCGGCTGCGGCCTGAGCAGCACGGAGCAGAGGATCGCCCGCCCTGCCGGCGCCTCCCAGATACGACCCAGGCGCCCGCGGCCGGCCGTCTGCACGTTCGCGGCGACCGTGGCGCCTTCCGGCTCGTCCTCGCCCAGCAGCCGTTGCGTAGAGGGGCACGACTCGACGAAGCGGTACGGCTTCCCCAGCCGGCCGCGGAGCAACGGCAGCACCGACTCGGGGCTCAGGTCCGACACGCCCCTTTAGACTAGTTCGGTGATGCAACCGCTTCGGAGCAACGGGCGTCCGATCAGGCAACCGCTGCGGCAGGACCGCGGCCTCGTCTACGAGAAGCTGAGCGACCCCATCTTGGTGACAAGGGCGAAGGACGGCGACCGGCTCGCGCTCGAAGCCCTCTGTGCGCGGCACGCGCCGAAGGTCGAACGACTCGCCCGGCATCTGCTGCGCGATCCCGAGGACGCGCGCGACGCCGCCCAGGAGGCGCTCGCCAAGGTCTGCGTCCGGCTGAAGCAGTTCCGCGGCGAGTCGCAGTTCTCGACCTGGCTGCACCGGCTCGTCGTGAACACCTGCCGGGACGCGGCCGAGCGGCGCGCGGCGCGCAGTCACGAGCCACTCGCCGACGACCTGCGCGCCGGGCCGGACGGCGATCCCGCGTTTGCCGCCCGCGTCTCGGAGCTGCGCCGTGAGCTGTGCGACTCGCTCGCCGGCATCTCGCCGCAGCAGGCGCAGGTGGTCGTGCTCAGGGACACCCTCGGCTACTCCTTCAAGGAGATCGCTGAGGCCACCGGGATGCCGGTGGGCACGGCGAAGTGCCATGCGCACCGGGGCCGCAACCGGCTCCGGGAACGCCTCGAGGACCGAGACGTCGCGTGACCGTCCCGGTTGCGCCGTTCGGCCGGGACGTGATCGAGCAGCTCATTCCGCACCGGCCGCCGTTTCTGCTCGTCGACGAGGTGCTCGAGCTCGAGCCCGGGAAGCGCGTTCTCGCGCAGCGAGAGGTGAGGGCCGACGACTGGTGGTTCGCCGGTCACTTCCCTGCGCGGGCGGTTATGCCGGGCGTGCTCACGATCGAGGCGATTGCCCAGGCCGGCGCCATCGCCGTGCTCGCCGACGAGGCGAACCGCGGCAAGCTGCCCTTCTTCGCCGGCATCGACGACTGCCGGTTCAAGCGGATCGTCGAGCCCGGGGACACGCTCACGCTCGAGTGCGAGTTCGTGCGCGTGCGCGGGCCGCTCGCCAAGGGCCGCGGGCGCGCGAGCGTGGACGGTGAGCTCGCGGCCGAGGCAACGCTCACCGTCTTCGTAGGCGAATGATCGGAACGGCGGGCGAGGGGATCGCGGTCTCGATCACCGGGCTCGGGTGCAAGGTGCCCGACCGGGTCGTCACAAACGACGAGCTGGCGCGGCATGTCGACACCTCCGACGAGTGGATCATGGAGCGCACCGGCATCCGCGAGCGCCGGATGGCGGCGCCGGAGGAGGCGCTCTCAGACATTGCGCTGCCCGCTGCGCAGGAAGCGCTACGACAGGCCGGAGTCTCCGGGCGAAACGTCGACCTGATCATCGTGGCGACGGTCACGCCGGACATGGCGTTTCCCTCGACCGCCGCGATCCTCGCCGACCAGCTGGGCGCGGTCGACGCGGCCGCCTACGACCTCTCGGCCGGCTGCACGGGGTTCATGTACGCGATCGCGCAGGCGTACGGAATGCTCGCCGGCAGGCTCGCGCAGCGGGCGCTCGTCGTCGGGGGCGACGTCCTGTCGAAGATCCTCGACTGGGACGACCGCTCGACGCTCGTGCTCTTCGGGGACGGGGCAGGCGCCGTCGTGATGGAGGCCGTCCCCGAGCGGGGCTTCATCGGCTTCGAGCTCGGCGCCGACGGCAGCGGCGGTCCGAGTCTCTGGCTGCCGGGCAGCGGCTCGAGGGCATTCGACGAAGCGGAGAAATACGTCAAGATGAACGGTCGAGAGGTGTTCAAGTTCGCGACGCGAATCCTCGTCCAGTCGGCCGAGGAGCTGCTCGCGAAGTGCGGCGTCTCGATAGACGATGTGGACCTCTATGTCCCCCACCAGGCCAACGTGCGGATCATCGACTACGCAACCCGAAAGCTCGGCGTCCCGTCGGAGCGGGTGGTGGTGAACGTGGACCGGTACGGAAACACCTCGTCGGGCTCGATCCCGCTCGCCCTCGCGGATGCGGCAGCGGACGGGAGGCTGCGGCCCGGCCGGCTGGTCCTGATGACGGGAATGGGGGCAGGCCTGACCTGGGGGTCGGCGCTGATGCGCTGGACAAAGGAGATGGCGGCGTGACCAAGATCGCGTTCTGCTTCCCCGGGCAGGGGTCGATCGAGGCTGGGATGGGGCGTGATATCGCCGACGCCGTGCCAGAGGCGAGGCGCGTCTTCGAGCGCGGCAGCTCCGCGTCCGGGCTCGATCTCGAACGGCTCTGCTTCCACGCGGCCGCGGAGGATCTCGTCGACACCGCCGTGCAGCAGCCCGCGCTCGTCGCGACCTCGCTTGCCGTGCTCGCCGCGGTTCGCGCGCGCGGCATCGAGCCCGACTTCGTCGTCGGCCACTCCGTCGGTGAGTTCGCGGCCCTCGCCGCTGCAGAGGCGATGACGGTCGAGGAGGCGCTCGCGCTCGTGCGCGAGCGCGGGATCGCGATGGCGGAGGCGGCGGCGCGCCATCCCGGCTCGATGGCCGCGATCCTCGGGCTCGAGGACGAGGTGGTCGAGACGCTGTGCCGGAAGATCCTCGGCGTGTGGCCGGCGAACTACAACTGCCCGGGGCAGATCGTCGTCTCCGGCGAGACCTTCGCGGTGGAGGAGTGCTGCGAGCGCGCGCAGGAGGCCGGCGCCCGCCGCGCAGTGAAGCTGAAGGTCTCGGGGGCGTTTCACTCGCCCCTCGTCGCACGGGCCGCCGACCGGCTCCGTCCGGCCGTCGAGCGGGTGAAGTTCCAGGAGCCGGTCGCGCCGTTCATGTCGACCGTGACAGCGCGGCTCGAGTCGGCGCAGCGGATAGGCCCGCTTCTCGTCGATCAGCTCACCGCGCCGGTGCGGTTCACGCAGGCGGCTTCCGAGCTGATGCGCGAAGGCGTCCGCACGTTCGTGGAGGTCGGCCCGGGCAACGTGCTGTCGGGGCTCGTGAAGCGGATCGACCGCAGCGTGAAGGCGATCTCCGTGAACAATCTCGCTGCGCTCGACAAGCTCCACGAGGCGCTCGCGGAAACGTAAGTGAGCTTCGCCTCGCTGGAAGGCAAGAGCGCGCTCGTTACCGGGGCCTCGCGCGGCATCGGTCGGGCGATCGCGGAAGAGCTCGCGCGAGCGGGCGCAACGGTCGTGATCGGCTACCGCACGGGGCGGGCCGAGGCCGAGGCGCTCGCCGCCGAGATCGGCGGGCGCGCCGTCCAGGCCGACGTCGCGAACGCCGAAGACGCGCGACGGCTCGTCGCCGAGGCCGGCGACCTCGACATCCTCGTCAACAACGCCGGCCTCACGCGCGACGGTCTGCTCGCGCGGATGCCCGACGAGGACTGGCGCATTGTGATCGAGACGAACCTCTCCTCGGTCTTCTACACCTGCCGTGCCGTCTGCCGGCCGATGATGAAGAAGCGGGCCGGCTCGATCGTGAACGTCTCGTCGATCGTCGGCGTCCACGGCAACTGGGGCCAGACGAACTACGCCGCCTCCAAGGCGGGGATCATCGGGTTCACGAAGTCGCTCGCCCGGGAGCTCGGCAGCCGGAACGTCCGGGCCAACGTGGTCGCGCCGGGCTACGTGAAGACCCAGCTCACCGGCGTCCTGCCCGAGGAGGCGACGGCCGCGATGCTCCAGAACACGCCGCTGGGCCGCCTTGGGGAACCGGCGGACGTGGCAGGGGCGGTACGCTTCCTCTGCTCCGACGAGGCCTCGTTCATCACGGGCGAGGTGCTGCTCGTCGACGGCGGGCTGGGAATGTGAGCGGCGAGAACGGATCACTCAACGGCAGACGACGGGTCGTCATCACCGGGCTGGGGGCAGTCACTCCGCTCGGCAACGACGTACGCTCGAGCTGGGAGGCCCTGATCCGGGGCGAGTCGGGCGCCGGCCCGATCACCCAGTTCGACGCCGCCGGCTACCCCGTCACGTTTGCGTGCGAGGTGAAGGACTTCAATCCGGCCGACTGGATCGATTTCAAGCAGGCGCGCCGCATGGACCGCTTCGCGCAGCTGATCGTCGCCGCGGCACGGCAGGCCGAGCAGGACACGGGGCTCGACATCGCCGCCGAGGCGGACCGGGTCGGCGCGGCGATCGCCACCGGCATCGGCGGGCTGACGTCGTTCCAGGACTGCCACGACACCCTGCGCGACCGCGGCCCGGACCGCGTCAACCCGTTCGCGATCCCGGCGATCATTCCGAACATGGGCGCCGGCTGGGTCTCGATGGAGCTCGGCACGAAGGGTCCGCTCGCCTCGGAGTGCACCGCGTGCGCGGCGTCGAACATGGCGATCGGCGACGGGACGGACGCGATCCGGCTCGGGCGTGCCGACGTGATGTTCTGCGGCGGCACCGAGGCGGCGATCAACAAGGTCGGGATCGCGGGCTTCGGTGCGATGCGCGCGCTCTCGCGGCGCAACGACGACCCCGCCCGCGCGTCGCGCCCGTTCGACGCCGGTCGCGACGGCTTCGTGATGGGCGAGGTCGGCGCCCTGCTCGTGCTCGAGGAGCTCGAGCATGCGAAGGCGCGCGGCGCGAAGATCTACGCGGAGATCGCCGGCTACGGTGTCTCGGCCGACGCGAGCCACATCACGGAGCCCGATCCGACCGGAGTCAATCCGGCGCGCGCGGTGACGATGGCGATGGGCGACGCCGGCGTGACGCCGGAGCAGATCGACTACATCAACGCGCACGCGACCTCGACGCCGATCGGCGACGCATGCGAGACGCGCGTGATCAAGCTCGCGATGGGCGAGGAGCAGGCGTACCGGATCCCGGTCTCCGGCACGAAGGGCGCGACCGGCCACTGCCTCGGCGGGGCGGGCGCGGTCGAGGCGATGTTCGCGACGCTCGCCGTCTACGAGGGTGTGCTGCCGCCGACGATCAACTACGAGGTCGAAGATCCGGAGTGCGACCTCGACTACGTTCCGAACGTGGCGCGCAAGGCGGACGTGAAGATCGCCGTGAACAACTCGTTCGGCTTCGGCGGCCACAACGCGTGTGTCGTCATCAGGCGCTATGCGCCTGATGACGAGTAGGTTCTGCTTCGCAGAGCGGCCGTCGGCAAAGCCGCCGGCCTCTTGTGGTTCGGGGCGACGGGCCGTCTGGCGCGGTCGGTGGCGCCAATGCGTCCCCGACCGCGTGGATCCGGCCGCGCCGTAGCTCCGCTGTTGCTCCGGCTACGTCGCGGCCTCTGCGGTCAAGGAGGTCCAACGTGACGATCTCCTGCACCGAGCCGTCGGATGCCGTTTCTAGGCTTCTCGCATGGATGAGCTCGTCGAGGTCCGCCGCTCGCGGCGCGTGCGTCGCTGGACCCTGGCAGTGCCCTGGGGCACGCCGCCGATGCTGACCGTTCCCGTGTGGATGTCCGAGGACGAGGTGGATCGCCTGATCGACTTGCACCGCGGGTGGATCGCGGAGGAACGCGCGCGGCAGCGGCCGCGTCTGCGCCTGGACCCGCGCGGGATCTCGGAGACCGAGGCCCGCGCAGCGACGCGCGAGCTCGTGAAGATGCTCGTCGAGGAGGAGGCGCCCGAGCTCGGCGTCGAATTCCGGCGGATCGAGATCCGCGATCAGCGGACGCGCTGGGGCTCGTGCTCGACGCGCGGCACGCTGTCGTTCAACTGGCGCCTCGTGCTCGCGCCGTTCGAGGTCCTCGACTACGTCGTCGTGCACGAGCTCTGCCACTTGAAGGAGGCAAATCACTCACGCCGCTTCTGGCGGCTCGTCGAGTCGCGCAGGCCCGACTGGCGCGTGCAGCGCGACTGGCTGCACGAGCATGGTCCGGAGCTGCTCGCGTTTCGTCCCGCGGCGTAGGAGGGCATAGTCTTCCGGCGTGAACCGCTGGGCCACCTTCGACTGCTACGGCACGCTGATCGACTGGAACGGCGGCATCGGACGCGAGCTCGAGCGGCTGTTCGGCGCCGACCGCGTTGGATCTCTGCTGCACGCATACCACGAGGTCGAGCCACGGGTGGAGCGCGAGCAGCCGACCCGCACCTACCGCGATGTGCTCACCGTCTCGCTGGCGAGGCTCGCGGAACGCGAGCGGTTACCGCTGCCGGCCGACGAGCACGACGCCCTCGCGCGGTCGCTCCCGAGCTGGCAGCCGTTCCCGGAAGTGCGTGCGGCACTCGAAGACGTGCGCGACCGCGGCTGGAAGCTCGCGATCCTCTCCAACACCGACCGCGACTACATCGACGCCTCGCTCGCGTTGATCGGCGTCCCGTTCGAGCTCTCGATCGTCGCCTCCGAGATCGGCTCGTACAAGCCCGGCAAGCGGCACTGGCGGGCGTTCGAGGAACAGGTGGTCGACGCGGACGCGCACGTCCACATCGGCGCCAGCCTCTTCCACGACGTCGCGCCCGCCATCGAGCTCGGCCTGCCGACGGTGTGGATCAACAGGCTCGGCGAGGACGCGGAGCCGCGGCCTGACGTCGAGCTCCGGTCGCTCACGGGGTTGGGCGACGCGCTCGACGAGCTCGCCGCGTGAACGTCCGGCCTTATACAGCCGACGACGTGGCGGAGGTCGCGGCGATCGCAGCGGCGGACGAGGCCGCGCTGCACGGGCGTCCCTCGCGCCTCGGGCCGGAAGACGTCGCGAACTGGCTCTCGCGCGTCGAGCTCGAGCCGGTCGTTTTCGAGAAGGACCTGCGATGAGCCTCCTGCGCGCAAAGTGCCCGACCTGTCGCGCGCACACGGCGGTCGCGCTCGGATTGGAGTACGAGTGCCACTCGTGCGGCCGCACCTTCTCCGCCGGCCTCGTGCGCGTGCCACGCGCATGGGGCGACGGCGGCGAGGAGATGGTGGAGGCGGCGTCGCTGCCGCTCGACTATCCGGAGGCCTCGGTGGTCGAGGAGGACTCGCTCCTGATGCAGACGCTCGCCGTCGCCTCCGACCTACCGCTGCGGCCCCTGATCCTGGGCGGTTGCTGCTGCTCGCACATCGGTGCGGTCGAAGGGCTCGCGGCGCGACACGACCGGCTCGGCGTGATCTGGCTCGACGCGCACGGCGACCTCAACACCCCTCAGACCTCCCGGTCCGGCAACCAGTGGGGGATGCCGCTACGCATGCTGATCGACGGCGGCGCCGTCGATGCGCAGGACGTCGCACTCATCGGTGCTCGCAACCTCGACCCACCCGAGGTGGAGTTCATCGCCGCCACGGGCATTCACGACAGCGCGGAGGCGGTGCTCGAGCGGGTCGGCTCGGTGTATGTCGCGCTCGACTGCGACGTCTTGGAGCCCAGCGAGCTCACCGTCTTCATGCCCGAGCCGGGCGGGCCCACGCTGGCCGAGGTCGAGAAGCTGCTCGGCGGGCTCCGAGACCGGGGCGCCGTCGTCGGCGCCGGGCTCACCGGCCTCGCTCCCGATCCGGCCAACGTCGAGAAGCTCGAACGGCTCTGCGCCGCTTTGGGCTACTGAGTGAAGTGCTTCGCACTTCACTCAGGGTGGGTTGTGCTCCGCAGAGCGGCCGCGGGCCGAGCCCGCGGCCTCCTATCTGGCGTGAGCTGAGGGTCCCGGGAGCGCGCGCGGCGGTGCTGCGCATCCCCGCGCGCGTGGATCCGGCCTCCGCGAACGCGGCTGCGCTCGCGTTCGCTCCGGCCCGGCCGGTTGGTTCGGGGCGAAGGGTCGGAAACTCCGGTCCGCCGCAACCTCTCGCCGGTGGGGGCGGTCTAAGCTAGCGCCGTGGCCAAGATCGACGTGTCGGTGGAGACCGACGACAAGCCGGCTCCGCCGCCGAAGCATCCGAACACCTGTCCCAGCTGTCACTCCCATTACCGGGACGACGAGCTGGAGCAGGCGCTGTGGGTCTGCGCCCAGTGCGGCCACCACTTCCCCATGCGGGCCCGCGCGCGGATCGCCTCGCTGGCGGACGACGGCTCGTTCATCGAAGAGGCGACAGAGCTCCACTCGGAGGACCCGCTGCAGTTCTTCGACCTGCGCCCGTACGCGGAGCGTCTTGCCGAGGCGGAGATGACCACGGGGCTCACCGACGCGATGATGATCGGCCGGGCGGCGATCGGCGGCCGCAGCTGCGAGCTCGCCGTGATGGACTTCGCTTTCATGGGCGGCTCGATGGGCAGCGTCGTCGGCGAGAAGCTCTCTCGCGCCTGCGATGCGGCCGCCGAGCGCGGCATGCCGCTCGTCACGGTCACAAGCTCCGGCGGCGCCCGCATGCAGGAGGGGATCCTCTCGCTGATGCAGTTGCCGAAGACCGTCTGTGCCGTCGGGGACCTGCACGACGCCGGCCAGGCGCTGATCGTCGTCATGGCGCATCCGACGACCGCGGGTGTGCTCGCGAGCTTCGCGAGCCTCGGCGACGTTCTCCTCGCGGAGCCGGGCGCGCTGATCGCGTTCACAGGTCCGCGCGTCGTCGAGCAGACGACGCGGGAGAAGCTGCCGGACGACTTCGGGCTCGCGGCACAGAACCTCCGCTTCGGCCACCTCGACGCGATCGTCCCGCGCCCCGAGATACGGCCGACTGTCTCGCGCCTGCTGAGGTTGTTCGATGCCCCTGAGTGAGCACGAGCTGCGCCTGCGCGAGCGGCTGAGCCGGCTCCGCAACATGCCGCTACTCGGCGGCGCGAAGCTGTCCGGCGAGCTCGAGCGGCTGCAGCGCCAGCTCGACCGCATCGGCCGCGAGGCGACCGACGACGACATCTGGCGCTCGGTCGAGCTGGCCCGGCACTCCGAGCGCCCCTACACGCTCGACTACGTCGAGCGGCTGCTCGACGACTGGTTCGAGCTACACGGCGACCGCGGCCTTGGTGACGACGGCGCGATGGTCACCGGGCTGGGAAAGCTCGGCGGCCGCACGATCGCGCTGATCGGTCAGCAGAAGGGCCGCGACATCCAGGAGCGGACGACGCGGCAGTTCGGGATGCCGTTCCCGGAGGGCTACCGGAAGGCGATCCGTGTGATGCAGCTCGCCGACCGGCACGGCCTGCCGGTGATCTCGCTCGTGGATACGCCGGGCGCCTACCCCGGCGTTGCCGCCGAGCAGCACGGGCAAGGGGGAGCGATCGCCGCCTCCCAGGCGGCGATGGCGCGGCTTCTGGTGCCGATTGTCGCCTGCGTGATCGGCGAAGGGGGCTCGGGCGGCGCGATCGCGATCGCCCTGGCCGACCGCGTGCTGATGCAGGAGCACGCGATCTACTCGGTCATCTCGCCCGAGGGCTGCGCCGCCATCCTCTGGCGCGACGCCGGCGAGGCGAAGAAGGCGGCGGCGGCCTTCAAGCCGGACGCGGCCCACTGCCTCGAGCTGGGTGTGATCGACGGGATCGTCCCGGAGCCGGACGGCGGGGCGCACCTCGATCACGACGCCGCGGCCCGGCTCCTGGGCGAGTCGCTGCGGGAGGCGCTCGACGAGCTCTCAGAGCTGCCGCGAGCTGAGCTGCGGCGGCGCCGGCGGGCGAAGTTCCGCTCGCTGGGCGTTTTTGCGTAGCAGCTTTGGTCAGGTTTGACTAGGTTCGCGAGCCATGCCGGGTGGCCCTGTCCACAGCATCCACAGGCTTATCCCCGGCCCCTCGGTGGACCGCGTAAGTCAGATCAATACGGTGCGAAAACGGTAAAACACGTGCGTAAGACACACTGACCCGGTGCCGGAGAAGCTCCGCGAGTACGCGCGCAAGCGCGATCCGCAGCAGACGCCGGAGCCGTTCACGGTCGGTCCGCGGCGGGCGAAGGCGCCCATCTTCGTCGTTCAGCGCCACGACTCTCGGCGCCTCCATTACGACTTCCGGCTCGAGCGCGACGGCGTGCTCGCCTCGTGGGCCGTGCCGAAGGGCGTGCCGCTC
Source organism: Gaiellaceae bacterium (assembly GCA_050013935.1). Lineage (GTDB taxonomy): Bacteria > Actinomycetota > Thermoleophilia > Gaiellales > Gaiellaceae > Palsa-739. The sequence continues at coordinate 35,734 of JBEKEH010000002.1, read as the reverse complement.
GACCCGGGGCAGCGCGTCCTGGCCGTGCACGTCGAGGACCACCCGCTCGACTACGCGGGCTTCGAGGGTGAGATTCCCACGGGCCAGTACGGCGCCGGCACGGTCGAGATCTGGGACCGCGGCACGTACGAGCTCGTCGAGGAGAAGCGCGACGGGGGGCTCACGGTCCGGCTGCACGGGCAGCGGCTCGACGGCACGTGGACGCTCGTGCCGGCGAAGCTCGGTGGTGACCCTAGGAACTGGCTGCTCATCCGGTCTCGTCATTCCGCTGCGCGGAATGACTACCGGGCGATGCTCGCGACGTTGGCGGAGCAGCTGCCTGCGGGCGAAGGCTGGGTCTACGAGCCGAAATGGGACGGCTACCGTGCAATCGGGTACATCCGGGCGGGAGAGGCGCGGCTCGTCTCGCGCAACGGCAACGACCTCACCGAGCGCTTCCCGGACGTGACGAAGGCGCTTGTCAAGGCGGTGCGCACGCCCGACTGCGTCGTCGACGGCGAGGTGTGCGCGCTCGACGAGCAAGGGCGTCCGAGCTTCTCCGCCATGCAGCAGGGAGCGACGACGGTCGTCTACGAGGTGTTCGACCTGCTCGAGCTCGACGGCGTCCCGCTCGTCGGCCTGCCGCTGCGCGAGCGGCGCGATCGGCTCGAGGCCCTGATCGCGCGTAGCGCCTCCGTCCAGGTCTCCGGGGTGTTCGCAGACGGCGAGGCGCTGCTCGAGGCGGCAAAGACGCAGGGGCTTGAGGGCGTGATGGCCAAGCGGGCGGGCTCGCGCTACGCGGAGGGAAAGCGGACGCGCGACTGGCTGAAGGTGAAGACGCACGGACGGCAGGAGTTCGTGGTCTGCGGCTGGACGAAGGGCCACGGCCGCCGCGAGGGCAGCTTCGGCTCGCTCGTGCTCGGCGCCCACCGTGGCGGCGAGCTGCACTGGGTCGGCAACTGTGGCACCGGCTTCACAGAGCAGACGATCGAGGCGCTGCTGCGCAAGCTCGAGCCGCTCCGCGCCGACGCGTCACCGCTCGCCGTCGTGCCGAAGATGCCGAAGGTGGCGAAGGGCGACGTCGTCTGGGCCGAGCCGCGGCTCGTGTGCGAGGTCGAGTTCGCCGAGTGGACGCACGACGGCCATCTGCGCGCGCCGTCCTTCAAGGGCCTGCGCGACGACAAGCCGGCGCGCGAGGTGCGCAGGGAGAATCCCGCCGAGGTGGAGCAGGGGCGCGTGAAGCTGTCCAACCTCGACAAGGTCTTCTGGCCGGACGAGGGGATCACGAAGGGCGACCTGATCGAGTACTACCGCGCGGTCGCGCCCGTGCTCGTGCCGCACCTGCGCAACCGGCCCTTCACGATGCGCCGCTACCCCGACGGCGCCTTCGGCAAGGCGTTCTTCCAGAAGGACGCGCCGTCGCACATGCCCGACTGGATCCCGACCTTCCGCGTCGAGGTCTCGACGCGCGAGTCGCCTGCGAAGCGAAAGTGGATCCGCGCGCCGCTCGTGAACGACGAGGACACGCTGCTGTGGATGGTGAACATGGGCTGCATCGACATGAACGCGTGGTACTCGCGCGTCGACAAGCCCGACCGCCCCGACTTCGTCCTCTTCGACCTCGACCCCGCGGCGGGCGTCGGCTTCGGCGAGGCGGTGCAGGTGGCGCTCCTCGTGAAGGCCGCGCTCGACGCGCTCGAGCTCGAGTCGTTCGCGAAGACGAGCGGCGCCGATGGCATCCACGTGCTCGTGCCCGTGGAGCGCCGCCACACCTACGACGACACGCGTGAGTTCGCCGAGATCGTGGCGGGTGCGATCGCGCGCGTGCACCAGGGGCTCGCGACGACCGAGTGGGTCAAGTCGCGCCGTCGCGGCGTTCTCATCGACGCGAACCAGAACGGCGCCGGCAAGACGATCGCGTCGGTGTACTCGGTGCGGCCGCAGGCCGGTGCGCCGGTCTCGACGCCGCTGCGCTGGAGTGAGGTGAACGAGCGGCTCGACCCCACTGCGTTCACGATGGACGCCGTGCTCGAGCGCGTGCGCCGCCACGGCGATCTCTTCGCGGGCGTGCTGGCGAAGAAGCAGCGGCTGGACAGGGCGCTGCGCGCCCTGTCTAGGTGAGATCTCGCCCCAGTCCTTCGGGGTGGCCGAGCGTCCCGAGCTCCGCGATGTCGCGTCGGAAGAGGAGCGACGTCGTCCAGTCGGCGACCACGCGCAGCTTCCGTGACAGCAGCGGCAGCTGGTAGAGGTGGTACGAGCGGGTCACCCACCAGCCGGCGAAGCCGCGCAGACGGATGCCGAGGACGTCGGCGATCCCCTTGTAGCGGCCGAGCGTCGCCACCTGGCCGAGCATCCGGTAGCCGTACGGCCGCGGCTCGCCCTGGAGGTTCGCCGCGAGGCGGCGCGCCTGGCGCAGCGCGTGCTGGCAGGTCGGCGGGTCCGGCTGCTCGGCCTTTCGGTTCGGCACGCGCGCGCAGTCGCCGAGCGCCCAGACGTGCTCGTGACCGCGCACGCGCAGGTATTCGTCCACCTCGACGCGGCCGCGCTCGTCGAGCGGCAGGCCGAGCTCGCGCAGCAGCGGGTTGGGTGCGACGCCCGCCGTCCAGACGAGCGTTCTGGTCGGGATCCGCGTGCCGCCGGCAAGTACGATCTCGTCGGCCGAGACCGACTCGAGCGTCGTGCCGACGTGAATCTCGATTCCGCGATCGGTCAGCTCCCGTGTGGCGTACTCGCCGAGCCGTGACGGGATCTCGGGCAGGATCGTCGGCGCCGCGTCGACGAGCACCCAGCGGCGCGGGACGGTCCGCAGCTCCGGGTAGTAGCGCGCCGCGTCCTCGACGAGATCGGACAGCTCTGCGAGCGCCTCGACGCCGGCGTAGCCCGCGCCGACGAAGACGAAGGCGAGATGCCGGCGGCGCTCGCCGTCGTCGCCGGCGGCGTCGGCCGCCTCGAGCTCGCGCAGCACGTGGTTGCGGAGGTGGATCGCATCGGCGAGCGACTTGAAGGAGAGGCCGTGCTCGGTGAGTCCGGGCACCGGTGCGACGCGCGGCACCGCGCCGAGCGCGAGCACGAGCTCCTGCCAGCGGACGGTCTGCGGGCCCTCGTCCGTCTCGATCGCGGCCGTGCGCGCCTCGAGATCCACCCCGGTCGCGCGCCCGAGCAGCAGCTCGGCCCGGCGGCACATCACGCGCAGCGGCACGACGGCGTGCCGTGGCTCGAGCGTTCCCGACGCCGCCTCCGGCAGCAGCGGCGTGTAGAGCATGAAGTTCTCGGGGCTCACGATCGTCGCGCCGCGGCCGCCGAGCAGGCGCCCGACGTACGCCCCTGCGAACCCGCCGCCGAGGATCAGCACGCCGCCGCGCGCATCGCGCTCCACCCTTCTCTTCTAGCATCAGCGTCATGGCCGCCGTGCAGGTGTCCGTGATCGGCAGCGGCGTCGAGCACGAGGGGCGCGCCGAGGAGGTCGGCCGCCTGCTCGGCGAGCGCGGCGCCACCGTCGTCACCGGCGGCCGCGGCGAGGTGATGGCCGCCGCGGCGCGCGGCGCAAAGAGCGCCGGCGGCACGACGATCGGGATCCTCCCGGGCGAGACGCGCGAAGGCGGCAACGCCTGGAACGACCACGTCGTCGTCACGGGAATCGGGCACGCGCGCAACCTCGCGGTCGTCGCCTCCGGCGACGTCGTGATCGCGGTCGGCGGCCGTTACGGGACGCTCGCCGAGATCGGCTTTGCGCTCACGCTCGGGCGACCGGTCGTCGTGCTCGAGCCGGGGTGGCAGGTCGAGGGGACGGTGCGCGCGCGGACGCCGGAGCAGGCGGTCGAGCTCGCGCTGGACGCCGTTGCATAGGCCGCCCGGTACGCAGAAGCCGCGCCTCTTCCGGCCGCGCTTTCACTGGGAGCTGCTCGTCTGCGGCGTGCACGGGCACGAGCTGATCGGCACCGATGCCGCGCACCTGCGCCCGGAGGACGCGATCGTGGCGCGCGAGTTGGGCGGAATTCGCTGGTACCGGTGCGTCCGGTGCGACTCGTGGCTCCCGCTGCTGCCGCCGGCGAAGCCGAAGCGCGACCTGTCGCCGGCGCGCGAGGAGATCGAGCTGCCTCTGCGGGGCAAGGCGCTTCGCGACAAGGTGGTGCTGCGGCTGATCGCGATCGACCGGGCGATCCATTTCCTCGTGCTCGGCCTGCTCGCTGCCGCGGTAATCCTCTTCGCGGCGCACGAGGTCCGCGTACGCGACGTCTTCTACCGCGTCGTCAACGCCGTGCAGGGAACCAACGTGAGTCCGGCACACCCTTCGCACGGTGGCTTCCTCCACACGCTCGAGCACCTGTTCACGCTCAAGTCGTCGACCCTCTACCTCGTCGCCGCGGCCGCCGCTGCGTATGCGACTCTCGAGGGCGCCGAAGCAGTGGGACTGTGGTTCCAGCGGCGCTGGGCGGAGTACCTGACGTTCGTCGCCACCCTCGTCTTCCTGCCCTACGAGATCTACGAGCTGTTGCGGACAGTCACGCCGTTGAAGGTCGCCGCGCTTGCTCTCAACCTGCTGATTGCCCTGTATCTCCTCTTCGCGAAGCGGTTGTTCGGGCTCCGCGGCGGCGGGGCGGCCGAGGAGCGCGCGCGCGAGGCCGAGGTCGGCTGGGCCGCGCTCGAACGGACGGCGCCTCCGCCATGAGTGGGCGTCGACGAGCGCGCGTAGCGCTTCGAGCTCGCGCGCGAAGGCGTCCCGGCCGTCCCTTCGAACACCTTGCGGATCTCGACGCAGCCCGCCTCCTTGAGCACCTGCAGATGGCGCGAGAGGTTCCCGTCCGTGAGCGAGAGGGTCGTGCGCAGGAAGTTGAAGTCCGCGCGGTCGGCCTCGACGAGCACCGCCAGGATGCCGAGCCGCGCGCGCTGATGGACGACGTCGTCGAGCTCGGTTGTGGGATGACTCACGGCGTCTCTTCGCGGCTGAGTGCGTAGAGGCCTCCGACGACGAGTACCGCACCCATGCAAAGGATCCCGACCCGCCGGCCGCGGGCCGCGTAGTAGCGGCCGACGGCGACGAAGCACGCCACAAACGCGAGGATCCAGTACGCGTTGACCCACTTCGAGTCGGCGCCGGCGACGCCTGCGGCCCCGAGCGCCGCTGCACCGAAGAGAACGAGCGGGTACCAGAGCGAGCGGAGGCGCGTTCGCGTCGTGCTCACGTTGTCGATGCCGTTCACGCTGCGCCTCCCCGTAGACGCAGAGGACTTGGCAACACAAAGCAAGATCTGTCAAACGGGTAACCCCGCGGCCTCGTCCGTGCGGCCGAGCCGGCGGAGCAGGTCGGCACGCGTCGAGTGGAGGAGGTAGTAGCCGTCGAGCCCTTCGACGAGATCGGCGAGCGCGAGCCCCGCCGCGGGCCCGTCGGCCATCGCGACGGCGACGGCGCGGTTGAGGTCGACGACTGGCGACGGCGCGAGCTCGGCGAGGCGGCGGTAGAGAAGCGAGATCCGCACCCAGTCCGACTCGTCCTCGGAGTGCGCTGCGGCGATCCCGGCCTGGAGCTGGTAAGGGCCCGGCGCCCGCAGCGCGAGCCCCCGTTCGAGCGCCAGCCGTCCCTGCTCGATCTCGTCGCGGTCCCAGAGCGAGCGGTCCTGCTGCTCGAGGAGCACGAGCCCGCTGTCGCGCACCCGCGCCTCGCGGCGGGCGTCCTGGAAGAGCAGCAGCGCGTGCAGCCCGTGCACCTCCGCCTCGTCGGGCATCAGCGTCGCGAGCAGTGCCGCGAGCCGGATCGCCTCGGCGCACAGCTCGCCGCGCACCGGCGGCCCGTAGCCCGCGTTGAAGACGAGGTAAACCACCGCGAGCACCGAGCGGAGCCGCTCCGGGAGCAGATGGTCGGGCGGGACGCGCAGCGGGATGGCGGCGTCGCGGATCTTCCGCTTCGCCCGCACGAGCCGCTGCGCGAGCGTCGGCTCGGGCACGATGAACGCGCGCGCGATCTCCGGCGTCGTCAGGCCGCCGAGGAGGCTGAGCGTCAGCGCCACCTGTGCGTCCGGGGCGAGTGCGGGATGGCAGCAGGCGAAGATCAGCTCGAGCCGCTCGTCGGGCATCACCACCGCCTCCTCGTTCTCAGCGCTCTGCGGCGACAGCTCCTGCAGGCGGGCGAGCAGCTCCGTCTTGCGCGCCAGGGTCTGCTCCCGTCGGATCCGGTCGATCGCGCGGTTGCGGGCCGTCGCGACGATCCACGCACCCGGGTTCGCCGGCACGCCGTCGCGCGGCCATCGCTCGACCGCGGTCGCGAAGGCATCCTGCACAGCGTCCTCGGCGAGGTCGAGGTCGCCGAGGACGCGGGCGAGGATGGCGATCGAACGCGCACGCTCGTCCCGGTAGGCACGGGCGATCTCCTCTACGAGGCGCCTCCCGAGTGGTCGACGATCGGCCGGATCTCGATCGTGCCCCCGCGGGCGGCGGGGATCCGCGCCGCCCACTCGATCGCCTCGTCGAGGCTGTCCGCCTCGACCAGGTAGTACCCACCGAGCGCCTCCTTCGTCTCGGCGAACGGCCCGTCGCTGACGATCGTGTCACCGTTCCGCACCTGCACGCTCGTCGCGGTCGCGACCGGCCGCAGCTCGTCACCGCCGACGAGCTTCTCCTGCGCGCGCAGGTCGCTCGTGAGCCGGGAGTACTCGCGGCGGACCGCCTGCCTCTCGTCCTCCGAGAGGGACTCCCAGATTGCCTCGTCGCTGTAGATGAGCAGCAGGTACTGCATCGCTACATCTCCACGAGGGCGCGCACCTCGATCGAGCCGCCGAGGCGCGCCGACGGGATGCGCGCGGCGATCTTCGTCGCCGCGTCGATCGAGTCGGCCTCGACGAGGTAGTAGCCGCCGAGGTGCTCCTTCGTCTCGGCGAACGGGCCGTCGGTCGTGAGTGTCTCGCCGTTCTTGATCCGGACGGTCTTCGCCGTCTCGACGGGCGCCAGCTGATTGCTGTCGGTCGTCGCCGGATCCTGCGAGACGGCGGCGTACTCCGCGTAGAGGCCCTTCATCTCCTCCTCGGTGATGTCCGTCCAGCTCTCGGGGTTGTCGTAGACCAGCAGCATGTACTTCACGGCTCCTCCTTCAGGTCGGTTGACGACACTACGACGAACAGGGCGGCCCGAAATCGACAGGTCACTCGCGGAGCAGCGGGCAGGTGAGGCAGGTCGGGCCGCCGTCGCCCTTCGAGAGCTCGTCGCCCCGGTAGACGAGCACCTCGACGCCGGCGTGGGCGAGGCGCCGCCGCGTGACGTCGTTCCCCTCAACGGCGAGCCCGACCCGTGGCGCCAGGGCGAGCACGTTCGGGCCCATCGTCTCGAACTCGTCGTGGGGGACACCGACGAGCGTGATCCCGCGTGCCTGGAGCAGCTCGACGAGCCGCACGGGCATGAGCGGCAGGTAGGCGACCGCGAGGTCGCGGTCGAGCGGGCTCAACAGCGAGAGGAGGTGCAGCACCTCGTCGCGACCGTGCACGTGCGGCAGGTCGAACGCGAGCACGTCGACACCCGGGAGCGCGACGCGGAGCGCCTCGATCCCCGCGTCGTTCGTCCGGTACGAGCGGCCGACGAGGAGCGTCCGCTCGTCCAGCCAGAGCGTGTCGCCGCCCTCGGCGAGCGCCGGCTCGGCCAGGCGGGCCACGACCGGCACGCCGGCGGCCTCGAGGTCGGGGGCGAGCGAGTCCGGCTCGCCGCAGCGCGCTGCCTTCCCCGGTCGCAGCAGGATTGCGCCGTCGTCCGTGACGAGGGCCGGGTCGAAGACGTAGATCGAGTCGAGGTTCCCCGGCTCGCCCACCGCCCGTACGACCTCGGCGCCGGCGCCCTCGAGGAGCGTGCAGAAGGCTTCGTGCTCCGCCGTCAGTCGGGCCCAGGCGGGTTCCGCGCGCCAGCCCAGCGCCTGCCACGAGGGAACATCCTCCGGGCGCGGCGGGCGGACGAGCACGCGCCTCAGAGGTCGAATCACGACGCGAGCATACGGCGGAGCAGCGTCAGGGCGCCCTGCTTGTCGAGGTACTCGTTGAGGTTGCCGCACTTCGGGCTCTGCACGCAGGAAGGGCAGCCGTGCTCACACGGGCAGCCCTCCAGCATGCGTGCCGTGTCGGCGACCCAGCCCTCGAACTGGCCGAAGCCGCGCTCGGTGATGCCGACGCCGCCCGCGTGGCCGTCGTAGACGAAGACCGTCGGCGCGCCGGTCGCGTCGTGGAAGTTCGTCGAGAGGCCGCCGATGTCCCAGCGGTCGCACATTGCCCAGAGCGGCAGCAGCGCGATCATCGCGTGCTCGGCGGCGTGCAGCGACGAGAGCAGCGTCGGCATCTGCTCCAGCCCCACGAGCTGTGCCTCGGTCGGCACGTACCAGACGGCCTCCGTCTCGAACGTTGTCGGCGGCAGGTCGAGCCGGACGACGCCGATCGTCGTCTGGTCGCGGATCCCCTTCTTTTGGTACGCGACGACCTGCTCGGTGACCGAGACGCGGCCGAAGGTGAGCTCGAGACCGAGTCGCCGCTCCACTCGCAGGGGTTCGTCGATGTCGGTCGAGGTCTCCTTCTTGACCTGCGTGTACCAGTCGCCGGTGAACGGCTCGACCACGGCCCGCCGTGCGGCGAGGTCGAGCTCGCGGACGAGCCACTGCTCGCCGAGGTGGAGGTAGACCGCGCCCTCGTGCACGGTGGAGCAGGCTCGCTCCTGCTCGACGACGCCGAGGACGGCGCCGGTGCTCGCGTCGATCACCGTGACGGCGTCGGCGGAGGTGGAGCGGAGCGGCGTCCTGCCGGCGGGGTAGTCGGTCCCGGCCCAGACCCAGCCCCGCTTCGTGTGCCGCAAATCGGGAACATGCGGAGCGCGTTCGAGCGCCGCGTCACCGAGTGTCGCGCGGTCGCCGTCGTCCACCGGCGCCTCGAACGCGGCCGCAGCGACGTGGCCGTCGAGCACCCGCGGGTTGGCGTGGTCGAGGATCGCCGCCTCGACGCGGCGGCCGAGCAGGGTCTCGGGCTCGCGCATGAAGTACTGGTCGAGCGCATCTTCAGACGCGATGAGGATGGCGAGGCCGTGGCCGCGCCGGCCTGCCCGGCCCCACTGCTGGCGGAGGCTGGCGACGGTGCCGGGAAAGCCGACGGAGATCGCGCAGTCGAGCAGGCCGATGTCGATCCCCAGCTCGAGCGCGTCCGTGGCCGCGACGCCGAGGAGCTCGCCCTCGACGAGTCGCCGCTCGATGTCGCGACGTTGCTGCGCCGTGTAGCCGGCACGGTAGGGCGCGAGCCGCTTCGCCGTCTCTGCGTCCACGCGGTCGGCGGTCATCCGGTGGACGAGCTCGGCCGCCTTGCGGCTCTTCGTGAAGCAGATCGTGCGCAGGTCCCGCTTGACGAGCGACGCGACCAGGCGGGAGGCCTCGCCGAGCGGGCTCGCGCGCAGGCCCAGCTCCGGGTCGAGCAGCGGCGGGTTCCAGAGCGCGACCGTGCGCTCGGCCCGCGGCGCCGCGTCGCCGCCGACGACCACGGCCTCGACGCCGAGCAGCGCGTGCGCGAGCTCGCCCGGATTGGCGATCGTCGCAGAGGCGAGCAACAGCTGCGGCTCCGCGCCGTAGATCCGCGCAAGCCGGCGCAGCCTGCGCAGCACGTTCGCGACGTGCGAGCCGAACACGCCGCGGTAGACATGCGCCTCGTCGACGACGACGTAGCGGAGGTTGTGCAGGACGTCCGCCCAAAGGTCGTGCCGTGGCAGCACGCCGATGTGGAGCATGTCCGGGTTGGTGAGTATGAGGTTGGCCGAGCGGCGGATGTGGCGCCGCTGCTCCTGCGGCGTGTCGCCGTCGTAGATCGCCGCGTGAACGCCCGGCACCGCGAGCTCGCCGAGGGCGCGTGCCTGGTCCTGCGCCAGCGCCTTCGTCGGATAGAGGTAGAGGGCGCGGTTCTTCGGCTCGGCCGCGAGCGCGTCGAGCACGGGCAGGTTGAACGCGAGCGTCTTGCCGGAGGCGGTGCCGGTCGTGACGATCACGTGGCCGCCGGCGCGGGCGGCCTGCCACGCTTCCGCCTGGTGCGCGTACAGCTCGGCGATCCCCTGGCGCACGAGTGCGTCCCGCAGCTTCGGGTGCAGCTCGTCCGGGAACGGCGCCGTTCGGGCCGCCCGGGCCGGCTCGGTCGTCAGGTGGGCGAGCTCCTCACCCTGGAGCAGGTCGTCCCACTGGGCGACGGCGGTCACTCCGCTATTGAAGCGTCGCGACCGGCGCCGGCGGGAGCCTCACTCCTCGCGCAGGACGGCGATCGCCCAGAGTCCGAGCAGCGCGACGCCGAGCGTGAAGAGCGCGGTGACGACGGTCGACCCGTGGAGGAGCGAGGCCGTCTGCCAGATCCCCGGCAGGGCCAGAAGCGCGAGAGCTCGCACCCGCTCAATGATGGGCTGTTAGCCTGACGACACCGGGGTGCCGCACGGCGCGGCTGAGAACACACCCGTCGAACCTGATCCGGGTCATGCCGGCGAAGGGAGCAGAGCTTGACGCCTCGCGCACTGACGATCGCGACCTCCGACTCCGGCGGCGGCGCCGGCATCCAGGCCGATCTCAAGGCGTTCGCCGCGGCCGGCGCCTACGGGACATCCGTGCTCGTCGCGCTGACGGCTCAGAACACCCTGGGCGTGATCGCGATTCACGAGCTGCCGCCGGCGTTCGTGCGCGCCCAGCTCGACGCGGTGTTCGACGACATCGGCGTCGACGCGGCGAAGACCGGAATGCTCTTCTCGCGGGAGCTGATCGAGACGGTCGCCGACTATCTCGAGGGTCACCCCGTCCCGCTCGTCGTCGACCCGGTGATGGTCGCGAGCTCCGGCGCGAAGCTGCTCGAGGACGACGCCGTCGACGCGCTCGTCGGGCGGCTGTTCCCGCTCGCGACGGTCGTGACGCCGAACCTGATGGAGGCGCGGGCCCTCCTTTCCGGTTCAAGTAACAGTCTGTTACAAGCATCGAAACGCGAGCTCGCGGAGCGGCTGCACGAGCTCGGGGCGCCCGCGGTGATCGTCACCGGCGGCCACGGCAAGCCGGTCGACCACTTCTTCGACGGCTCCGCGCACGTCGAGATCGCCGTGGAGCGCCATGAGGTCGCGGCCACACACGGTGCCGGGTGCACGCACTCGGCCACGCTCGCCGCACTGCTCGCCCGCGGCGAAAGCCTGCTCGACGCGGCCCGCGGAGCGGCCGAGGCCGCCTCGCGCGCGGTCGCGCAAGGGCTTGTCGAGCTCGGCTCAGGCGAAGGCCCCGTCGACGTCCTCGGAGTGAAACGTTGATCTCCGCCGGTTCCACGCTGCGCACGATCCGCGAGCGCAAGCCGCTCGTCCACCAGATCACGAACTACGTCGTCATGAACGAGACGGCGAACGCCACGCTCGCGCTCGGAGCGCTGCCCGTGATGGCGCACGCGGTCGAGGAAGTCGAGGAGATGGCGCGGCTTGCCTCGTCGCTCGTGCTCAACATCGGCACGCTGTCGGAGCGGTGGGTCGAGGCGATGCTGCTCGCAGGCGGCGTGGCGACGGCACGGGAGATTCCGGTGGTGCTCGACCCCGTCGGCGCCGGCGCGACGTCATATCGCACGGCGACCGCGCGCCGGATCCTCGACCAGGTCGGCGTCACCGTTCTGCGCGGCAACGCGGGCGAGGTGGCGACGCTCGTCGGTGTGGACGCGGAGGTGCGCGGCGTCGAGTCGATGGCCATGGGTGTCGAGCCGGCCGAGCTTGCGCGCGAGGCGGCGCGCCGGCTCGGCGTCGTCGTGTCCGTGACGGGGCCCGTCGACCACGTGTCCGACGGCGAGCGCGTGCTCGCGGTCGCGAACGGGCACGAGCTGCTCGCTGCGGTCACCGGCACCGGCTGCATCTCGAGCACGCTCACGGGCTGCTTCCTCGCCGGCAAGCCGGAGCAGCCGCTCGAGGCGGCCGCCGAGGCGCTCGCCGCGTTCGGCGTCGCAGCCGAGGACGCGGCGGCGAAGGCGGAGGGTCCAGGGACGTTCCACGTCCAGCTCTACGACGCGCTGTACGCGCTCGACCCCGACACGCTTGACGCGCGCACGCGCATCACCGAGCTATGACCACCCCAGAAAATGCTGCGCATCTTCCGGGGGCCCCGGTATGAGGCTCGACGAGCTCGGAGAGTTCAGCCTGCTCGCGGAGCTCGAGCGGCGCGGGCTCGCGCAGGGGATCGAGCACGACGCGGCCGAGGTCGGCGGGCTCCTCGTCACGCAGGACGCGCTCGTCGAGGGCGTGCACTTTCGCTTCGACCTACTGTCCTGGCGCGAGCTCGGCTTCCGCGCCGCGGCGGTGAACATCAGCGACCTCGCCGCCTCCGGCGCGGAGCCGCTCGCCCTCATCGTCTCGCTCGGGCTGCCCGGCGACGCGAGCGTCGAGGACGTGATCGAGCTCTACGAGGGGCTGAACGAGGCCGGCGTGCCGGTGCGCGGCGGCGACACGACGTGCGCGCAGGCGGTGCTGCTGAGTGTGACGGCGCTCGGGCGCGCCGAGCGTGTGCCCGGACGCGCGGGCGCGCGCCCGGGAGACGTGCTCGTCGTCACCGGCCCGCTCGGCGCGGCCGGGGCCGCCTTCCGCGCGGGCCGTCTCGTCCGCCCGCCGCTCAGGGTCGAGGAGGGCCGGCGGCTCGCGGCCGTCGCGACGGCGATGCTCGACCTCTCGGACGGGCTCGCCCCGGACGCGGGCCACCTCGCCGGGCGCTCCGGCTGCCGCCTCGCGATCGAGCTCGAGCGCGTCCCGCTCGCCGACGGCGCGACGATCGACGACCTCGGCTTCGGCGAGGACTACGAGCTGCTGGCCGCGACGCCGGACCCGCTCGGGTTCACGGCGATCGGCAGGTGTGAGGAGGGCTCAGGCGTCCTGCTGACCCTGCGCGGCGAGCCCTTCGAGCTCGCCGGCTGGGAGCACTTCCGCTAGCCACCGCTCGAAGGCCGCGCGCGGGCGGGCGCCGACGACGGCGCCGCGGGGCTCGCCGCCGGAGAAGAGCATCACCGTCGGGATCGAGAAGACGTCGAAGCGCGCGGCGATCTCCGGGTACTCGTCGATGTTGACCCTCGCCACGGCCACGGGCACGTCGCTCTCCAGCTCTGCGAGGATCGGCTCGATCGCGCGGCACGGGCGGCACCACGGCGCCCAGAAGTCGACGACCACCGGCCCTGCGGCGATCGCCGCGTCGAACGTCGTACCGTCGAGCTCGCGCATCAGAGCTCACCCTTCACTGCCGCGACGCGTAGCAGCGGAACTTTCCAAACGGCCTCGAGGATGATGGCACGGGTCATCTTCGAGTACCCCGCCGTCCGGTCGGCGAAGACGATCGGCACCTCGGCCACCTTGAAACCCTTCCGAAGAGCGCGGTACTTCATCTCGATCTGGAAGACGTAGCCCTGTGAGTCGATCGAGGCGAGGTCGAGCGCTTCGAGCACGCCGCGCCGGTAGCACGTAAAGCCGGCGGTCACGTCGTGGAGCTTGACGCCGAGGATCGTGCGCCCGTAGATCGAAGCGCCGCGCGACAGGACACGGCGTCCCAGGCCCCAGTTGGTGGTGCCGCCACCTTCGACATAACGCGAGCCGAGCGCGAAGTCGGCGCCGTTCTCGACGGCAGCCACGAGGCGCGGCACGTCGGCGGGATCATGCGAAAAGTCGGAGTCCATCTCGACGATGATCTCGGCGCCGTCGGCGAGGGCCTGCTTGAAGCCGGCGATGCAGGCGGGCCCGAGACCCTGCTTCATCGGCCGGTGGAGGACGGAGACGAGGTCCAGCTCCGCCGCGAGCCGGTCGGCGATCTCCCCTGTCCCGTCGGGGGAGTTGTCGTCGATGACGAGGATGCGGTAGCCGTGCGGCGCGAGGGCGCGAACCATCGACTCGAGGTTCTCCCGCTCGTTGTACGTCGGCAGGCAGACGATGACATCCGGCACGAGGTCCCAGGCTACCGGGGGCGCCCGTATGATCGACGGGGTGGCCGCCTTGCCTCGCAACGCCGAGGTCGCGGAGCAGTTCGACCTGCTCGCCGATCTGCTGGAGCTGGAGGGCGCCGAGTCGTTTCGCGTCCTGGCCTACCGCCGGGCGGCGGCGCGGATGCGGGAGACCTCGGGCTCGATCGCCCAGCTCGCGCTCGACGGGCGTGCGAAGGAGCTCCAGGGGATCGGCAAGACGATCGAGGAGAAGATCGTCCAGGTCGTCGAGCAAGGTGAGATCGAGGCGCTCGCCAAGCGCAAAGCGGCCGTTCCGGCCGGGGTGGTGCAGTTCATGCGCCTGCCGGGCCTGGGGCCGAAGACCGCGGCGCGCATCTGGCGTGAGCTCGGCGTCACGACGCTGGAGGAGTTGCGGCAGGCGGCAGAGGCGGAGCGGCTGCGCTCGCTGGTCGGGCTGGGCGCCAAGTCGGAGGAGAAGATTCTCAAGGCGCTCGCCTTCCAGGCGGAGAACCCTGACGCCGGCCGGCGCCTCCTCGGCGACGGCCTGCCGGCGGTGCAGGCGGCCGTCGCCGTGCTGCGCGGGCATCCTGCGGCCGTGCGCGTCTCCGAGGCCGGTTCGGTGCGCCGTCGCAAGGAGACCTTTCGCGACCTCGACCTGATCGCCACCGCGACCGACCCGGGGGAGTTGACCGCGTTCTTCGTCCAGCTCCCGTGGGTGGTGGACGTCGCCGCGCACGGGGACACGAAGGCGACCGTCGTCTCGAGCGACGGCCTGCGCTTCGACCTGCGCGTCGTGCCGCCGGAGTCGTACGGGAACCTGCTGCAGCACTTCACCGGCTCGAAGGAGCACAACGTCGCCATGCGCGAGGACGCAGTGCGCCGCGGCCTCTCCATCTCCGAGTACGGCGTGACGACGGTCGAGACCGGCGACGTGTTCCACAGCGAGGACGAGGATGCGCTCTATGCGTTCCTCGGCTACCAGCCGATCGCGCCGGAGCTGCGCGAGAACGCCGGCGAGCTGGAGGCGGCACGCCGCGGCGAGCTGCCGGCGCTCGTCGAGCTCTCGCAGCTGCGCGGCGACCTGCACACCCACACGCACTGGTCCGCGGACGGGAAGAACACGCTCGAGGAGATGGTCGCCGCGGCGGCGGCGCGCGGCTACGAGTACTACGCGGTCACCGACCACTCGCACAACCTCCGCGAGGGGCGCCTCGCCGCGCAGCTCGAGGAGATCGGGCAGGCGCGCGAGCAGTTCCCGAAGCTGCGCATCCTCGCCGGCGTCGAGGCGAACATCCGCTCGAGCGGCGAGGTCGACGTGCCCGAGGAGGAGCTCGCCCGGCTCGACTGGGTGGTCGCGTCCGTGCACCAGGCGCCCGAGAACCGCCCCACCGAGCGTGTGCTCGACGCCATGGACAACCCATACGTCGACTGCATCGGCCACCTCACCGGACGGCGGATCTCCAAGCGCGGGCCGCGCGATGTCGACGTCGAGCGCGTCGTCGAGAAGGCGCTGGAGACGGGTGTGTTCCTCGAGATCAACGGCCAGCCGGACCGGCTCGACCTGCGCGACGTGCATGCGCGCGCGGCGAAGGAGGCGGGGGTGAAGCTCGTGATCTCGTCCGACGCGCATCAGCTGCGTGCACAGAACTACGTCGAGCTTGCGATCGGGCAGGCCAGGCGCGGCTGGCTGACGAAGGACGACGTCCTCAACACGAGGACGTGGAAGCAGGTCGAGAAGCTGCGCCGGAGGCGGCCGTGACCGACTTTCGCGAGGACGGGCACGCGGCCGTCGAATGGGCCGCCCGGTACCTCGAGCGGGTCGGCGAGCTGCCGGTGCTGGCGCAGGTGCAGCCGGGCGAGCTGTCGGCGAAGCTGCCGCTGTCGCCGCCCGAGCACGGCGAGCCGTTCGCGAACGTCCTGCGCGACCTCGACGAGCTGATCGTGCCGGCCCTGACGAACTGGCAGCACCCACGCTTCTTCGCCTACTTCGCGGTCACCGCCTCGGAGCCGGGGATCCTTGCAGAGCTGCTCGCGGCGACGTTGAACCAGGTCGCGATCCTCTGGCGCGCGTCGCCGGCGTCGACCGAGCTCGAGCTGCGCACGGTCGACTGGGTGCGGCAGTTGCTCGGGCTGCCCGAGGGCTGGCACGGCCACATCGAGGACACCGCGTCGACCTCGACACTCGCGGCGCTCATCGCTGCCAGGCACATCACCGGTCGCAACGCGGTCGTCTGCTCCGAGCACGCGCACTCGTCGGTCGAGAAGGCGGCGCGCATGCTCGGGATGGAGTTGCGCAAGGTCGCGACCGACGAGCAGCTCGCGATGCGAACCGGCGGGCTCGAGCTCGGCGACGTCGCGGCCGTCGTCGCCACCGTCGGCACGACGTCGTTCGCGTCCGTCGACCCCGTGCGCGAGCTCGGCGAGCGGGCTCACGCGGCCGGCGCGTGGCTGCACGTGGACGCGGCGTACGCGGGTTCGTCGTGGATCTGCGAAGAGGAGCGCTGGTCGCAGGACGGCGTCGAGCTTGCCGACTCGCTCGTGATCAACCCGCACAAGTGGCTGATGACGCCGATGGACTGCTCGCTGCTCTGGACCTCGCGGCCAGACGACTTCCGGCAGGCGTTCTCGCTCACGCCGGAGTACCTGCGGACTCCGGACGACGCGTACGCCCTCTCCGACTACGGTCCGGCGCTCGGCCGCCGCTTCCGCTCGCTCAAGCTGTGGGCGGTGCTCCGCTGCTTCGGCCGCGACGGGCTCCAGCAGATCCTGCGCGAGCACGTGCGGCTCGCGAACCTCTTCACCGAATGGGTGGAGGCGGACCCGGAGTGGGAGCTGTGCGCGCCGCAACGCTTCTCACTCGTAGTCTTCCGCCGCAACGGCTCGGACGCGGAGAACGAGGAGCTGCTCGCGCGCGTGAACCGCAGCGGCGAGATGTTCTTCTCGCACACGAAGCTCGACGGCCGCTACGTGCTGCGGCTGGCGATCGGCAATGCGCGCACGACGGAGGCCGACGTGCGCAGGGCATGGGACATACTCAACAGGGAGGCAGCGCGATGATCGTCACGACGATGAACGACATCCCCGGCTACGCGGTGGACGAGGTGTACGGCGAGGTGATGGGGCTGACCGTCCGCTCGCGCAACATCGGCTCGCAGATCGGCGCCGGGCTGAAGTCGATCCTCGGCGGCGAGCTGAAGGGGATGACGAAGGCGCTCGTCGAGAGCCGCCAGCAGGTGATGGCGCGGATGGTCGAGGAGGCCGAGGCGACGGGCGCCAACGCGATCATCGCGATGCGCTTCGACACCTCGGAGATGGGCGGCCAGTGGACGGAGATCTGCGCCTACGGCACTGCGGTGCGTGCTCACAAGACGTAGCCGAGAGGCCGCGACCAGGTCGCCTCAGCGACCTGGTCGCAGTCGTTCGAGGGCGGCGTCGTGGAGAGCGACGCGGTAGCGCCAGAAGGCGCGGCCGGTCGCCAGCAGGCTCGCGCGGAGCGGGCCCGCGAGCTCGTCGAGCGTTCCCCAGCGGGCGGCGGCGATCTCGACCGGGTCGCCCGGCACGATGTGCTCGTCGCCCGTCTCGGCGAGGAAGACGTGCGTCTGCCACGGTAGCTCGCGGCCGGTGTTGCGGAACAGCGCTCTCGATGCGACGAGGTAGCGGCGCAACTCGACGTGCAGTCCCGTCTCCTCGAGCGCCTCGCGCACCGCCCCTGCGACGAACTCCTCGCCGGGATGGATGCCACCGCCCGGTGGACGCCACACACCCGCGGCGAAGTGCGGCTTGCGGATCAGCGCCAGCCGCCGCGCCGGATCGAGGATGAACAGCGTCACGTCGTGTGTCCGCCGTGGGTTGTGGGTTGCGATGTCCCACTCGGCGTCGCTGATCTCTCCCTCCCACGGCAGCTCGACCGGCGAGCCGAAACGCTCCCGGAGCGGCGCCAGCACGGACTCGTCGACGTGCATCAGAGCAGGCGCAGCAGCTCGAGAAACTCGCCGGTGCTCCCGACGACGATCTCCGCGTAGTCGCTAAGCAGCGCAGGCGACTCCTCGGAGGTCACTGCGACGCGCACTGCACACTCGAGCCCGTCCACCGCGCGGAACGAATCGAGGTCGGTCGTGTCGTCGCCGGCGACGAGTGCCCGCACCAGACCGGCATCGTTCAACAGGCTCCGCACTGCGGTGCCCTTGTTGGAGTCGACCGGTGGCAGCACCTCCATCACCTTGCGTCCGAAGCGCGCGATGAAGCCCTCGTCGGTCGCACGCACCGCGAGGTCCTCGAGCGCGCGCACCGCAGCCGGCTCGTCGGCCATGTTGCGGAAGTGGAAGGCGACCGAGAGCCCCTTCAGCTCGGTCTGGGCGGCCGGCCACGGCGCCGCCTCTGCGAAGGCGAGGACTCGGCCGCGCCAGCGCTCGGCCTCGCGGCTCAGCTCGAGGCCGTGCGAGCCGACGACGACGATCCCGTTGACGCCCAGCCGTGCGCGCACGTCGTCGTGGGGACGGCCGGAGACGACGCTCACGAGCGCATAGCGCTCGGCGAGGCGCCGGAGCTCGGCACGCGTCTCCGGCGGCACGGCAGCGTCCTCCGGGCGGGCGACGATCGGCGCGAGCACGCCGTCGAAGTCGAGGAAGAGACCCGCCTCGCTCGGCGCCGACGAAAGGCGTCCGAGCAGTGCCTCGGCGGTCTCGGCCACGGGCTTAGCATAGGCGGGTGCGCTTGATCCTGATCGGCCTCGCCGCGGGATTCTTCAGCGCCCTCTTCGGGGTCGGCGGCGGAATCGTGATCGTGCCGCTGCTGCTGCTCGTCGGAGGTTGGGAGATGCGCTCCGCGACGGCGACCTCCCTTGCGGCGATCGGGATCACCGCCGCCGCCGGCGTCGCTGTGTACGTGGTGCACGGCGAGGTGCGTCCGGTTTACGCCGCGCTCGTCGGCGTGCCCGCCGCATTCGGAGCGCTCGGCGGGACGGCGCTCCAGCAGCGCCTGCCCGTGCGCACCCTCTCGTTCCTCTTCTCCGTGTTGCTCGTCGCGATCGCGATCAGGCTGCTCGTCCGGTGACGTACGCGCTCGCCGTCGTACTTGGGGTCGCCGCCGGCGTCCTCTCGGGCCTCTTCGGCGTGGGCGGCGGCATCCTGTTCGTGCCGACCCTGACGGCGCTCGGCCTCACGCAGCTGCACGCCGAGGCGTCGTCACTGCTCGCCATCATCCCCACTGTGCTCGTCGGCGTCTGGAGGCAGCAGCGGCACGGCTATGTCCGCTGGCGCAGCGCGCTCGTGATCGGCGTCGCCTCGATCGGCGCGGCAGTCGGCGGCGCGCAGGTCGCCGAGTCGCTGCCCGAGGCGACGCTGCGCAGGCTGTTCGCCGTCCTCATGATCCTCACGGCCGGGCAGATCGCCTGGCGGGCGCGGCGCCGGTGAGGCAGCGCCCGTTCCTGCTTCTTGCCGCGCTCGGAGCCGCGGCTGCGCTCGCGCTGGCGCTGGGACCGGCCGCGGGTACGACGGCGCTTGCGGGCGGCGCCACCGCCCGCGCCTGGGCGATCAGGATCCTCGTCCCGGGCCGTCCCGCCGTGGGGACGCGCGTGCTCGCCGCACCGGCGACGGCCCGCGCCGTCTCCGGCGGCCGGTTTGTGTATCCGGCGGACGGCTCGGTCGTCACGGCACGCTCGGTCGCGACCCACGTGGCGGCGACGAGCGGTGCAGAGGCGCGCGCCCGGGCTGTCGCCGGGGTCACCTCGCTGTCGCTCTTCAGGGGCGAGATCGCCGCCGCCGCGGTCGGCGGTCGGACGCACGCTCTGGCGAGCCCGGCGAGCGCCTCCGGCGGCACCGGCGTGAGCGGGATCGCCGGCCTCGTGGTGCTCGGGCGTGCGGTGAAGCCCACGGCAAACCGTCAGATAGCGCTCGCCGACTGGGGCTACGCGATCGCGCTCGAGCAGGCAGGCCGGCGCACCGACAAGCCGGCGCCCGGCTATCACGACTTCATCACCGCGCTCGACGTGTTCCTGACCGCCCGCCACGGCGGGCTGCCGGCCGGCAGCGAGCTGCAGATCGGCTACGCCGAGGCAGACGCGCAGGCAGGCCACGCCGAGCCGCTACCGCCTGCGCCTTCGGAGCCCGCGACGAAGCAGCCGCCCGAGCCCGGCGGGCACGGTATTCCCTCACTCCTTTCGAAGCCGCTGTCGGTGACGCCGAGCCTCGGCGAGACGGGCTACGTCTTCCCCGTCTACGGCAACTCGTCGTTCGTCGACACCTTCGGCGCCTTCCGGGCTGACGTCCCGGGGAACTGGCACCACGGCGACGACATCTTTGCTGCGCTCGGCACGCCCGTCCTCGCCGTTGCGGACAGCACGGTGTTCTCGGTCGGCTGGAACCGGGTCGGCGGCTGGCGTCTCTGGCTACGCGACGACCACGGCAATGAGTTCTACTACGCCCACCTCTCCGCCTACTCGCCGCTGGCCGTCGACGGCGCGAGCATCGACGCCGGCGACGTGCTCGGCTTCGTCGGCGACAGCGGCGACGCGGAGGGCACGTCGTACCACCTCCACTTCGAGATCCATCCCGTCGGGCTGCTCGGGCTCGGCTACGACGGGGCCGTGGACCCGACGTCGTACCTCGGCGGCTGGCGCCGGCTGCGGGACGTGCGCATTGAAGCGGCCGCCGGCTGGGTCCGGGGTACGGTCACCGCGGCCGCGCCCAAGGCGGGCGCGATCTTGCTGCAGAGCAGCGACATCTCGAACGCGAGCGGCCTCGACCCGAAGTCACTCGGGCTCGCAGCCGTCCGCCTCGAGGCCGGTCGTTAGGACGCGGCCGAGCCGTTCCCGCCCTGGTACGTGAAGTCGCCGCCCCCGCCGAACAGGCGGTCGGACAGCCACTTGCGCGTCTGCGGGCCCGTGAACGGGTTGAAGAGGATCGCCAGCGCGAGCCCGATCAGCAGCAGGCCGGAGTTGCGGGCGGGCCGCTCCTCCTTGCCCTGCACCCGATCCGCCGCCCGGCGCAAATCGGAAACCGCCGAGCGAAGCTCGTCCTGGATGTCCTTGTCGGTTGCGACGCGCGTGGCGATGCCGGCCACGCCTCTGTTGCCGAGCAGCTCGTCGTAGATCGAGCGGGCCGACTGGTAGGCGCTGCGCACGCTCTCGCGCAGCTCCGGATCGGTGAGCGCGCGCTCGACGTACGGTTTGACATTGCCGGCCGCGTCCGTGACCTTCTCTCTCGTGGTGGCCATTCTGGGCGGTTCCTTTCGTGTGCCGGCGCCCTGCGCCGGAGTTTGGAGACGAACAGCCGTCCTGCTCATTGTTGCTCTTATCGCCGCCTCATGCGGAGGATCTTCGAAGCACGCCGGAGCGGCTGCACAGCTCGTACGTGGGCCGGGTTTCCGGTTCCGGGCGCCCGCCGGCTGGAACATCGGCCGTGTCGGGACGGGGGTCGTCGCGAAGCCGGAGGAGAGCCCACGGACGCTCGTCTCCGTGCGGGTCTTCACCCTCCGGAACCCGTACGACCCGGCCCAGTTCGCGCGCGCCGCGCGTGAGCTCGACCGCGTGGCCGCCGAGCTCGTGGCGCGTTCGAACGCGAAGCTGACCGAACGCGTGACGTCGACGGTCGACGGCAAGCGCATCCGTGCGTACCGCTTCGGCGCCCGTCCGGCGAACGGCCGCGGCTACGACGCGCGGATCGGCTTCCTGCTCCAGGGCAAGCGCGAATACGAGCTGTACTGCCAGGATGCAGCCGGGAAAGGCGACACCGACGGCGCCTGTGCGCTGCTCTTCTCGAGCTTCAGCGTAATGTGAGTCACATGGCCCGCGTCTTCCGCATTGTGCTCGGCGCGTGCGGGTTCGCGCTCTACACGTGGTTCGCCGCGGTGCGCAACCTGCCGCTCGTGAAGCGGCGCAAGGCCGCGCGGCGTCGCTAGAGGAGGCCCGCCCTGGCGAGCACCGCTTCGGCCAGTCGCTTGGATGCGGCGTCGACCATCGCGCCGTCGAGGAGCACCGCGCCGTCCGCGGCTGCGAGGATGCGGCGTGCGCGCTCGAGCTCCTCCGGCGAAGGCGTGAACACGTCGTTCACCGGTGCGATCTGGTCCGGGTGCACGACCCATTTGCCGTCGAACCCGTGAGCGAGGGCGCGGTGCGCCGAGGCGCGCAGCCCGTCGAGGTCGCGGAGGACGGCGTACGGACCGTCGACCGCCTGGAGGCCGAATGCGCGCGCGGCGACCGCGATCCGTGCGAGCGCGTACTCCCACGAGCCGGCGCCGATCGTGAGCACGGGCACCCCGAGCGAGGCGGCGAAGTCGCCGGGCCCGAACACGAGCGCCTCGAGCGGTGGACCGGCCGCAGCGATTCGCTCCACCTCGACGAGGCCGCGCGCAGTCTCGATCTGCACCTCGAGCCCGACTCCCGCGGGAAGCAGCTCGGCCACGGCCGCGACGTCCTCGGCCGACTCGACCTTCGGCACGACGACGACGTCCGGCCGAACCTCGGCGGCCGCCGCGAGGTCGTCGCGCCACCAGGGAGTAGCGAGGCCGTTCACGCGAATGGCGAGCGTCCCCCGTGCCTGCGCGGTCGCAAGCCGCTCCCGCGCCTCCTCCTTCGCATCGACCGCGACGCCGTCCTCGAGGTCGACGACGACTTCGTCCGCCGGCAGCGAGGCCGCCTTCTCGAGCATCCGCGGGCTCGACGCCGGCACGGTCAGGCACGAGCGTCGGGGCCTCGTGAACATCGGCGCAAACCTAACCGTTTCCTTGCAGAGCCGAAACGGACCCTTGACGCAGCGGCTCTATCGTTTCTCTCGTGAACACGAGGAGGCAGACATGCGCTTGATCGTCGCCCTCACGGCTGCGCTGACCGTTCTCTTCCTCGTGCTTCCCGTTCACCCGTAACCACCCGTTCGCCGCGCCGCTGAGGGGGGCCCTCCCTTCCTCCCGTTCCTCTCGGCGGCAGCGGACGGCGCGTCGGGCGTAGCATCGGCAGTCGTGAAGGGCGTCATCCTCGCAGGCGGCTCCGGGACGCGGCTGCATCCGCTCACGCGGATCACGAACAAGCACCTGCTGCCGCTCTACGACCGGCCGATGATCACGTATGCGGTCGAGGCGCTCGTGCGCTCCGGCATGGACGAGCTGATGCTCGTCACGGGCGGGACGCACGCCGGCGAGTTCTTCCGGCTGCTCGGCAACGGCGACGAGTACGGCATCGACCGGCTCCTCTACGCCTACCAGGAGCAGGCCGGCGGCATTGCCGAGGCGCTCGGCCTCGCGGAGCGCTTCGTCGCCCGGGACAAGGTGTGTGTGCTGCTCGCGGACAACGTCTTCGAGTACTTGTTGCGTCCGACGGTCGAGAACTTCGCGCGGCAGGATGCGGGCGCGCGGATCGTTCTCTCGCGCGTCGACGAGGACGAGCACCTACGCCACCTCGGTGTCGCGGCGATGGAGGGTGACCGGGTCGCGAACATCGTCGAGAAGCCCGAGTCGCCGCCGTCCAGCTTCGCGGTCACCGGCGTCTACTTCTACGATGCGCAGGTCTGGGACGTGCTGCCGACGTTGAAGCCGTCCGGACGCGGTGAGCTCGAGATCACCGACGTGAACAACTGGTACGTCGGGCAGGGGTTGATGAAGGCCGACGTCGTCGAGGGATTCTGGGGCGATGCGGGCGAGTCGATTGACGCCTACTACGCGGTGAACGACTTCGTGCGCGCGAACGGCGTCAACCGATGAACGTCCGGACGTTCCCGCTCACACTGCACGAGGACGAGCGCGGCTGGTTCGCGGAGCTCGTGCGCGCGAGCGATCTCCCCAAGCCGATCAGGCAGGTGAACCTCTCGCGCTCGCGCAAGGGCGTCATCCGCGGGCTGCACTACCACGAGCGGGGCCAGGACGACCTCTTCGTCTGCCTCGCGGGAATGGTGCGCGTCGTCGTGCTCGACCGGACGACCGGCGAGGTGTTCACCGAGGACATCGGCGACGAGAACCCCGTCGCCGTCTACCTCTCCGGCATCCACGCGCACGGCTACGAGGCGCTGACCGACTGCCTGTTCGCATACGTCGTCACCGAGGAGTACGACCCGGCGCAGCCGGACGAGCACGGCGTCCCGTGGGACGACGAGCGCGTCCGCCACCTCTGGAGTACGTCATCGCCGATTCTGTCGGCACGCGACGCGTCGCCGTAACCGGCGCCGGCGGCCAGCTCGGCGCGGCGCTCTGCGAGGTCTTTCCGGGGGCGCTTGCGCTGACGCGTGCGGAGTGGGACGTGACGCTGCCGCCGCCGCAGCTGGGAGTCCTCGACCTCGTGCTGCACGCGGCGGCCTGGACGGACGTCGACGGCGCGGAGGCCGACCCGCAGGGAGCTGCCGCCGTCAACGTCGGCGGCACGCAGCACGCCGCCGAGCTCGGCGCGCGGCTCGTCTACTTCTCCACGGACTACGTCTTCGACGGGAGCAAGCGTGAGCCGTACGTCGAATCGGACGCGCCGAATCCGCTCTCGGTGTACGGGCGCACGAAGCTGCACGGCGAGGCGGTCGCGGGCGAGGACGCATGGATCGTGCGCTCGTCGTGGCTGTACGGCTGGACGGGCAGCAACTTCGTGCGCACGATGCTCCAGCTCGGCGTCGAGCAGGACGAGGTCGCGGTCGTCTCCGACCAGCGCGGCTGCCCGACCTATGTCGCGCATCTCGCCGCCGCGACCCGCGAGCTGGTCGAACTGCCGCCAGGTCTCTGGCACGTCGCTGCGGACGGCGATTGCACCTGGGCCGACTTCGCGGAGGCGATCTTCGAGGAGGCCGGCCTCGGCTGCCGCGTGCGCCGGATCACCACCGAGGAGCTCGGCCGGCCCGCTCGGCGTCCCGCGTACTCGGTGCTGCGGAGCGAGCGGCCGAAGGCCCCGCGCCTGCCCCATTGGCGCGACGGCCTCCGCGAGTGCCTCGAGCGATTGCTCTAGGCCGTCTTCTCCCAGACGGAGACGTGCTTGTCGCTGTCGCTCGTGAACGGCTCGCGCCTCCAGCCGCTCCAGCGCTCTCGCAGCGTCATCCCGGCGAGCCGCGCCATCAGGTCGAGCTCCGACGGCCACACGTAGCGGAACGGCGGCGAAAAGACCTCGACCTTCCCGCCGTCGATCCAGTAGTGATGCGAGATCAGACCCTGCCGGGCGACGTCGAACTCGTCGAAGCCGACGTGCCTCGGGCTCACGTCGAAGGGTTGGAATGTCTCGCCGGGTGGAAGCCGCCGCAGCCCCGGCACGAGCACCTCGATGACGAAGCAGCCAGCCGCCTCGAGATGCGAGCTGACATTCTGGAAGCAGGCAACCTGCGCATCCTGCGTCGTCAGGTTCATGATCGTGTTGGCGACGAGGAAGGCGACCGAGAACGTTCCGTCGACCCTGGTCGTGGCGAAGTCGCCGATCGTCACACCGATGGACTCGGCGCCCGGCTTCGCACGCAGCCGCGCGACCATCGCCTCCGAGAGGTCGATCCCATGCACACGTACGCCGCGCTGTGCGAGTGGCAGCGCGATTCGGCCGGTGCCGATGCCGAGCTCGAGTGCGGCCCCGTCGCGGGCGAGACCCTCGAGAACGTCGACGATCGGGCCGACGACGGCAGGGCCGGACTGGTAGGCGTATCGTTCGTCGAAGCGCGCGGCGACTCGCTCGCCGAAATGGTCCTCGGTCATCAGCCGGACCTCTTCAGTTTCCCGTGCTTCTTCGCATAGCGCTCACCGCGACGGAAGATCGCGAGGCCGAGCGGGATCGCCGCGGCCGCGATCAGGAGCAGCGGCCAGACGTCGGCCCAGGCGACGCCGGCCCCGTTCACGATCGAGGCCCGGTCGCCGCGCAGCGCGTACGTCGCGGGCGAGATTTTGGCGAGCCACTGCATCCAGTGCGGCATCACCGACACGGGGTAGTAGACGCCGGAGACGACGAGCATGAGACCCTGCGCGATGAACCCGAGCTGCGCGCCCTTCTCGGGCGAGATCAGCGGCAGCACCGAGGTCATCATCCCGATTCCGATGAACGAGATCGACGCGATCCCGAGCAGCGCGAGCGCCGCGCCGAAGTTCGCGTCCGGCATGTGGATGCCGATGAATGCGGCGACCGCGAAGAAGAGGATCGTCGCGCGCACGAGACCGTAGAGCACCGCGTATGCGCCCATGCCGAACAGGTGCATCGGCCGCGAGACCGGGGCCATGAACGTGTACTCGATCGTGCCCTCCCAGCGCTCCCACGCGACGGTCTCCGTGACGAACTCGAAGATGATCCCGAGGAACGCCCAGATGACCGCTCCGACGAGCAGTCTCGTTGCGAGCACGTTCTCCCGCGCAGGCGACACGTGCACGGCGCGGGCGATGAACACGATCGTGAGCGTGTTCGCGATCGTCCAGACCATGAACGCGACGTCCCAGAGGAAGTAGCGCTTCGTGAGGTAGACGTTGCGCTCCACGATCCCGCCGAGGCCGATGAGCTCGCTGCGCAGGGTCGCTCCGACGGCGGTCATCCGTACACCTCCCTGAGCTCGTCGTCCTCTTCGTTGTCCTCCTCGAACGTGCGGCCGGTTGCGGCGAAGAACGCCTGCTCGAGCGTCTCGACGCCGTAGCGGCGCTTCACGTCCGCCACCGGTTCGAGGAACAGCAGCTCGCCGCGGTCGAGCAGGCCGACGCGGTCGGCGAGGCTCTCCGCCTCCGCCATGTCGTGCGTGCAGAGCAGGATCGTCGCGTCATGGGTCGCGCGAACGTCCTTGACGAAGTCCTGCACCTCGAGCTTCGAGCGCGGGTCGAGCCCGGTCGTCGGCTCGTCGAGCAGGAGCAGGACGGGTGAGGTCAGCAGCGCGCGGGCGAGCGCCACCTTCTGCTGCATGCCGCGCGAGAGGTTCTCCATCGGCTCGCCCTGCCGCTCCGAGGGGAAGCCGACCTTCTCGAGGATCGCCGGGATCTCCGTGCGCGTCACCGACGGCGGCATGCCGTAGAAGCGCGCCGCGTAGGAGAGGTTCTCGTACGCGGACAACTTCTTGAAGAAGCTCGCCTCGACCGAGACGCGGTTCACGAGCCTGCGGATCGCCCGGGTGTCGCGGAACGCGTCGTGCCCGAAGATGCGCGCCTCGCCGCCGTCGTCGAGGAGCAGCGTCGACAGGAGCCGGACCAGCGTCGACTTGCCCGAGCCGTTCTGGCCCAGGATGGCGATGCACTCGCCTCGCGCGATCGTGAACGTGACGTCTTTCAGCGCCGGCAAGCGCCGCCGGGCGAATCGGCCCGCACGCCTGTCACGGCGCCGGAAGACCTTCGTCAGGTTCCGAACCTCGACCGCGGGGACGTCGCGGCGGACAGGCGCGTCTAGAAATGTTGGTGGTGCGAACGTAGACATGCTGCTCCTTGTGAAACGAGAAGGGAACGGAGAACGGGAGAGAGCGCGCGCGAGTGGCGGCGGGCGGACCTAACGGCCGCCCGGAGTGCGCGCCTTCCTGTTCATCACGTTCGAGAGCAACATGGCCGCCGAACGATACGCGCTTAACCGGACAACGTCAAATCACGCGTCCCCCGGCAGGTCGAACAGGCCGACGACGCCCCTGTCGCCCCCCTCATCGACAGGCGTGAACGGGTCGCGCGTCGCGACGCCGAACTTGCCGATCTCCGGATAGAGGACGACCTCCGGCACCGGCATCGTCGAGACCGCAAGCACGCGCGCCGGCTCGTCCGTTGGGTTCGTGAACGTGTGCAGCCCGTCGATCCCGCGCGGCATCGAGACGACGTCCCCCGGCGCAAGCTCCTCCTCGCTGCTGCCCGTGCGCAGTGTCGGGCGGCCGCTCAGCACGACGAAAAGCTCCTCCATCCCGTAGTGCGCGTGCAAGTGGAAGCCGGTCGAGCCCGGGAGCAACACGTGCACCGACGCCCCGAGCTCCTTCGCGCCCGCGGCCTTGCCGACGAAACGGCTGCGGATCTTCATCTGCTCCGCCGTCGTGTCTGGCTCGTCGTCGAAGACGTTCGGCCTGCTCATGCCGCTTCGGGAGGGTCGTCGTCAGGCGTCTCTTCGGGCTCCCGCCGGTAGTCGTCGAGCCACGCGACGATCTCCGGCTCGAGCAGCAGCAGCTCGACCGCCGCGGGCCCACCCTCCTCGCGCTCGCTCATGCCTCCTCCTCGACGTCGTGGATCAGCCACAGCCGCTCGCCTGTCAGCGACGGCGTCCGCGCCTGCGCGGTGATCTGCTTCAGGTCGGGGTACTCGCAGACCTCCGGCGACGCGATCGTCGACGCCATCAGGTAGCGCACCGGCCCTTCGGTTTCGTTGCGGAGCCCGTGCGCGCCCGCCGCGCCGAGCGGGAAGTAGACGGACTCGCCCTCGGCGAGCTGCCGCTCCCCGCCCGGCGTGCGCAGCGTGGGCCGGCCGCGCAGCACGACGAGCAGCTCCTCCCAGGCGTGGTGGAAGTGGTAGACGACGAAGTTGCCCGGATCGAGCTCGTAGAGGGTCACGCCGAGCCCGGGTCGCTCGACCGCTCGCGGCAGGCGCTTCGAGCGGCCGCCGCCGCCGGACCAGTCCTCGGGCTGCTCGCCCCAGTCGTCGCTCCAGATGTTCGTGTCGGCCATGCCTGCACCCTTGCAGACAAACAGGACATCTTCTGTCATGTTTAGCGCCTACCGTCGAAAGCGATGCGCGCGACCCGCCTCGTCTCCCTCCTGCTCCTGCTGCAGACGCGCGGCCGGCTGACGGCGGCCGAGATCGCCGGGTGGCTCGAGGTCTCCGTCCGCACCGTGCACCGCGACGTCGAGTCGCTCGCCGCGGCCGGCGTGCCGGTCGAGGCGCTGCGTGGGCCGGCCGGCGGCTACCGGCTCGCCGGCGGCTACCGTACGCGGCTGACCGGTCTGACCGCCGACGAAGCCGAGGCGCTCTTCGCCGCCGGAATGCCCGGCCCGGCGGCGGAGCTCGGGCTCGGCGGCGAGTTCGCCGCGGCACGGCTGAAGCTGCTCGCCGCGCTGCCCTCGGAGCTGCAGGAACGCGCGGCGCGCGCCTCGCGGCTCTTCCACCTCGACACGCGCGGCTGGTTTCGCGCCGAGGACCGCGTGCCGTACCTGCCCGCGCTCTCCGCCGCCGTCTGGCGCGGCTGCCGCCTGCGCATTCGCTACCGCGAGGGGACTCGTGCCGTCCAGCGCACGATCGAGCCGCTCGGGCTCGTGCTGAAGGGCGGCGCCTGGTACCTGGTCGCGCACCGTTCGGCCGGCATGCGCGTCTATCGCGTCTCGCGCGTCGTCTCGGTACGTCCGCTCGACGAGGCGTTCGAGCGGCCGGACGGTTTCGAGCTGGCCGTCTTCTGGGAGGAGTGGTCGCGCGCCTTCGAGCGTGAGCTTCCGCGCGTGGAGGTGACCGTGCGCGTCTCCGAGCACGTCCGCCGCTATCTCCCGCACGATTCGCGCATCGAGCCCGACGGTCGTGCTGTGCTCGGCTTCGAGAACCTGGGAGAGGCGCACCGGGAGCTGCTCCGCTTCGGCGCCGACCTCGAGGTGCTCGAGCCCGCCGAGCTGCGCGAGCGCGTCGCGGCGACGGGGCGCGAAGTTGCCGCGCTGTACGTTTGACCTCCACCGTGCCAGGTCTTCAGCCTGGCACGGGTAAGCAGAACATGCCGTCGCTGTCCACCTACGCGCTCTTTCTCGCCACCGGGATCGGGCTGCTCGCGATCCCCGGGCCGGCCGTGCTCTACATCGTCGGCCGGAGCATCGACCAGGGGCGCCGGGCGGGGCTGGTCTCGGTGCTCGGCATCAGCACGGGGACGCTCGTGCACATCACCGCGGCGACGGTCGGGCTCTCCTCGCTCGTGCTCGCGTCGGCGGTGGCGTTCAACGCGGTCAAGTACGTCGGCGCCGCCTACCTCGTCTTCCTCGGCGTCCGGCGGCTGCTGACGCATGCGGGCAGCGAGGCGCTGGACGGGCCCGCGCCGCGGAGCCTGCGCCGTCTCTACACGGACGGCATCGTCGTCAACGTGCTCAACCCGAAGACGATCGTCTTCATCTTCGCCTTCCTGCCCCAGTTCGTGGACGTCTCGCGCGGCCACGTCTGGCTGCAGGTGCTCGTGCTCGGCCTCAGCTTCGCCACGCTCGGGATGATGAGCGACAGCCTCTACGCCGTCGTCGCCGGCACCGTCGCCGACCGGCTGCGCGCCTCGCGGCGGGTCGCCGGCTTCCAGCGTTGGTTCGGCGGCGGCATTCTCGTCACTCTCGGCGTTGCCGCCGCACTGATCGGCCCGCACCGCTCGCACTGACTTGACCCCTGTCCGCCGGAGCCGCTAACGTGCCGGCAGGACGTCCGCCGGCGCAGGCGGGCGGCGAGGCAACGGCGCCTCACGACTCGTGGAGTCGTGGGGCTTTTTTGTGGACCAGAGGAGGATCGTGATGGCGGAGTTGGAGAGGGAGCTACGGCACTACCTCGAGGGAGAGGTCGAGCCCCGCGCCGCGCTCGAGTGGTCGCGTGAGGCAAACGCGGTGATGGTAGACCTGAAGTTCTGCGACCTCCTCGGCACCTGGCAGCACGTGACGCTGCCGGTTGCCGGCCTCGACGAGGCGGCGTTCGAGGAAGGCCTCGGCTTCGACGGCTCCTCGATCCGCGGCTGGCAGGGCATCTCGGAGAGCGACATGCTGCTCATGCCGGACGCGTCCACCGCCATCCTCGACCCCTTCACCGAGGCGCCGACGCTGTCGCTCGCCTGCGAGATCGCCGACCCGGTGACGAGAGAGCCCTACGCAAAGGACCCGCGCCGCGTCGCCAAGCGCGCCGAGGAGTTCCTGCGCGCGAGCGGCGTCGCCGACACCTGCTACGTCGGGCCGGAGTGCGAGTTCTTCGTGTTCGACGAGGTCTCGTACGCGAGCGGGCCGAACGAGGCGCGCTACAAGGTCGACTCCGGCGAGGGCCACTGGAACTCCGGCGAGCCCGGCACCGGCTACACGATCCGCGAGAAGCAGGGCTACTTCCCGCCCGCGCCGCACGACACGCTGCACGACCTCCGCTCACGGATGGTGCTGACGCTCGAGCGGCTCGGAATCCCGTGCGAGTTCCACCACCACGAGGTCGCCTCCGGGGGCCAGTGCGAGATCGACCTGCGCTTCCAGTCGCTCGTCCGGATGGCGGACCAGGTGATGACCTACAAGTACGTCGTCAAGAACACGGCGCGCGAGGCGGGGAAGTCCGTCACGTTCATGCCGAAGCCGATCTTCGGGGACAACGGCTCGGGCATGCACACGCACCAGTCCCTCTGGAGGGAAGGCACGCCGCTGTTCGCAGACAAGTCCGGTCCAGCCGGGCTGTCGCAGCTCGCGCGCGCCTACGTGGCCGGCCTGCTCGCGCATGCGCCGGCGCTGCTCGCGTTCTGCGCGCCGACGACGAACTCGTACCGCCGGCTCGTACCGGGCTACGAGGCGCCGGTCAACCTCGCGTACTCGTCCCGCAACCGTTCGGCGTGCATCCGCATCCCGATGTACAGCGACTCGCCGAAGGCGAAGCGGATCGAGTTCCGCTGCCCCGATGCGGCCGCCAACCCGTACCTCGCGTTCGCGGCGATGCTGATGGCGGGTCTCGACGGGATCGAGCGTGGGCTCGACCCGGGTGATCCGCACGACGTCGACCTCTTCGAGGACGATCACGGCGTGCAGAAGGTGCCGGGCTCGCTCGAGGACGCCCTCGACGCGCTCGAGGCCGACCACGAGTTCCTGACGAAGGGCGGCGTGTTCAGCGAAGAGCTGATCCGCACCTGGATCGACTGGAAGCGCGAGAACGAGGTCGACGTCGTACGGCTGCGCCCGCACCCGATGGAGTTCTCCCTGTACTACGACGCCTAGTGACGCTCGCGGTGCAAACCGTCGTGCGCGACCTGCGGCAGGATGACTGGCCGCAGGTCGCCACGATCTACGAGGACGGGATTCGCACCGGCGACGCAACGTTCGAGACCGGTGTGCCGTCCTGGGAAGCATGGGATCTGGACGCTGCAGGCGGGAATCTTTCCCGAGAACGAGGCCAGCCTGCGCCTGCACACGGCGTGCGGGTTCCGCATCGTCGGCGTGCGCGAGCGGCTCGGCGAGCTGAATGGGCTCTGGCGTGACGTGCTCACGCTCGAGCGCCGCAGCGGGATCGTCGGCTGACGGAGCTCGCCGAGCGACGTCCACTAAGCTCGCTGTCGTGCGCCACCAGTTCGTCGACTGTCGCTGGGAGCTCGGGACACCCGGTCACGGCCGCGCTCTGTACGCCGCCGGGCACGTGCCGGGCGCCTCGTTCCTCGACGTCGACGAGGACCTCTCCGACCTGTCCGTTTCCGACCAGGGGAGGCACCCGCTGCCCTCGGCCGAGCGCTTCGCGGCCGCCGCCTCGCGCGCCGGCATCGGTCCGGGCGTCTTCGCGGTCCCGTACGGGAACATGGGCGGCGCCGAGCGCCTCTGGTGGCTCCTGCGCCACTTTGGGCACGACGACTGCGCCGTGCTCCTCGGCGGGATCGAGGCCTGGGGAGGGCCGCTGCGCGCCGGCGAGGAGGCGGTCGAGCCGGCGGAGTTCCTGCCGAGCGCGCGCGTCGGCGACACCGTCTCCGCGCTCGAGCTCGCGCGGCGCCTCGCCGACCGCACGCTCGTGCTCGTGGATGCGCGCAGCGCGAATCGCTGGCTGGGACACCTGAATCCGATCGACTGTCCGCCGGGACGGATTCCCGGCGCCCTGAACGCGCCCTGGGCCGAGCCGCAGCCGGAGCTGCCCGCGGGCGAGCTCGTCGCCTACTGCGGCTCCGGCGTCACGGCCTGCGTCGTCCTCCACTGGGCGTTCCTCGCCGGCCGCGAGGGAAAGCTGTACCCGGGCGGGTGGAGCGACTGGTCGGCGCGCGGGCTGCCGCTCGAGCGCAGCTAGGCGGCTGCTGTCGCCGTCCCGAGCTCGCCGAGGTACGGCGTCCAGCGGTGCGGGATGCGCGGCGTGGCGAGCTTGATGAAGAGCACCGGCTGGGGCGGGCGCGGCGTCGTCCGCAGCGCCATCCCTGCCTGCTCGAGCGTTCGGTCGCCCTTGCGCAGGTTGCACGGCGCGCAGGCCGTGACGACGTTCTCCCAGATCGACTCGCCCCCCTTCGAGCGGGGGACGACGTGGTCGAGCGTGAGACGGCCGTTGGTGGTGCCGCAGTAGACGCAGCGCCAGCCGTCCCGGGCGAACAGGGCCCGGCGCGAGATCTTGCGCTGGATGGCGCGGGGAACCCGCACGTAGTGCAGGAGCCGGATCACGTGCGGCCAGATGAAGCTCCCCGTGGCCGACCGGAGCGGCTGGTCGAGGCGCTCGACGACCTCGGCCTTGCCCTTGAAGACCAGGACGTGCGCGCGCCGGAGCGTGCACACGTTCAGCGGCTCGTAGCTCGCGTTGAGGACGAGAACCTGCTGCACCCTGCGCCACAAACTAGCAGCGCGAGGGCACGGAAACCCAATGCTGCAACCAGGTTGCAACGTGTCGCCCCTGCGGACGAGCCCTGCAACCTGGTTGCGGCCTTGCGGCTAGCCGGCCATCGCGCGTTCCACTGCCTCGAGCTCCTCCGGGGAGAGGGCGACTGAGGCGCGGCCGCGGTCGAGCTCCTTCACGTAGATCCGTGCGTAGTCGCGGCCCTGGATCGCGCTGAGCACGATGCCGGTCCGGGCCGAGTCGAGCAGGGCCACTGACGCCGACTGGTGGCCGCCGCTTTGCTCGTAGGCGTCGTAGCGGACGATCGCGGTCTTCGAGACCGTGTCGTCCACCCGCCGGTCGACGCGGGCCAGCGCAGCGGCGATCTCGTCCACCGCACGGTGCAGATCGTCGATCCGGCTCTGCAGCGAGACGGCGAAGTCGACGAGGTCGGCCTTCCCGCCGCCGAGCAGTACGAGCTGGGCCCGCCGCACCCGCCGCAGCGAGAGGAGATACCCGAGAGCGAAAAGGAGCGCGACGCCCGCCGCCGCCGCGGCGCCGATCGCGATCCAGCCGGCGACCGAGGCACTGAGGTGCATCGCTGCGACCTTAGCGAAGCGCCTAGCTGAGCGTGAAGAAGACCGTGTAGCCGGCCTTGTTGTTCGAGGTGTTGATCTCGCCGGGAACGGCGCCGACGTTCACCGTGACGGTCGCCTTCGCGCCGAACGCGTTCGTCGGCAGGTTGAAGTTCCCGAAGGTCACGGTGGCGGTGTGCGCCGGCTGGATCAGCGGGATCAGGTGGCGCTTCAGGATCGGCGTGCCCTTGCCGATCGAGATCGTCAGCGTGACGGGGACGCTGACCTCCTGGAAGTCGCCCGAATCCTGAACCGTCGCCACGAAGGTGAGGCCGGCCGACACCTTCACGGTCGTCGCCGCGCTGGTCGAGAGGGTGACTCCGCCCGGGTTCGCCTGGACCGAGACGAGCGCGTCGCCGTGCTTGCCGCTCGGCGTGCCGCCCGACGAGGCACCGCTGAGGCGGGTCAGGAGCAGTCCGAACGAGCGGGCGCTGACGAGATCGGGATTGGAGATGAAGTGCGACTCGGGTATGACGACCCCCGTCACGCCCTGCGCCTTCATCTGCTGCGTCGCGGGCAGGCGGTAGAGCTGGTCCCAGACGACGTCGCTCGCCGTCAGCAGCTGTGCCTGCGCGGTCAGCGCATCGGTCTCGGCGGTTGTGGCAGCCACCGTCTTGGACGCCGGCGCTTGCGCGAGCGCGTTGCCGAGGCCGGCGAGCCCCTTCGCGCGGAGCTCGATCGCGTCGGCGAGCCGTTGGTGGAGCGAGCGCAGCGGCCCCGGCGGGCGGATCTGCTGCGCCTCGTCGTACGCCTGCTGCTCCTGCTGCGCGTACGTCTGGAGGCTCGTCTCGAGATCGGACTGCTTCAGTCCGGGCGACACGAGCTTCGTCGCGAACTCCGTTCCCAGCCGGGTCGAGCTCTGCGCGAGCGTGCGCACCTTGCCCGCATACGCGGCGTACTCGTCGTGCTTGCTCTTGCCCTGGCAGGCGCCGACCCAGAAGACGAGGGCGACCACGACGACGATCGCGATCGCGATCAGGCCGACGAGGCGGATCAGCGGGACGATGCCGGTCGGGGCGTGCATCGACGGCCGCCGCGGGCCGTCGCCGCTGCTCCCACCGCCAGGCGTCTGGGGCCGCGGCCGCCTGCGCCCGCGCCGGGTTGCCTCGACCGTCTCCGGCTCGTCGAAGAAATCGAACTCGATGTCGTTGTCGTCGAACGTGCTCATGCCGTCCTCTGGTCGGGCAAGACTGTACCCCGGCGTTCGCTCAGAGAGGAAATAACCCTTCGGCCGCCAACCTGTCCAGACCCATGCCGAATGCTGCGCTCGCTCTTGAGGGCAGCGGGCTCGTCCTCAACAGGTACCGCCCGCTAAAGCCCCTCGGCAGCGGCGGCTCGGGGTCGGTCTGGCTCGCGCGAGACGAGCAGACGGGGCTCGAAGTCGCGCTGAAGATCGTCGCCCGCGAGGGCAAGGCGGCGGCCCGCGCCGAGCGCGAGGCGGCGGCTGCGGCGCGCCTGCGCCACCCCAGCTGCCTGCGCGCCTACGCGTTCGCGCGCGACTCCCGTCACGTGTACATCGCGTACGAGTTCGTGCCCGGCCAGACCTTTCGGGAGGCCCTGCGGGCAGGAGAGCTCGGCGACCGTGAGGCGATCGAGGCGTGCGCGCAGATCTGCGACGGGCTCGCGCACGCGCATGCGGCCGGGATCCTCCATCGCGACGTGAAGCCGTCGAACGTCCTGCTCGCCGAGGGCGAGCGGGTCTCGGTGCGGCTGCTCGACTTCGGGCTGGCGCGGATGGCTGAGGCGGAGACGCTCACCGCGCAGGGCGACGTGCCGGGCACGCTCGCGTACATCTCGCCGGAGCGGCTCGCCGGCGAGAGCGCGGAGGAGGCGTCCGACGTCTGGGCCGTCGGCGTGATGCTCTGGGAGGCGCTCGCGGGG
>JBEKEH010000001.1:0-86736 GCA_050013935.1 Gaiellaceae bacterium | reverse complement strand
CGGCCACCGCTCTGCGAAGGCCTAGTGACGACAGCGTTGTCGCGCTTCCAGATTCTGTCCTCCGTTGGGGAACCTTTCGAGAGAGCTCAGGCTGCCGCCTGCCTGCTAAAATCATCGTTACCCTTATGTTCGAGAACTTACAGGAAAAACTGCAGCGCGCCTTCAAGTCCCTTCGCGGCCAGGCCCGGCTTAGCGAGGAAAACATCGCCGAGGCCCTGCGCGAAATTCGGCTGGCGTTGCTCGAAGCCGACGTCAATTTCAAAGTCGTCAAAGAGCTGATCGACCGCATTCAGGCCAAGGCCGTCGGGCAAGAGGTGTTGACCGCGCTTTCTCCCGGCGAGCAGGTCATCAAGATCGTGCGCGACGAACTGGTCGAGACCCTCGGCCAAGATACGGCGCGGGTGAAGTTTGCGTCGCAGCCGCCCACGGTCATTCTCATGGCCGGACTACAAGGCTCCGGCAAGACCACGACTTCGGGCAAGCTGGCGCATTGGCTCAAGATCGGCGGCCATCGTCCGCTGCTGGTTTCGGTGGACGTGTACCGTCCCGCGGCACGCGAGCAGCTGAAAATTGTGGCGCAGGCGGTTAAAGCGCAGATTTACGAAGGCGAAGTCGGCGAGGCCAACACCGCGACCGTCGAGCGGCTCGCGGCTCTGTTCCCCGAGGCGGACGTGCGGCGGCACGACCTGCGCCGCGACCCGCCGGTGGCGGACGCCGACCTGCATCTCTTCCACCGCATCGACACCGAGTTCGACGACGAGAGCTTCCGCGCCGTGCTCGCGCGCTTCAGCGCCGTGCCGGTGGTCGTCGTGGCCACCGAGCTCCTGAGCGCCCGCGCCGTCCTGCGCGAGCTCCGCACCCGCCTCCGGCCCGGTGCGGCGCGCGCCGGGCTCGTCCGCAGCCGCGATGCGTTCGAGGCGCTGTGGCGCGACACCCACGACGGTGTCCCCCTGCGCGTGCACGACCTCCACGGCTGGCTGCTCGAGCCGCGCTAGTGCTCTACGCGGCGGCGCGAGCGGCCTCCGCGACCAGCTCCACCTCGTCGTCCGCCAGCTCCGGGTACAGCGGCAGGCTGACGACCGACGCCGCCAGGCGCTCGCTCACGGGAAGGGAGCGGCCCTCGCCGAGAGCGCGATACGCGGGCTGGAGGTGGATCGGACGCGGGTAGTGCACCGCCGTCTCGACGCCGAGGCGGGCGAGCTCGGCGCGGAACCGCTCGCGGTCGGACGTCTCCACGACGTAGAGGTGGTAGACGTGATGGCGCCCAGGCGCGTCGCGCGGGGTCGTCACCGCGGTGCCCTCGAGCGCCTCGGTGTAGCAGGCGGCGATCGCGCGGCGGCGCTCGTTCCAGGCGTCTAGATGCGGCAGCTTCGCCGCCAGGAACGCCGCCTGTAGCGCGTCGAGACGTGAGTTCCGGCCGCGCAGGACGTGCTCGAAGCGGTCGCGCTCGCCGTAGTTGCGAAGCAGCCGCGCGCGCTCTGCGACCTCCGGGTCGCTCGTCACGACCGCACCGCCGTCGCCGAGGGCTCCCAGGTTCTTCGTCGGATAGAAGCTGAACGCGGCGGCGTCGCCGAGCGACCCGGCGCGGCGCCCGCCGATCTCGGCGCCGTGCGCCTGCGCGCAGTCCTCGACGAGCGCGATCCCGTGCCGGGCGCAGATGCCGGCGAGCGTCTCGACGTCGGCGCACTGGCCGTAGAGGTGCACGGGCAGAAGCGCCTTCGTCCGCGGCGTGATCGCCGCCTCCACGAGCGCCGGGTCGAGCGTGCGCGTTGCCGGTTCCGCGTCGACGAGCACCGGCACCGCGCCGGCGTTTTCGATCCCGACGACGGTAGGGACGCAGGTGTTCGCAGCGGTCACGACCTCGTCACCGGGCCCGACGCCGACCGCCTGCAGCGCGATCGTGATTGCGTCGGTCCCGTTCGCGACGCCGACGCCGTGGCGGGCGCCGCACCACTCGGCGAAGGAGGCCTCGAAGCGCTCGAGCTCCTCGCCGAACAGGTAGCGGCCGCTCGTGAGAACGCGGTCTCCCGCAGCGTCGAGCTCGTCGCGAAGCGCCGCAGTCTGCCGGGCGAGATCGCCGAACGGCACTCTCACCAGTAGTGCTGCGCCTCGGCGCGATAGAAGGCGAGCGTCCGCTCGAGGCCGTCGCGCAGCGTGACGCGCGGCTCCCAGCCGAGCTCGTCGCGGATCCGCGAGTAGTCCGCGTAGAAGTCGCCGATGTCGATCGCCTTGCGGTCGGGCGGGAACGGGACCAGCTCGAAGCTGCCGCCGCCGTTCAGCTCCACGAGCAGCTCGGCGAGGCCCCGCAAGTCGACGACCTCGTCGCTGCCGAGGTTGTAGACCCGGCCGCGGGCTTCCTGCCGCACGGCCGCGAGCAGGAACGCGCGGACGGCGTCGTCGACGTAGTTGAAGTCGCGGCGCTGCGTGCCGTCGCCGAACACCTGGATCGGCGCGCCCTCGACTGCAAGACGGAGCCAGTAGCCGAGGAACGTCTGCCGCGCGTCCCTCACGCGCATCCGCGGGCCGTACGTGTTCGTCAGGCGGAGCACCGACACGTGCAGGCCGTACACGTCCCCGTAGAGGAGGTGGTACCACTCGCCCGCCGTCTTGTTGATCCCGTTCACGTCGACGGGCACGATCGGATGCTTCTCGTCGACGGGCAGCCGCTGCGGCCTGCCGTAGATCTGGCGTGTGCTGGCGAAGACGAGCCGTACCGACGGATTCTCGTGCCGGCAGGCCTCGAGGATCGAGAGCTGCGCGCGGCAGTTGATCTCCAGGTCGGTGAAGGGGTCGAGCATCGAGTCGAGGTGGCTCGTCTGCCCGGCCAGGTTGAAGAGCACGTCCTGTCCCTGCACAAGGTGGCGAAAGCTGTACTGGTCGCGTACGTCGGAGACATTGACGTGGAGCCGGTCTCGGATGTCGGCGACGTTGTGCGGGTTGCCGCCGTACTCGGGCACGAGCGAGTCGGCGAGGGTGACGCTCGCGCCGGCCTCGACGAGCTCGTGCGCCAGGCTCGAGCCGAGGAAGCCGAGGCCGCCCGTGATCAGCACGTTGCGGCCGAAGAAGCGGTCTGCGAGCTCGGGTGCGATCATCGTCAAAACTATTCTCCCAGGATCGCGAGCAGCTCCTCCATCCGGCGGAGGTAGGTGTGGTCGCGCAGCGTCCGCTGCTGCCCGGCCCGCGCGATCCGGCGGCGGGCGTCGTCGTCGTCCAGGTACTGGCGCACGCGCTCAACGAGCTCGTCCTCGTCGCGGTAGGTGACGGTCTCGCGGCCCGGCGCGAACAGCTCGCCCAGGTTCTCCTTCTCGTCCGTGAGCAGCAGGGTGCCGACGCCCGTCGCCTCGTACAGGCGCATGTTGTTGGCGAATCGGCCGGCCGCGCCGATGTGGCGGTTGAGCACGATCCGCGACTCGTAGAGCACGCGCAGCATGTCGATCCCCCAGGCCTCGCCGTGATATCTCGAGCGGATCGGGGAGCCGGGCGGCCAGCCCCGCGCTCCGTACCCCCAGAAGTCGATCGGGGCCCTCCGGGCCGCCCGCTC
Source organism: Gaiellaceae bacterium (assembly GCA_050013935.1). Taxonomy (GTDB): domain Bacteria; phylum Actinomycetota; class Thermoleophilia; order Gaiellales; family Gaiellaceae; genus Palsa-739. Next base: position 83,195 of record JBEKEH010000001.1, on the reverse strand, counting down.
GAGCATCGCGTTACCGGAGCGGTGCTGCGTTCTGTTCAGCGCGCCGACGAAGACCGCCCCGTGCCTCTCGCGCTCCGCCCCGGCGAGCTCGAGCCGCTCGAGCGCGCGCGGGTCGAAGCCGATCCGGAGGTACTCCGACGCCACCCCGAGCTTGCGGAAGCGCTCGACGAAGTGCGGGAACGAGGTGAGGACGAGGTCGTAGCACCGGAGGGTCCGCGCCGGCGGCGGCTCGCTCGCAATCTGCCCGACGATCCGGGCGCCGTCTCGGCGCAGCCTCTCGAGCAGGCGCCGTGAGAACGCGCGCAGGTTCTGCACGTAGACCACGTCGGGCCGGAGCTCACGTGCCTGGGCGAGCACGATCCGCTCCCGCCGGAGGCGGAAGGGCGCGGCGCCGGGGCGCCCGCCGTGCTCGCGCAGCCACGCCTCCTGCAGCGGCGGGCAGTTCGCGACCACCTCATGCGCCTTGTGGCCGAGCTGCCCGAGCGCGTACGAGTACGAGTCGGCCGTGCCGAAGAACGTGTCCATCAGGGCGCGCCACTGCTCGGCGTAGGGTCGCCGCGCGAGGCCGGGCTCGCGTGAGTAGTGCGCCTGCAGGAAGGCGGGATAGCACGTGTCGAGGATGAGGAACCGCATCGGACGCCCTAGGCGCTACCGTCTCAGGCCATGCCGGACGAGGGCAGCCTACCTGCGGGACGTCGATTCACCGGCCGCTCGGCGACCTTCATAGGGGGCTTCACCTTCGCTGGTCGTGTCGTCGAGCGGCTCGGCGCCTTCGGCCAGATGGTGCTGATTGCGTCGGTCTACGGCTCGGGCTTCCTCGCCGATCGCTACTTCATCGCCTCGATCGTGCCGCTGATCATCGGCGGGATCATGGGCGAGGCGCTGTCGGCCAACATCCTGCCCGCGCTCGTCCGGGGGCAGGCCGACCGCGCCCGCCTCGTCGCGGGCGGCTTCTGGCTCGCGGCGGCGCTCCTCGTCGTCGTGACCGCGCTCTACCTTCTCGTCGCGGCGTGGGTGGTGCGAGCCCAGGCGCCGGCGGGGTCGACCGCTCTCGGCGTCTGGTGGGCTTTCGCGCCCATCGGCGTGCTGCTCGGGCTCGGCGGCTACCTGTCGGGAGTCCTCACCTACTTCGAGCACTACGTGTGGCCGCCGTTTCGCAGCGCGGTCTCGACCGTCGGCGGCTTCGTGCTCACGCTGCTCGTGCTCGTCTTCACGCACGATCTCCTCTGGGTGGCCTGGGCCGTCAGCGGCGGTTACGCGCTGTCCGTGGCCGCGCTCATGGTCGAGATCCGCCGCGCCGCCGGGCCCGGCGCGCTGTCGCGTCCGTCCCGCGAGGGCGCGGCTGCCGCGCTCTCGCTCGCCGGCGGGCTCACCTCGCCCGTGCTCGGCGGCCTGATCGGCGGCCAGATCTTCGTCCTCATCGAGCGCGCGCTCGCCTCGACGATCGGCGTCGGCGCCGTGTCGACGCTCTCCTACGCACGCGGGGTCGCCTTCACGCCGACGATCGCGGCGCAGTCGGTCGCCCTCGGCGTCTACCCGGGAATGGTGCGCGCGTACGAGGCGCGCGACCTGGAGCACGTGCGCGGAGCGCTCGTACGCGGGATCCGCCTGACGCTCTTCCTTGCCCTCGCGTTCGCGGCGTTCTTCGCCGCCTTCGGGCACGAGACGATCGTCGTGCTGCTCGAGCGCGGCGCGTTCGGGTCGCAGTCGGCGACGACGGTCGGCCACGTTCTCGTGGCGTTCTCGCTCGGCCTGCTCGGAAACATGGGGGTGGTGTTCACGGCCCGCGTCTTCTATGCGATCGCCTACTTTCGCGCGGGCGTCTGGACGCAGGTGCTTGCGCTCGCGGTGTACGGGGCGATCGCGCTCCCGATGCGGGCGGCATGGGGCACCACGGGGCTCGCGGTCGCCTTCGGCGTCGCGGAGGTCACGGGGGCGTCGTTCTCGATCGTGCTCGCGGCGCGCCGGGTGGGCCTCGGCGGCGGGGACGTCCTCGCGTCGGCGATCGCTCCCGCGGCGGCACGGGCGGCTGTGGTGGCGGCCACGCTTTGCGCGGTGCGCGTGACCTTCTCGGCGGGCGTGCCGTCGACCCCGAGTCTTGCGCGGCTGGCGATCGCGCTCGCGGTGGGCGCGGTTGTGGGCACCGTCGTGCTCTGGAGGTCGGACTGGCCTGAGCTGGGGCGCATGAAGCGGACGGTTCGCCGCTTCGCGCCGGTTCGGGGCGGCGTCTAGGCCGGACGCGCGACCGCGAACAGGGCGTCGCCGTGCCCGACGAGGTCCGCCGCGCGTCCGAGCGGCGCGAGGGCGAGCCGCCGCCCGTAGCGGCCGCGGAACGGCTCGAGCCTGTAGACCCCGCGCCGGGCGTTCCGGCGCGCCTCGATCGACATCAGCAGCCACTCGCCCGGCGTCACGTTGCGAGTGCGCTCGAGCCGGAAGCCGGTCTCCTCGAGCAGTAGCTCGAGCGAGCGCCGGGTGTGGTGCCACAGGTGGAACGGCACGTGCCAATGCACCCAGTCGGGGCCGAAGACCCGGCGCCAGACGCTGTCGACGTTCGGCACGACGACGTAGAGCCGGCCGTCATCGCGCAGCGCCGACCGCAGCCTTCGCAGTACGGCGTGCGGGTCGTGGACGTGCTCGAGCACCTGGGAAAGCAGGATGCTGGCGAACCGGCCCTGGGGCAGCTCGGCGCGCTCGATCGGCTGCTCGATCACGTCGAGCCCGTGCGCCCGCGCTGCGGCCGAGGCGACCGGGTTCGGCTCGAGCCCCGTCACCTCGAGCCCGCGCGCCCGCAGCACGAGCAACACCTCGCCGCGGTTGCAGCCGACGTCGAGCACCGGCCCCGCCAGGTGCTCGTCGGCGAGCGGCAGGCTGCCGTTCACGCGGTGCCAGGTCCGAGCCGCCAGGCTCGTGCCGGGCACCTGAGGCACGTCGGCGCCGTCCCCGTAGCAGTCCCTGTAGAGCGCGTCGAGCTCGGCCTGGGCCGGGGGGTCGAGCGTCGTGCCGAGTCCGCACGCGGGGCACCAGCCGATGCGGACCTCGCGCTCGAGGCCGAACCGGTTGTCGCGGAGCCGCTCGTCCCCGGCGACGAGCGGGCCGCAGCCCAGCAGGCAGGTCGACACGGCCCGACCGTACCAGCGCTGCGGTTAGTGGACGACTAGAGTCGCGCCGTGCCTCGCCGGCGGATTCTCGTCCTCAACCAGTACTACGCACCTGCCTTCGAGTCGACGGGGCAACTGCTGACGCAGCTGTGCGAGGCACTCGCGGAGGACCACGACGTCACCGTGCTCACGGGGGCGGTCGAGGGAGACGCTCCACCTCACGAGCGGCGGAACGGGGTGGACGTGATCCGCGTGTTCTCGACCTCCTTCGAGCGGCGCAGGCTCGCCCTGCGCGCGGCGAACTACCTGACCTACGCCGCCTCGTCGCTCGCGCGCGCGCTCGGCGAGGCTCGGCCCGATCTCGTGCTCTGCATGAGCGATCCGCCCTTCATCGGCGCCCTGGCCCGCATCACCGCGCGACGCCATCGGGTGCCCTACCTCGTGATCGTGCAGGACGTCTTCCCGGAGATCGCGCTCCAGCTCGGGAGGCTGACCAACCCGCTGCTCGTCCGCGGTCTCGACCTGCTGGTGGGCTCCGCGCTCAAGCGGGCCGACTGCGTCGTCGCGATCGGTGAGACGATGCGCCGCCGGCTCGTCGAGAAGGGTGTTCCGGTTGGGGCGATCGAGGTGATCCCGAACTGGATCGACGCGGGCGAGCTGCAACCGCAGCCGCGGGACAACGCGTGGGCGCGCGAGCACGAGCTCGAGGAGGTGTTCGTCGTCATGCACTCGGGCAACGTCGGCTGGGCGCAGGACCTCGACGTGCTCGTGCGCGCCTCCACGTTCCTGCGCGACCTCGAGAGGCTTCGCTTCGTCGTGGTCGGCAGCGGCGCGCGCCAGGCGGACATCGTCGAGCTGCGCGAGCGGCTCGAAGCGGATGGGTTCCTGTTTCTCCCCTACCAGCCGCGCGAGGTCTTGCCGCTTTCCCTCTCGAGCGCGGACCTCCATTACGTCGGCCTGGCGCCGGGACTCGCTGGCTACGTCGTGCCGAGCCGCATGAACGGAGTGCTCTCGGTCGCGCGGCCCGTGATCGTCGGTGCGGATCCGGAGAGCGAGATCGTCCGCGTGGTCGAGGGCGCCGGCTGCGGCATCACCGTGCCCCCGGGCCGCCCCGAGCGGCTTGCGGAGGCGATCCGCGACGCCTACGAGGGGCGCTACGACCTCGCGGAGATGGGGCGGAAGGGGCGAGAGTACGTCCTCTCGACAATCGACCGGCCGATCTCGATCGCCCGCTACCGCGAGGTGATCGCCGGGCTGCTGCCGTGATCGTCAGGCTCCTCTTCTGGACGTCGGCGGGAGCGCTCGTCTGGACGCACGCCGGCTATCCGCTCGCGGCGCGCGCCCTCGCCAAGCTCCGCGCGCGTCCGGTCCGCACGGACGAGGACAGGTTGCAAAGCGTCAGCGTCATCGTCGCCGCGCACAACGAGGAGCCCGTGATCGAGCGCCGGCTGGAGAACCTGCGAGCGCTCGAGTACCCGGCCGACCGGCTCGAGCTCGTCGTTACCTCCGACGCCTCGACCGACCGAACCGAGGAGCTCGCAGAGGCGGCGGGGGCACGCGTGATCCGCAATCCCCGCGGCGGCAAGGTCGCGGCGCAGGACCGGGCGGTGCGCGAGACCTCGAGCGAGATCGTCGCGTTCTCGGATGCGAACTGCACGTGGGCGCCGGACGCGCTGCGCAAGCTCGTCCGTTCGTTCGCCGATCCCGAGGTCGCGTACGTGTGCGGGCGGCTCAACGTCCAGGCCGACGACGGCGCCAACAAGGAAGGGCTCTACTGGCGTTACGAGCTTGCGCTCCGCGCGGACGAGTCCCGGCTCGATTCCGTCACCGGCGGCAACGGCTCGATCTACGCCGTGCGGCGGGAGGACTACGTGGAAGTCGACCCGCGCTTCGGGCACGACCTCTCGCTCCCCTACCTGATGGTGCAGCGCGGCCGGCGGGCGGTGTACGAGCCGGACGCGAACGCGTACGAGAAGGCGACGCCGACGAGCGAGGACGAGTATCGGCGCAAGGTGCGGATGTTCGAGCATTGCTGGGCGATCGTCTTCGAGGGGAAGATGCTGCGCCGGCTGCGCCCGCTCTACCTCGTCGAGGTGATCTCGCACCGGCATCTGCGCTACGGGAGCGGTCTGCTCCACCTCGTCCTGCTCGGGTCGAGCGCTGCGCTCGTGACCGAGGGGCCCGTCTACCAGGTGGCGCTCGGCGCGCAGCTCGGGCTGCTCGGCGCGGCCGCGCTCGGCGTCGGCGTCGCGCGCTACTACGTGCTCGTCACCTGGGCGACCGTGCAGTCGCTCGTCAACTACGTTCGGCGCGGCGTGCCGACCACGTGGGAGGCCGCGGAGGGGACGCGGTGAACCGCGCCGCCGACGTCGCGATCGCCGGGACGGCGCTCCTCGTCGCGAGCCCCGTGCTCGGGCTCGCGGCGCTCGCGGTGAAGCTGGGCGACCGCGGCCCGGTGCTCTACCGGCAGACGCGGGTCGGCAGGGACGGCGTCGACTTCGAGCTGCTGAAGCTGCGGACGATGATCGTCGGCGCCGAGAAGATCGGAGCCGGCTTCGCGGTCGACGAGGGCGATCCGCGCATCACCCGCGTGGGCCGGATCCTGCGCAAGCTCTCGCTCGACGAGCTGCCGCAGCTCTGGAACGTCGTCCGCGGCGACATGAGCGTGATCGGGCCACGGCCGACGCTGCGCTACCAGGTCGAGCGCTACACGCCTCGCCAGCGCCGCCGGCTCGAGGTGAAGCCCGGCATCACCGGCTGGGCGCAGGTGCACGGCCGCGCCGCGCTGCCCTGGGAGGAGCGGATCGAGCTCGACGTCTGGTACGTCGAGCATCGCTCGCCGTGGCTCGACCTGAAGATCCTCGCCAGGACGCCGCTCGCGCTCTTCAGCGGCACCTACAAGGGCGCAACGGGTGGCTGGAAGACTTAGAGCGCTGAGCCCCGAGCAGCTCGCGTGGGCGTTCGTCGCCCTTGTCGGCGCGATCGTGCTCTGGAACGCCGCCGCGTACCCGGCGGGGGCGGGCTACGACGCGCCCTCGCACCGCGAGTACGCGGACTTCCTGATCCAGCACCACCGGCTGCCGGTCCGGAACGAGACGCCGGAGTACTACTCGCCGCCGCTCTACTACCTCGTCGCGGGGGCGGCGACATGGCTCGGACGGCAGCTCGGGATCTTCGGCGACCCGCACAAGCTCGGGCAGCTGCTGAATGTGCCCGCGGTTATCGGCACCGTGCTGCTCGTCGTCGCGCTCGCGCGGCTGCTCTGGCCGGAACGGCGCTGGCTGGCGCCCGCCGCCGCCGGCTTCGTCGCGCTCTCGCCGGTGCTCACGCGCACGGCGTCGATGTTCAACCCGGAGCCGGCCGACCTCTTCGTCTCGACGCTCTGCCTCTACCTCGCGGCGCGGATGCTCGTCCGGCGGAGCTACGGCTGGCGCCCGGCGCTCGGGCTCGGGGTCGCGCTCGGCTGCGGCGAGATGGTGCGCCAGTTCTCGCTCTGGACGCTCGCCGTCGTCGTGCTCGCGTTCCTCGCCGCCCTCTGGGCGCGTGCGAGCGAGCGGCGTGGGCTCGTGCGCTCTCTCGCTGTCGCGCTTGCCGCGACCGCAGTGATTGCGCTGCCCTGGTACGTCTACCGGGCGATCCACTACGGGAACCCGATCTTCGACCGGCCGCACGTCGCCAAGCCGCTCTGGGAGCGCCGCCCGGCGAGCTTCTACGTCGACTCGGGCCTGCCGGACCTGTTCACGCAGCCGTACCGGCCGCACATGGCGAACCTCGCCTGGCCGGAGACGTACGCGGACATCTGGGGGGACTGGTACGGCGTCTTCAACTGGTCGCGCGACGCGCATCCGCGGCCGTCGCCGGCGCGCAACGGCTGGCTCGTCTTCCAGAACGTGCTCGGCCTCCTGCCGACCGCGCTCGCGCTCGGGGGCTGGCTCTTCCTGCTTGCCGGCTCGCTGCGCCGCCGTGACGCGCCGCGACTGCTCGCGGCGCTGCTGCCCCTTGCCGGGCTCGCCGGCTATCTCTACTTCGCGATCAGCTACCCGACGAAGGACGGCGACGTCCTGAAGCCGACGTACATGCTCACGACGCTTGGCGCGTGGGCGCTCTGCTTCGGGTTGCTCGCGACGCGGCTCGGCGAGCGGCGGCCGCGCCTCGTCGCCGGCGCGCTCGTCGCGCTCGCCCTTCTCGACCTGCCGTTCGTGATCTACAAGGGCGCGGTCGGCTTGTAGTGCCCCTCTAGCAGCCGCGCTCCACGGTGGCCTGCACGAGCAGCTTGCCGGTCTCCGATGCCCACTCCTCCGGCAGCCGCCACCAGGTCGAGCCGGTGCCGACGACCCAAAGGCGGCCGTGGTAGCAGCGCTGGAAGAGCATCCGCGCGCGTGTCACGTGGTACGTCGAGGTGACGACCACGATGCGGGTCCAGCCGTGCTGCCGTGCCAGCCGCGCGACCGAGCGCGCCTCGCCGCGTGTGCTGTACGGGCTCGCCTCGAAGCAGAGCACGCGGAACCGCGTCGGCCCCTCCTCCCCACGGCAGAGCCTGTGCGCCTTCGTCCACCTCGGGTCGCGGAAGGCGCTCGAGATCGCGAGCACCGGCGCGACGCCGCGGCGCACGAGCGCGAGGGCCGGGTCGAGCCGCTCGTTCAGTCCGCCCGAGAGCACGACCACGGCGTCGGCGCGCGCCGGCGGCGCGTCGGCCCGAGGCCAGATGAACAGGAAGGCGACGGTGACGAGCCAGGCGCCGACGAGCACGGCTACGACGGCCAGGAGGCAGCGAAGCACGAGCCGACGGTACCCTCTCTCGCGGTGAGCGGCGTCCTCTTCACGTGCGCAGGCCAGCGGGTGGACATCGTGACGGCGTTCAGCCGCGCCGGGGCGCGGACGCTCGCGACCGACGTCAACCCGCTCGCGCCCGCGCTCTACCACGCCGACGCGCACGCCTTCGTTCCGCGTATCGACGACCCGGGCTACGTGCCCGCGCTCCAGGAGCTCGTGCGCGTGCACGACATCGCCCTGATCGTCCCGCTCACCGATCTCGACCACGGCGTGCTCGCGCGCGCGAAGGACGAGCTCGGCGCGCTCGTGCTCCTGCCCGCGCCGAAGATCGTGGACGCGCTGGCGGACAAGTGGCTCGCCCATCTGCTGTTCGAGGAGCGCGGCATCGGCTCGCCGCCGACGTGGCTCCCGGACGCGGTGCCGGCCGACGTCGACTTCCCCGTGCTCGTGAAGGCGCGGCGCGGCTTCGGCTCGCGCGGCATCTACCGCTGCCACGACCGCCGCGAGCTCGAGTTCTTCCTCGGCTACACGACGCACGACTCGATGGTGCAGGCGTGCTGCCGCGGCGAGGAGTTCTCCGTCGACGTCTTCTGCGACCTCGACTCGCGCTGCCTGAACGCGGTGCCGCGCACGATGATCGAGTCGAAGGGCGGCGAGTCGATCAAGGGAATGACGATCCGCGACGCCGAGCTGATCGAGCTCGGCCGCCACGTGTCGGAGACGCTCGGGCTCGTCGGGCCGGCGAACATCCAGTGCTTCCGCGAGCCGGACGGCTCGCTCCGCGTCACGGACATCAACCCGCGCTTCGGGGGCGCGTTCCCGCTGCCGACCGCGGCCGGCAGCCGCTACCCCGAGCTCGCGCTCGCGCTCGCTGCGGGCGAGCGGCCGGAGCCGCGGCTCGGCGACTTCCGCGACGGGCTCGTGATGACCCGCTTCTTCTCGGAGCTGGTCCTGTCGGCCGGAGGCGACGGTACCTTGGAGCCGTTCGCCGAAGAGCTCCCAGAATCGGTCGTGCCGGAGGGCGCCGACTCGTAGCGGTCCTCCTGCTGCCGGCGGGCCTGGCCGCGGGATGCGGCGGGTCGGCCAGGCGCGCAGCTCCACCGCCGGCGCCGCGTCTGCATCCTCTCGTGCGGCCCCATAGCGCCCTCGCGCACAAGCCGGCCCGCCTCGTCGTCACGGTCATCGACGGAGATCAGTGGCTGCGTGTGCCGGGCGCGTTCGTCCGCCTGTGGGGCCGCAGCGCGCGCACCGACCGGCACGGCGTGGCCGAGATCCGCGTGCCCTGGCGCCGCGGCCTGCACGTCACCGTCCGTGCGGCCGGCTTCACCACGCGGACGGTCTACGAGCGGTTCGCGCAGTTCCGCATGGTCACGGTCCGCATCTACCGGCCCGAGCTGCAGTGGCCGCTCTACGGCGCCACCGGCACGCGTGCGCAGACGCAGACCCACATCCGGCTGCGCCCGCCCTTCCGCACCGTCTGGGCCGTGCCGCTCGGCGGGCTGATCGAGTTTCCCGCCGTCGTCGACGGCGGCGTCGCGTACATCGGGAACGCGAAGGCGACGGTGCGGGCCATCTCGATGGCCGAGGGCGACGTCATCTGGCGACACGACACACCCCACGGCGAGATGGCGTCGTCGCCCGCCGTCGCCGGCCGCGAGCTCGTCTACCACTCGATGGACGGGCACGTGTTCGTGCTCGACCGTGCGACCGGGAAGCTGCGCTGGAGCTTCCGCGTGGGCTCGCCGATCGAGTCCTCGCCGATCGTGCTCGACGGCGTCGACTACTTCGGCGCCTGGAACGGCCGTGTCTACGCGCTCGACCTGCGCCGCCACCGGCTGCGCTGGACGCGCATGCTGGGCGCGAAGATCACCTCGAGCGCGTCCATCGCCGGCGGGACGCTCTATATCGGCGACTACGGCGGCCGGCTGTGGGCGCTCTCGCCGCGCACCGGCGCGACGCGCTGGGTGCGCTCGGTGAACGGGCGCATCTACGGGACGCCGGCGGTCGCCGGCGGGCGCGTCTTCGTCCCGTCCTCGAGCGGCGGATCGCTGACCGCCTTCACGACCGGCGGCCGCTACCTGTGGCGCATCGGCACGGGGGCGTACGTCTACTCGTCCCCGGCGGCGTGGGGCGGGCGGGTGTTCTTCGGCTCCTACAACGGCGTCTTCTACGGCGCCTCGGCGGCGAGCGGCCGGATCGTCTGGCGGGTCGGCACCGGTGGCCCGATCTCCGGTGCCGCCACCGTCGTCGACGGCATCGCCTATGCGGGCAGCTTCGCGCACCGGATCGTCGGGGTCGACGCGCTCACCGGCCGCGTGCGCCTCTGGTTCAAGCACGGCGAGTACGCCCCGGTGTCCGGCGACGGCATGCAGCTGCTCTTCCACGGCTACTCCACGCTCTACGCCGTCCAGCCGCAGGTCGTGCGCCCCGCGCGGCAGTCCGCGCAGCACACGGGCTAGCCTGCGACGGATGCGGCGCCTGATTCTCGTCCTCGCCGGTCTGGCCGTGCTCGCCGGCGGCCTGCTCGCCGCGTACGTCGTCCATCGGCTGCGCGAGGGCGGCAACGTGCGCGGCTCCCCCACCGTCGAGTACACGCAGACCGCGCCGCCGCCGCCACGGCTGCCGCTCGGCATCCAGTGGCCGATGTACGGCTTCGAGGCGACGCGCACGCGCTCGGTCGACCTGCCGCTGCGGCCGCCGTTCCGCAGGGTCTGGCGGTACCACGCCGGCAGCCTCGTCGAGTTCCCGCCCTCGATCGGCTACGGCCGCCTCTACTTCGCGACCAACTCGGGCGTCTTCACGGCGATCAGCATGAAGACAGGCAAGCGCGCGTGGAAGTACGTGTCACACCGCTGCGTCGCCGCGTCGCCTGCGGTCGGCTCCGACCTGCACGGCTCGGTCTACGCCGTCTTCCTCAACCGGCCGCCGTGCAACGCGCAGAACGGAGGCCACGGCTCCGACGGCGAGGTGATCGACTTCGGCGCCGGCTTCGGGAAGATCCGCTGGACGCGCACGATCGGCCCGTCCGAGAGCTCGCCGCTGCTCGTCGGCGACCGCCTCTATGTCGGCGACTGGAACGGCGTCATCTGGGCGCTCGACGCGCACACCGGGCGGACGATCTGGCGCTACCGGACGGACGGAGCGGTGAAGGGCGCCGTCGCGTTCGCCGGCGGGCGCCTCTACGTCGGCTCCTACGACGGGTACGTCTACTGCCTCTCGACCTCGGGGCGGCGGATCTGGCGCGCGGCCGCGCAGCCGCGCCTCTACGGCAGCTCGACGTTCTACTCGACGCCGGCCGTCGCGTACGGGCGCGTCTACATCGGCTCGACCGACGGCAAGGTGTACTCGTTCGGCGCGACGACCGGGAAGCTGCGCTGGTCGCACGGGACCGGCGGCTACGTGTACGCGTCCCCCGCGGTCTGGAACGGGCTCGTCCTCGTGGGCTCGTACAGCCGGCGCTTCACGGCGTTCCGCGCCGCGACCGGCGACGTGCGCTGGAGCTTCGACGCAAACGGCCCGATCTCCGGCTCCGCGACGGTGATCGACGGCGTCGTCTACTTCGCGACGCTCGAGAAGCGCACGTACGCGCTCGACGCGCTGACGGGACGGCTGCTGTGGACGTTCCCGGACGGAAAGTACACGCCCGCCGTCGCCGCCAAGGGCAGGCTGTTCCTGGTCGGCTACGGCGTCGTCTATGGGATGGTGCCGGGGTGAGGTACGTCGTCACCGGCGCGGCCGGCTTCATCGGCTCCCAGCTCGCAGATGCGCTCGTCGTGGCCGGCCACGATGTCCTCGGCGTCGACTGTTTCACCGACTACTACGACCCGGCGGAGAAGGAAGAGAACGCGCGAGGCCTCGACGTTCTGCGACTCGACCTCGCGGAGGACGCGCTCGACCTTGCCGGCTTCGACGGCGTCTTTCACCTCGCCGGTCAGCCGGGAGTGCGCAGCTTCGGCGACGTCTTCCCGCTCTACGTGCGCCGCAACGTGCTTGCGACCCATCGTGTGCTCGAGGCCGCGGCGGCCGCCGGCGTGCGCGTCGTCTTCGCGTCCTCGTCGTCGGTGTACGGCGAGGCGGAGTCGTACCCGACGCCCGAGTCCGCCGAGCCGCGGCCGATCTCCCCGTACGGGATCACGAAGCTCGCCTGTGAGCACCTCGTGCGGGCGTACGGGCTCGACGCGGTGGTGGTGCGCTACTTCACCGTGTACGGGCCGCGGCAGCGGCCGGACATGTTCCTGCGTCGCGTCTGCGACGCGCTCCGCGACGGCGCCACGTTCGAGATCTACGGCAGCGGCGAGCAGTCGCGGAGCTTCACAGAAGTGGGCGACGCCGTCGCGGCGACGATCGCCGCGATGGAGCGCGCGCCCGCCTCGGCCGTCTACAACGTCGGCGGAGGCGAGGAGGCGTCGATGGTCGAGGCGATCGCGCACCTCGAGCGGATCTCGGGCCTACGGCTCGACGTCACGCACGCCGGCGTCGCGAGGGGCGACGTCCGCCGCACGAAGGCGGACGTGTCGCGCATCCGCGCCGCGCTCGGCTGGGAGCCGCAAACCACCCTCGAGGACGGTTTGAGCCGGATGTGGGCCTGGGCCTCCGGTAGAGTCGTCGACCGATGAGCCGCGAAGAGCCCCGAGGGCAGGCAGCCGGCACCTTCGACCCTGAGGCCGAGCGGGAGGTCGACTTCGGCCGCTACCTGCGCCTGATCGGTGCACGGTGGTGGGTGGTCGCAGCCGGGCTCATTCTCGGCGCGATCGTCGGCTACGCGATCTCGCTCGGCGGCGGCCAGACCTACAAGGCGACCGCGACCCTCTACCTCGGCCAGCCCTATTCGGCGGGCGGCGGCACCCCGCTCCAGAACCTCCAGACGAATCCGAGCACCGTGCGCGTGATTGCGACCTCTACTGCCGTCGACGACGCCGTGGCGGCTCAGTGCAAGACCAAGGCGAGCACGTTCCGCGGCGGCGTCTCGACACAGCCGATCTCCGGAAACCTGTCGAAGAACGGCCAGAACCCGCTGGTCGCGCTGACCGTCCAGTCCTCGAGGCGGAAGGTCGCGGCCTGCGCGGCCAACGGGCTCGTGCGTGCGGTCCTCGCTCGCATCTCGGTGTTCGAGGACCAGAAGATCGCCCGCTTGAACTCGCAGGTCGCCGTCGACGACGCGTCGATCAACAGGATCAAGACGGGCCTCGCGAGCGCGAGCCTCTCGACGTCCCTTAGGCTCCTGTTCCAGATCCAGCTCGGGTCGATCCAGAGCGACCGCAAGGGCGCCTCGCAGCTGCTGCTCCAGGCGACGCAGATCGAGGCTCCGAAGCTGCTGACGCCGGCGGCGGCGGAGCGCGTCACGGCGCGCAGCCGCCGGAACAGCGCCGTCGTCGCGGCGCTGATCGGGCTGATCCTCGGCGTGATCGCGGCGCTGATGTGGGACGGCGTCGTCGCAGGCTTCTCGCGGCGCCGCGCCGGCTAGCGCTCATGCTCGAGGGCAAGCGTGTCGCCGTGGTCGTGCCGGCGCACGATGAGGAGCAACTGATCGCGGCGACGCTCGGCGGCATCCCCGGCTTCGTCGACCGCATCATCGTCGTCGACGACGGCTCGCGGGACGCGACCGCTGAACGTGCCCGTTCGCTCGGCGACTCGCGGGTCGAGGTCGTGGCGCACGAGCGCAACCGCGGCGTCGGCGCCGCGATCGTGACGGGCTACAAGCGCGCGCTCGACGAGGAGATCGACGTCACGTGCGTGATGGCCGCCGATAACCAGATGGACCCCGCGGACTTGGCGACCCTTGTGCGCCCGGTCGCGCGTGGCGAGCTGGACTATGCGAAGGCGAACCGGCTCTTCACCGGGCAGGCGTGGTCGCAGATCCCGCGCGCGCGCTACCTCGGCAACGCCGTGCTCTCGATGCTGACGAAGATCGCGTCAGGGTACTGGCACGTCGCCGACTCCCAATCCGGCTATACGGCGATCGCGAAGGAGATGCTGGAACAGCTCGACCTCGACCACGTGTACACGGGCTACGGGTTTCCGAACGACTTCCTCGTCCACCTGAACGTGTGGAACGCGCGCGTGCGCGACTTTCCGTCGCGGCCGGTGTACGGCGTGGGCGAGCGCTCCGGCATCCGCTACCACCACGTCGTGCCGCGTATCTCGTGGCTGCTGCTGAAGGGATTCTTCTGGCGGCTGCGCGAGAAGTACGTGATCCGCGACTTCCATCCGCTCGTCTTCTTCTATTGCTTCGGCTTCCTTGCGACGCTGGCAGGCCTCGTGCTCGGCGGGGTCGAGATCGGCTTCCGCGCGGCGGGGAATCAGGTGAGCGTCGGTACCGTCGTCCTCGTCGCGCTGCTGCTCATCTCCGGGTCGCAGTTCATGCTGTTCGCGATGTGGTTCGACATGGAGTCGAACAAGGACCTCAAGTGAAGCGTCTCGTCGTTCTCCTCGCGCTCGCCGCGCTCGCCGCCGGCTGCGGCGGCTCCGGCGTGTCGGCGCCGAAGGAGAACGCCGGCGTCTTCGTGACGCGGATCCTGCGCGAGGAGCTTCACGGCCAGTGGTCGCAGCAGTGGAGCGAGCTCCACCCCGGCCACCAGCATCTGATCACGCGTGCGCAGTACGTCGCGTGCTCGCGGGAGATGGGGACGAACATCGCGACCGGCGCAGAAGTCTTCCGCGTGCTGGACGTGCAGGACGACCCGATCCACGTCGAGGGCGTACCGCAGCGGACGTCGAAGCTCGTCACGATCACCTTCCACCAGCGCGGCACGGCAAGCGCGCTGACCTACCGCCTGCACGCCGTCGACGTCGACGGCCGCTGGGCCTGGATCCTCGGCGGCCGCTTCCTCACTGCGGTCTCGCATCACCGCTGCCTCGACGGCTCGCCGCTGCTCGCCAACGCGTAGGCTCCCGCTTCGGTGGTGAGCTCCGCGGCAGGCACCGGCGCGGTGGCCACCACGCGTGCGCCGCGCCGCTCCCACCACGCCTGAGCCCGGTTCACACCGGCGATGACGGCGACGGTGTAGGCGCAGCCGAGCACGAGCTCGATCACGTAGTGCTCCGCCGAGTAGACGAGCGCGAAGGCCATGGCGAGTGGGTAGAGGACGAGCAGGACGCGGCCGACCCGCCCGGCCAGGGGCCAGAGCGTGATCGAGACGAGGAGCGTCAGGCCCTCGTGCAGCGAGGGCATCGCGGCGATGTCGTTCGCCCAGTCCGTGCCCCGCTCGAAGAGCGCCCGCCCGTCGAGGTACGGCATGTGCCCCGTGACCACCTGGATCACGCGCGTCACCGGCGGGATCACGTGGGTATCCGACGCCAGCCACGGCGGCATCGCGGGATAGAGGACGTACGTCACCATCGCGGCGAACGAGGCGGCGACCACGAGGACCGTGTAGCGCCGGAACCGGCCCGGCGCCCACAGCCACAGCGCCACCGCCACGAGCGGTATCACGAAGAAGTAGCTCGTGTAGACGCACCACGTCGCGTAGTCGTACCAGTGGAGCCGCGCGGGATCGAAGAGGTGCCGTTGCAGGAAGACCGTGGGCACGGTGCCGAAGCCGAAGAGGTACTTGTCGACCCACATCTGCGGGTGCGCGTGGGCGGGTAGCAGGCGTCCGTCGGCGATCCCGCGTAGCAGGTCGTACGCGGTCAGCGCGGCGATGAACGGCAGCCAGTCGACGAACAGGCCGCGGACGAACCGGCGCAGGTTCGTGACCGAGAGCGCGAGCGCCAGCCCGACCAGCCACGGCCAGAGACGGTCGCCGAGCACCGGCACCCCATGCCGGCGCCAGGCGACCCAGGCGACGACGCCGTAGACGGCAAGCGGCAGCAGCCGGAGAATCCGTCGCACACCGCGATCCGATCACCTCAGACTAAGAGCATCGTGAGCCGAACTTAAGTAAGAGATGTGTAAGTGCAGGGGCGGCTCGGGCGACTACCCCGCGGCCCGTCCAGGGGATCCCGTAGCGTGCAGGCGTGGCGTCGCCGGGTCTCCGTCTCGAGCTGCCGGTGCTCCTACTGGTCGCCGTCGCCGCGCTCTCCGCGGTAAACCTCACCGGCCCGCAGGACCGCACGCGCTACGAGCTGACCCGGCATCTCGTCCTCTACCACACGCTGACGCTCGAGCCCGGCCTCTTCGACCGGGCCGTCTTCGACGGCCGGACGTACTCGGACAAGGCTCCGGGGATGTCCTTCCTGGCCGTCCCGGCGTACGAGGCCGAACGGGCGCTCGGGATCGCGAAGGCCCCGTCCGGCTGGCAGGACGAGGGCGACCTCTCGCTCTGGCTCATGCGCGTGCTGACCTCGGGGGTGCTCTTCCTCGTCTCCGTGTTCGTCGCCGGGCGGCTCGCCGAGCGGTTTGCCGCAGGCACCGGCGCCCTGACGGCCGCGATCTTCGGCACGGCGACGCTCGCCGCTCCGCTCGCGCCGACGTTCTTCGAGCACGACGCCGCAGGCGCCTTCGGGATCGCTGCGTTCGCCCTCGCCCTCCGCGGCGGCCGGCGGAGCCTGCTCGCAGCCGGCTTCTGCGCAGGCGTCGCCGTGCTCTTCTCGTACGCCACCGCGCTGATCGTCGTCGCCGTGGCCGTCCTCTGCGCCGTGCGCTACGGACGCCGCGTCGGCTGGTTCCTGCTCGGCGGCATGCCCGCCGCCGCCGCTCTCGCCGCCTACGATCAGGCGGCGTTCGGCTCGCCCTTCCATCTCTCGTACCGCTATGTCATCGGCCGCCTCGAGGAGGGCCAGCACGAGGGCTTCTTCGGGATCGGCCTGCCGACGCTGCACGGGCTCCGCGACGTCCTGTTCGTCGACCGCGGGCTGCTCGTCTTCTCGCCCGTGCTCGTCGCGGCGGCGGTCGGCCTCGTGCTCATGTGGCGTCGCGGCTTCCGCGCCGAGGCGCTGGTGGCATCGACGATCACCGTGGTGTTCGTTCTCTCGGATGCGGGCTACTTCCTTCCGTACGGCGGCGGCTCGCCCGGCCCCCGCTTCTTCGCGCCGGCACTCCCGTACCTCGTCCTCGGGCTGCCGTTCGCGCTCGCGAGATTCCGGCGGACGGTCCTCGTGCTCGCGGCCGTGTCCGTCGTCCTCACGACGGCCGACTCGGTGACGTGGGGGGTGCGGAAGGAGACCGATCGCTGGTACCCGGGCCACGGGTTCAGCGACCTGTCGAAGACGGTGTGGGTGTGGCTGGGCGTGAACCGGATCGTGGGTGCCGGGATCGTGCTGCTTTGCGCGCTCGCCGCGGTCGGGCTCGCATGGGCCGCCTCACGGCCGCGTCTTGCCGCCGGTGCGAGGATGACGCCATGACGCTGCGCCGGTACGCGACCGTGGCCGCCACGGTCGGCGCCGTGCTCTTTCTCGCGTGCAGCCTTGCGGTGAAGGGCGGCCCGCTCGACTCGGCGCAGTACGGCGACGTCACGTACTACGGGCACTACGCCCATCTGATGCGGGAAGGCCAGTGGCCGTACCGCAACTTCTTCGACGAGTATCCGCCGCTCGCCCAGCCCCTGTTCCTCGGCGTGGAGCTGCTCCCAGGCCCGTTCTTCTCGGACTTCAAGTGGACGATGGTGGTCTTCGGCATCGCCGCGGTCGGCCTGCTCGTCGCGACGCTCGCCTCGGCCGGCGTGTCGCGGCCCCGGATCGCGGCGGCTGCGCTGACGGCGGGCGTCGCGCCGATCGCCGCCGGGCCGATCTACCTCACCGCCTACGACCTCTTCCCGGCCGTGCTCGTGGCCGGTGCCCTACTCGCATTCGTGCACCGCCGCGAGCGGCTGACGTACGCGCTGCTGGCCCTTGCGGTGGCGGCGAAGGTGTACCCGGCCGTCCTCCTGCCGCTCGCGCTGATCGAGTCGTGGGAGCGAGGAGGGCGTGACCTCGCGCGCAGGGGCCTCGTCTGGTTCGTCGGCGTGCTCTTCCTCGTGCACCTGCCGTTCGCGATCGCGGGCCCGGGCGGCCTCCGCTTCAGCTACTGGGTGCAGCTCAAGCGAGGACTGGAGGTGGAGAGCCTCGGCGGCTCGATCCTCCTCGTGCTCGACCGGCTGGGCGTCCGGCAGGCCGTGCTGCGCGACACGGCGCCCGGGTCGAAGGACGTCGTCGGCACGCTCGCGGACGCCGTCGGGACGCTGTCGTCCCTCGTGCTGATCGCCGCCGTGCTCGCCGTCGCGTGGCTCTATCTCCGGCGGCGGCGTTCGCCGCTGCTCGGCGCTGCGGCCGCCGTGACGGCATTCGTCGCCTTCAGCAAGGTCTTCTCGCCGCAGTTCGTCGCGTGGCTCGCGCCGCTCGTCCCCGCCGCGGGCTATGTCGCGTCGGGGCTCGTGCTCGTCATCTTGTTGCTGACGCGGGTCGTCTTCCAGCACTTCACCACAGGGCAGGCGACGACCGAGGAATGGATCCGCGCGCTCGTGTGGTGGGTCTTCGTGCGCAACCTCGTCGTGCTCGCGCTCTTCGGCCTGCTCGCCTGGCGCCTCGCGCTGTTCAGGTCGACGGCGGGATCCAGATCGCAAACCGGCCGCTGACGATCCGCCTGTAGCCCGCGGCGCGCAGGAGCGGCCGCACGCGCGGCTCGACGTCGCCGCCGAGGACGAAGACCTGGGCGACGTTCCGGTGCGCGTCGACGCGCGCGTAGTACCCGGGCCAGAAGCCGCGATCGTCCGGCGGATCGCCGGGCTCGACCCGCCCGTGGCGCACGGACGGGTGCCCGTAGCTCGCCTTCGCCGCGACGACCTGCTCGTCCGACTCGAACGTGATCCGCCAGGCGATCCAGTAGCTGGCGAATGCGTAGCGGAGATCGTGCGCACGCAGGGTGTCGAGCACCGGCGCGATGCTCGCCGGAACCGCGGTTCCCTCCGTCCGGAACGCGACGACGTGATGACGCTCGAGCTCCACCATGCCGCCCACCGAGAGCGCGACCGCGACGGCGAGGATCGCCGCGATCCGCCGGGCAGTCGTCATCACGTACGCGATCAGCAGCGCGAAGACGGGCATGACGAGCGTGAGATAGCGCGGCTCGGACTCGAGCCACGTGTACGGCGAGACGAAGTAGAAGACGGGAAAGATGAGGACGATCAGCAGCAGCGGCGCAAGGCGCGGCGGCCGGCGCCACAGAAGCCAGAGGAAGCCGCCCGCAAGAAGGGCGTAGAGGGCCAGCCCGACGATCACGCCGCCGAGCCACTCGTAGGACCACGCGAGCCGCAGTCCCAGCGCCTCCGGGAGCGTCGAGACGACGAGGTTGTGCACGTGGTTCAGCCACGTTCCCTCGTTGCGGCCCGGATGGAGCGAATACCAGTGGTGGCGGATGTTCCCGACCAGCCACGGCAGGCCGCCGGCCAGCGCGGCCGCGAGTACGAGCCACCAGTCGCGGACGAGCGATCGTCGACCCCAGACGAGCCAGCCCAGCGCCGGGAGCGCCACGATCGCCACCTGCGGGCTCGACCAGAGACCGCAGCCGAGCGCGAGCCCGAGCAGGACGAGGTCCCGCCGCGACCGCTGCTCGCGCAGCCGCAGGAGGAGCAGGAGGATCGCGAGGCCGAGGAAGAGCTCCGAGCCGTAGAAGCCGTGCGCCCGGGTCGACTTCCAGTCGAAGTACGTGGGCCAAATCCAGAACAGGACCGCGGCCGCCACGGCGCGCCGCTCGTCCAGCACACGGAGGCCGATGCGCCAGACGAGCAGCGCCGACAACGCCCAGAGCGCGATCGTGACGATCCGGATCGTGTCGACGCTCATGCCGAACAGCGCGATCAGCGGCGCCGTCAGAAACGCCTCCTGGCTGCCGCCGTAGCCCTGACCTGGGAAGAAGACCGGCAGCCGGCCGTGGAGGATGCCCTTCGCCATTAGTCCGACGACGGCCTCGTCGGAATCGAGTGCGCCGTGCGGTGAGAGGAGGATCCACACCCGCAGCGCGATGCCGAGGCCGGCGCCGGCGATCGCCAGCGCAGGAAGCGCCGGGCGCCTCATGATCCAGCGCGTCGGAGCTCGCGTGACGGTCGCGGCAGCCGCTCGACGACCACAGCGATTCCGGCCGCCCACAGCACGAACAGCTCCGGCAGGCTCGCGTAGAGAAAGCGCGGATGTTGTGCGGTGTTCGCGTAGAAGCTGTAGAAGACCGGGTTCACGAGCAGGAACGCGAGCACGAGCGCGAGCTGCCACGGCCGGACGAGCCCCGCGACGCCGATCGCCGCGAGCGGTACGACGATCGCGAGCGTGTGCGGTGTGAAGATCGAGGAGTTCGTCCAGCTCGAGACGACGTGCGCGACGTCGAACGGATCGCGCGGCCACGACTGCGGGTTGTCGTACAGCTTCGGATAGGAGAGCGGCCAGTAGGCGAGCACCGCCGGTGCGACGGAGAGCGCACCGGCGAGATAGGGCAGCGCCTCGCGCGTCCGGCCGCGCAGGAAGACGACGATGAGCGCCGCGCCCGCGAGCAGCGCGTTCGAGACCTTCACGGAGGTTGCGATGCTCAGCGCGCAGCCGCCGAGCGCGAGCCGCATCGGCGTCAGGCGCGGCGAGAGCACGAGCACTGCTCCACTCGTGACGAGCAGCGTCGACAGCGGCTCGGTGTAGTTGTGGAGGCCGACGTCGATGTCCCACTGGTTGTTCGCCCACGCGTGGTGTCCGGCGATCAGCCCGACGAGCAGCGGCCACGCGGTCCAGCACGCCGCCGCGAGCAGGCCGATCCAGCGGCGGCTGCTCGCGTAACGGCCGAGATATGCGACGGCGACGACGGTCAGCGCGACGAACAGGAGCGAGAGTGCCGCGCCGAAGTCCCACGCGACGTGCTTGCTCAGCCCGAAGCCGAGGACGCGGTACGGGAGCATCGGCAGCGCCCAGACGATCGGCCAGCCGATCGTCTGCGCGCCGCTCGGCTTCATCCAGTGGACGTTGACGCAGACCGCGAGGCCGAAAGCGAAGAGGGCGGCGGGGACGAGCCACGGCCGCAGGTCGGGGCGCCGGCGCCAGACGACGACGAGCGCGGACGCGGCGGCGACGAGCGCAAGCCCGAGGAGCGCGAGCAGCGGCAGCGGGATCCGTCCCCAGGCGGCCATGAACTCGCGCGCCCCTGCGTAGAAGCTCGTCGCGTCGCCCATCAGGCCGCCGTCCCGGGCCGGTCGCGTGAAGCGCGGCAGCCCGGGCAGCTTCGAACCTGCGTCCGCGTAGGCCGCCAGCGGGATCGCGAGTCGGACTGCAACGAGCAGCACGAGCGCACTCCACCAGCCCGTCAGCCTTGGCACGCGCATCGACGCCTGACGCTAGCACTGCTCGAGGCCGTAAATCCTTCGTTAAGTCCGCCCCTTCCTGCTGAAGCCCCGCTAGCATCGGTGCGATGCCGACGGCCGTCGTCACAGGAGGTGCAGGCTTCCTCGGGTCGCACCTCTGCGACTACCTCGTCGCCGACGGGATCCGGGTGATCTGCGTCGACAACCTGGAGACGGGGTCGCTGCAGAACGTCGAGCACGTGCGCGGCGACCGGTTCCACTTCGTCAACCACGACATCACGACGCATCTCGAGATCGAGGAGCCGGTCGACTTCGTCTTCCATCTCGCCAGTCCCGCGAGCCCGATCGACTATCTGCGCCTGCCGCTGCAGACGCTGAAGGTCGGCTCGTACGGGACGCACAACGCGCTCGGTCTCGCGAAGTTCAAGCGCGCACGCTTCCTGCTCGCCTCGACGAGCGAGGTGTACGGCGATCCCGCCGTGCATCCGCAGCCGGAGACGTACTGGGGTAACGTGAATCCGATCGGGCCGCGCGGCGTGTACGACGAGGCGAAGCGCTACGCGGAGGCACTGACGATGGCGTACCACCGACAGCAGGGCGTCGACACGTGCATCGTGCGGATCTTCAACACGTACGGCACGCGGATGCGGCCGCACGACGGCCGCGCGATTCCGACGTTCGTGCGGCAGGCGCTCGCGAACGAGCCGCTGACCGTGTTCGGCGACGGATCGCAGACGCGCAGCTTCTGCTACGTGGACGACCTGATCCGGGGACTGGTGCTGCTCGCTCGTAGCGGCGAGCACCTTCCTGTGAACATCGGGAACCCGCAGGAGCTGTCTCTGCTGGAGCTCGCCGAGGCGGTGATCCGCGTCACCGGCTCGAAGAGCGAGATCGTCTTCGAGGCGTTGCCGGTGGACGATCCGCAGGTGCGCCAGCCCGACATCACACGCGCCCGGCAGCTGCTGGGCTGGGAGCCGCAGGCCACCCTCGAGGAGGGCTTGCGCCAGATCCTGCAAGCGAACCGACGGGAGTCACTGAGTGTCTAAGCGCATCGCCCTCATCGCGGCGGCCGGAATGGCCGTCACAGGTCTGATCGTCCAGACGGCCGGAGCCTCGTCGAGCCGGCACACGGTCAGGAACGCACGGGCGTCGAGTCATCTACTGGTCGGAATCAACGACGAGGCCGACACGCTCTACGGCAATCCCGACACGGCATTCGCGGCGCTGAAGACGCTCAAGGCCCAGGTGCTGCGTGTCAACCTCTACTGGGGTGGCACGAAGTGGGCCGTCGCGAACAGCAAGCCGAGCGATCCGACCGACCCGGGCGATCCCGCCTACAACTGGTCGCTGTACGACCGTCTCGTCAAGTACGCGTCGCTGGACAACATCAAGGTCGTGTTCTCGATCCTCTTCACGCCCTCGTGGGCGAACGGCGGGAAGGCCAGAACTGTCGCGCCGACGAACTTCAGCGATCTCCAGAACTTCGCGTACGCCGCGGCTGAGCGCTACAGCGGGCTGTGGACGCCGCCGGACTGGCAGCGGAACGCATTGCTCGGCATCGAGGCGTCGCCGTTGCCGAAGGTGAGCATGTGGACGGCGTGGAACGAGCCGAACAACCCCGACTGGCTGACGCCGCAGTACAAGCGCGTCGGCGGCAAGTGGCGGATCGAGAGCGCGTACCAGTATGCGCGGATCTGCAACGCGATTTACAACGGCGTGCACTCGCTGGGCCTCGGGCCTCTTCCCGGTGAGCAGGTCGCCTGCGGCGTCACCGGCCCGAAGGGGAACGACGCGCCGACCTCGAAGCGCCCGTCGGTCGATCCGATCTCGTTCCTGATAGCGGCCCACACCTTCGGGATGAAGCAGTTCGACGTGTATGCGCACCATCCGTATGCCGACGCCGGCAACGAGGTGCCGAGCTACGTGCCGGCCGGCAAGATCGTGCGGCGCATCCAGCTCGGGAACATCAATGTCCTGCTGGCGAAGCTGACGGCGCTCTACGGGCCAAAGCACCTCTGGATCACGGAGTACGGCTACCAGACCAACCCGCCCGATCACACGATCTTCGGTGTCAGCTGGGCGACGCAGGCGGCCGACATGAAGCAGGCCTATGCGATCGCCCGTGCGAACCCGCGCATCGACATGATGCTCTGGTTCCTCATCAAGGACGAGCCGAGCATCGGCGGCTGGCAATCGGGGCTCGAGACCGTCAGCGGGAAGCACAAGCCCTCCTGGAACACCTTCCTGTCGTTGCCGCGCGGCTGACGCCGCGACCGCCGCCTCAGCCTGTGACCCGCGGACCCGGGTCGGGCGGCGGTTTCAGGCCGCGCGCGGCCAGCAGTGACCTGTACAGGCGGTCGACGTCGTCGACCAACCGTTCGACGGCGTAGCGCTCGAGGACGCGCGCGCGGCCCTCTTCCCCCATCCGGGCGCGGAGCTCGGGGTCGGCCGCGAGCCCGGCGAGCCGCTCGGCGAGCGTCTCGACGTCGCCGACGTCCACGAGGAAGCCGTCGACGCCGTCGCGGACGACGTCCGGGACGCCGCCGACGCGCGTTGCGACGGCCGGCCTCCCCGCCGCGAGCGCCTCGATCACGCTCACCGGCGTGCCCTCGTTGACGGACGGGAGCAGCAGCACGTCGATCGCGTCGTAGAAGCGCGCGACGTCCTCCTGGTAGCCGAGGAAGAGGCAGCGCTTCGCCACACCGATTTGGTGCGCGTACTGCTCGAGCGCATCGCGGTCCGGCCCGTCGCCGACGATGAGGAGATACGCGTCGACATCGCGGTCGACGAGCGCACGCAGCGTTCGCAGGATGTCCTTCGTGCGTTTCACGGCCGTCATCCGGCCGACCCAGCCGACGAGGAACGCGTCCTGCGCGATCCCGAGCAGCCTGCGTGTCTCACGGCGCTCCTCGGGGCCGCCGCCTACGCGCTCGCCGAGCTCGATCCCCAGCCGGATGACAGTGAACTTCGACGCGGGTGCGACGCGCAGCGCGACGAGGTCGTCCCGAACCTCGGGGCTCACGGCAACGAGCGCGGTCGTCACGCGTGCGAGCACGTGCTCGAGTACGCGGAAGCCGATGGTCGTCACCCGGTTGAAGTAGCCGCGCAGCACGTGACCGTGGAAGGTGTGCACGACGATCGGCGGCCGCGCATCGCCGGCAAGCAGCGCTGCGACCCGTCCGACCGCTCCGGCCTTCGCCGTGTGCGTGTGCAAGATGGTCGGCCGCTCGCGGCGCATGAGGCGCGCGAGCCGCAACATGGCCCGTGCGTCGCGCAGCGGCGCGATCTCGCGGTGGAGCTCCTCGAGGGTCACGATTCGCACGCCCCGTTTCTCTGCGACGAACGCCATCGACTTCTCGCCGCGGCCGACCGTGCCGGCGACGAGCGTCGTCTCGTACCCGCGGTCCGCGAGCCCCGCCGTCAGATAGGCAACGTGCAGCGCAGGGCCGCCGACGTTGAGCCGCGCGATCACGCGCAGCACCTTGACCGGCTCAGACACCGAGAAACTCGATCGTGCGCCGCAGCCCGTCCTCGAGGCCGACCTGGGGGCGGTAGCCGAGGATCTGCTCCGCCTTGCTCAGGTCGGCCCACGAGTTGCGGATGTCGCCCGGCCGCGGCGGCAGGTGCCGCCGCTCAACCGGTCTGCCGAGGATGGCGCCGATCATGTTCGCGAGCGTGTTCACGCTCGCGGGCGCGCCGGCCGCGATGTTGAAGATCTCGCCGCTCGCGCCTGCGGTCTCGCCGGCGCGGATCGTCGCGTCGACGACGTTGTCGACGTACGTGAAGTCGCGCGATTGCTCGCCGTCGCCGTGCACGTCGATCGGCTCGCCTGCCGCAATCGCCGTCACGAACAGCGGTACGACAGCAGCGTATTGCGAGAGGGGGCTCTGGCGCGGGCCGAACACGTTGAAGTAGCGCAGCACAACGGACTCGAACGACTCGTAGACGCGCGAGCAGCTGATGCAGTAGCGTTCGGCCGCCAGCTTCGCGACGCCGTAGGGGGAGATCGGGTCCGGCGGCATCGTCTCGGTCGTCGGCCGCTGCGCGCTCGAGCCGTACACCGATGTCGAGGAGGAAAAGACGACTCGGCGCACGCCCTCGTCGCGAGCGGCGAGGAGGACGTTGAGCGTCCCTTCGATGTTGACCGCGCTCGAGGTGAGGGGGTCCTGCACCGAGCGCGGCACCGAGCCGAGCGCGCCGAGGTGGTAGACGACCTCCGCCCTTCGCACTGCGTTGTGCACTCGCTCGTAGCTACGGAGCTCGCCCTCGACGATCTCGACGTCGAGGCCGTCGAGGTTGGCGCGGTTGCCGGTGGAGAAGTTGTCCAGCACGCGCACGTCGTCGCCGCGCTCGAGCAGAGCGCGAACGAGATTCGAGCCGATGAAGCCGGCGCCGCCCGTGACGAGGACACGACTCATGTGCCCATTCTCGCGGAGACGGGCGCATGCTCGTGCGCCCAGGCGGCACCGCTCGCGACGAGCCCGAAGCCGAGCCACGTCACCGCGTCGAGGGGAATCCCCGCGACGAAGCTCTGCGCCGTCCACAGCCACAGCACGAGCATGGTCCAGCCCAGGCCGATCAGCGCCGCAGCGCCGCCCACGCGGCGCGCGGCCCGCCAGGCCGTCACGACCACTGCGGTGAACATCGAGACGAGCAGCAGCAACCCGACGATCCCCAGCTCGGCCAGCGATTCGACCCAGACGTCCTGGGTGCTGTACGGGTGCGCGCGCGTCGGGAACGCCAGCGGCGGCTCGTTCGGGAAGCGCCTGTGCGCGGCCGGTACGTACGGCCCGAACGTGGACGGATCCTCGGAGGACTGCCATCCGGCTCCGAGCACGGGGTGGTCCTTCCAGATCTGCAGGCCGATCCAGGCCAGGAGCGTGCGGTGTGCGTACGTCTGGACGGTCTTCTCCTTCGCCTGCGGGCTCGCCGAGGACGTGCTGAGAAAGCGCGCGAACGAGCCGAGGTCGCCGCCGCGCAGCGCGACCACGCCCGCCGCTGCGATGACGGCCAGCGCAGCGGCTGCAAGCATGCGCCGGCGGGGCAGCTCCCGTCGCAGCAGCAGGACGGCGGTGAGCGCGAGCGCGGCAGCTGCGAGGCCGAGCAGCGATGCGACCGACGCGGCGAGGATCAGCCCCAGGAGGCCGCTGAACGTGGCGGTGGTGCCAAGCCGGCGGCCGAGTCCGTGCTCAGGACGGAGGAGTGCGACGAGCCCGACGATCAGCACGGCACCCGCGAGCGCGGCGAAGTCCGCTTCGGAGAGGAACGAGCCCTGCCGGCTCCCGAGCCGGCCGTGCACGAAGATCGCCGCGCCGAAGAACTGTGCCGCGCCGACGACCGTCGCGACGACGCTCCAGAGCGTGAGCGACCAGAGCGACGCAAGCAGGTCGCGCCCGCGGCGCAGCACGAGCGCCAGGGAGGGAGCGAGGAGCGCGTACTCGGCGTACTTCGCCGCGGTGACTGCGTGCGTGCGCCACGGGTAGGCGCTCGAGAGGTGCCGCCCGTATGCCACCTCGAGGAAGATCCAGACGAGAAACGCGATCGCCGCCGCCCAGATCCACACCGCCCGGCGCAGCGGCGTGAAGCCCGAGCGAAGCCCGCTCAGGAGGGCGACGACGGCGATCGCGGCAACTGCGAAGTCCGAGAGGTAGGCGTTCAGGTTCGTCGAGCCAAAGCCGACGGCGAAGCCGGGCTGCCAGCGCACGTGCAGGAAGATCGGTGGCAGGCAGAGAGCGGTCACCGCCGCCTCCCAGGACACTCCCAGCGGGGCGGCGCGCCGACCTCGCTGCTCCGCTGAGTCGAAGCCGACGGTCAAAGAGCCGCCCACTATACTGGCGTCGCCCGATGCCCCGGCTCTTCGTCCGCCGTTCGCTGACGGCCGTCGGCATCTACTTGTCCGTCGTCCTCGGCTTCCTCGGCACCGTCATCGCCACGCGCGAGCTGCACACGCGCGTGGCGTTCGGCGACTTCGCGACGGTCATCTTCGCGACCGGCTTCCTCCAGTCGTTCTTCGATCTCACCGTCGAGGAGGCGCTCGTGAAGTACGGCTTCCGCTACGTGACGCGCGAGGACTGGGGCCGGCTGCGGCGGCTGTTCGCGAGCGCGCTCTGGTTCAAGGTCACCGGTTCCGCGCTCGGCGCGGCGGGGCTCGCCGTTCTCGCGGCGCTGGTGCCGTCGCGGCTGACCGTGGCGCTGCTCCTCGCAGCCGGCATCCCGCTCGGCCAGTCGCTCGAGGGACTCGCCGGGTCGGCGCTCTACCTGCGCAGCCGGTACGACATCCGGTCGGCCTTCCTCGCGTGGTCGATGGCGCTGCGCCTCGCCGGGATCGCGGTCGGCGCGCACTACGGCCTCGACCAGGCGATCGCGGGCGTGCTCGCCGCCCAGATCGCGGCGACCGCCTCCGTCGGGATCGCCGGCCGGCTCGCGTTCCGCCGCTTCCCGCGTGCGGCGGCGACTCCGCTTGCCGAGGACCGGCGCGGCATCGTCTCGTTCATCCTCCAGTCGAGCGCGGCCACCGGGGTGCTCGCGCTGCGCGGGGGGCTCGCCCCGCTCGTGCTCGGAGCCGTGACCAACACGACGCAGGTCGGGCTGTTCAAGGTCGCGCAGTCGCCGCAGTCGGGCTTCCAGGCGCTCTCGGGGCCGGCGCGGATGGTGCTGCTGACCGAGCAGACGCGCGAGTGGGAGCGCGGCAACCAGTCCGCGGTGCTCCGGCAGGTGCGCCGCTACAGCGCGATCGCGTTCGTGCTCTGCATCGTCGCCGTCGGGCCGCTCTGGTGGGCGATGCCGCACCTGATCAGCCTCATCTACCGGCCCCGGTACCTCGGCGCCACGAACGCCGCCCGGCTCTTCCTGCTGACCGCCGCCGTGCAGCTCGTCGTCGGCTGGACGAAGTCGTTCCCGGTGACGATCGGCCGTCCGAACCTCCGCATCTGGACGCACGGCCTCGAGACGCTCGTCGTCCTTCCGCTCGTGATCGTGTTCGGGGCGTCGTGGGGCGCGACGGGCGCGGCGGGCGCGTTCCTTGCCGGGATGTGCGCGTTCGCGCTCGCGTGGGCCGCAATCTTCGCCCGTATCCGCCCGGACGACGTGCAGCGGCCGGCCTCGCTCGCCGAGCTCGCGGCCGAGGAGGAGTCCGAGGCCGGAGTCCTCGCGCGGTGAGGGTGCTCGTCGTCTCGGGCATCTGGCCGCCCGACGTCGGCGGGCCGGCGAGCCACGCGCCCGACGTGGCGGCATACCTTCGCTCGCGCGGCCACGAGGTGCAGGTCGTGACCACCGCGGCAGCCGCGCCCGAGGCACGGGAGTACCCGGTTCACTGGGTGTCGCGGTCGCTCCCGAAGGGGGCAATCCACGTGCGCACGGGCCTCGAGGTCGCCCGCCGCGCCGTGCGTGCCGACGTCGTCTACACGACCGGGATGTTCGGCCGCAGTGCGGCGGGCTCGACGCTCGCGCGGCGGCCGTACGTCGTCAAGCTCACCGCGGATCCCGCCTTCGAGCGGGCACGGCGCCGGAGCATGGTGTCGGGGAACGTCGACGAGTTCCAGGGGCTCGCCGGCGGAGTCGCCGTGCGCGCGCTGCGGCTTGCCCGCGACCTCGAGCTGCGGCGCGCGGCCCACGTCTTCACACCGAGCACGTACCTGCGCGAGCTCGCGGTCTCGTGGGGCGTCCGCGCCGACCGCGTATCCGTGCTGCCGAATCCGGCGCCGCCGATCCCGGAGCTCGCGCCGCGCGACGAGCTCAGGCGGTCGTTCCGGATGAACGGGGCGACGCTGGCGTTCGCCGGACGGCTCACCGCGCAGAAGTCGCTCGGAGTCGCGCTCGAGGCGCTGGTGCGCGTCGACGGCGTGAGCCTGCTGATCGCGGGCGACGGCGACGAGCGGACACCGCTCGAGCAGCGCGCTGCGGAGCTCGGCCTCGCCGACCGTGTCCGCTTCCTCGGCGCGCAACCGCGCGAGCGGGTGCTCGAGCTCTTCCGGGCGGCCGACGCGACGATCCTCTCCTCGAGCTGGGAGAACTTCCCGCACACCGTCGTCGAGGCGCTCGCGCTCGGGACGCCTGTCCTCGCCACGACGGCCGGGGGAGTCGCCGAGGTCGTGCGCGACGGCGAGAACGGGCTGCTCGTGCCGGCGGGCGACGCGGCCGCACTCGGCGAGGCGATCCGCCACTACTTCGCGGACGGGGCGCTGCGGGAACGGCTGCGTGCGGCCTCGGCCCCGTCGGTCGCGGAGTACGCGCCCGGCCTCGTCTTCGGCCGGCTCGAGCAGACGCTGCTGCGCGTCACCCAAACAAGCAAGTAACAGACTGTTACTAGGCTTGATCGCGTGAGCAGGCCCCGCGTCCTCTTCGTCGGCCGTACCCGCTATCGGCTGCCCCTGTCGCCGAGCCTCGCGCAGAAGTTCGAGGCGCTCGGACGCGAGCTCGACGTGCGGGTGCTCGCGTCGGCTGCTCCCGGCTCGGCGCCCGGCGACCGGACGTTCGCGCTCGTCCCGCAGTTCCGCCCGCGGCGACTCGACGGGCTCGCGTTCTGGTTCGCGCTGCCGTGGCGCACGGCCCGGCTGGTGCGAGACTTTCGTCCGGACGCGGTCGTCTGCCAGACGGCCTACGATGCGGCCGCCGCGCTCCTCGCGCGCTGGATCGCGCGCGTTCCCGCGCGCGTGGTCGTTGAGGTCCACGCCGACTGGCGCACGTCGACGCGGCTCTACGGCTCGTCGGCGCGCCGCGTGCTCGGCCGGCTCGGGGACGCGGTGGCGGCGGCGGCGCTGCGCCGCGCCGACGCCGTGCGCACGGTCTCCCCGTTCACGGCGGCCCTCGTTCGCGAGCTCGGCGTCGAGCCGGCCGCGGACTTCCCCGCCTTCATGGACCTCGCGCCGTTCAGCGGCCCTCCAGAGCCTCTCCCGGAACGGCCGCTCGCGCTGTTCGTCGGCGTGCTCGAGGCGTACAAGAACATCGACGGGCTCGCCGCAGCCTGGCGGCGTGCCGCGCCGCGTGTGCCCGGCGCGTCGCTTCGGCTCGTCGGCAAGGGGACGAGAACCGACGTGGCCGAGGCGCTCGTCCGCGAGCTCGGCGTCCGCTGGGACCGTGAGCTGAGGCCCGACGAGGTCGCCGCCGCGCTCGACGACGCCTGGCTACTCGTGCTGCCGTCGCGTTCCGAGGGGATGGGGCGGGTGCTCGTCGAGGCGTTCTGCCGCGGGCGCGGCGTCGTCGGCGCGCGCGCCGGCGCGATCCCCGACCTCGTTGGCGACGGCGTCTCCGGCCTGCTCGTCGCGCCCGACGATCCGCAGGCGCTCGCCGAGGCGCTCGTGCGCGTGCTCTCCGACCGCGCGCTCGCCGAGCACCTCGGCGAGGGGGCGCACGTGGCCGCCGGGCCGTGGCTGCAGACGCCGGAGGAGTACGCGCGCCGGATGCGGGAGCTCGTCGCGTGACGAGGCTGGTCTTCGTTACGCAGGCCGCCGACCCGGCACACCCCGTGCTGGGGGCGACGCTCGCAAAGATCCGCGCGCTCGCGGCGCGTGTGGACGAGGTCGTCGTGCTCGCCGACCGCGTCGAGCCCGAGGCCCTGCCGGAGAACTGCCGCGCGCACAGCTTCGCCGCGCCGTCGCAGGCCGGCCGCGGTGTCCGCTACCTCGCCGCGCTCGCACCGGAGCTCGCGCGGCGCCCGGTCGCCGTGGTCGCGCACATGGCGCCGGTGTATGCGGTGCTCGCAGCGCCGCTCGCGAGGCCGCTGCGCGTCCCGCTGCTGCTCTGGTTCACGCAGCAAGGGAGCGGCCCGCTGCTGGACGCCGCCGTACGCGTCGTCGACGCTGTGCTTACCGTCGACGAGCGGAGCGTGCCGCTGCACTCGTCGAAGGTGCGCGCGATCGGGCACGGCATCGACGTCGACGCGCTGCCCTGCGTTCCCGAGCGCCGCCCGCCGCTGCGCCGCCTGCTCGGGCTCGGCCGCTACGCGCCGGTGAAGGGCTGGGAGACCGTCCTGCGCGCGCTGCCGGAGCTACCCGAGGCGACCCTGACGCTGCACGGGCCGCTGCTCACGGAGGCCGACCGCGCGCACCGGCCCTGGCTCGAGCAGCTCGCGGCGGAGCTCGGCGTGCACGATCGCGTCACCTTCGGCGACGAGGTCGCGTACGCGGAGGTTCCGCACCTGTTCGGCCTGGCGGACGCGGTCGTCAACGCGACGCGCGGCAACGCGGCGGACAAGGTCGTGTACGAGGCGGCGGCCGCCTGCCTGCCGGTCTTCGCTGCGTCGCCGGTGTTCGACACGCTGCTGCCCGAGCAGCTCCGCTTCCACGGCGAGTATCCCGGCTCGCTCGCGGAGCGGATCCGCGGCTACGGCGGCGGCGCCGGGCCGGAGCTGCGGGCGCGCGTTGCCGCGGAGCATTCGGCCGGCCACTGGGCGGACCGCGTGCTCGAGGTCGCGGCCGCATGAAGCCGCGGGTGCTCTTCGTCTCGCGCGAGCGCTTCCGGCTCCCGCTCGACGGCGCCCAGCAGCGGAAATGGGATGCCGTGGCCGCGGTCGTCGACCACCGCGTGCTCGCCGCCGCGCCGGACGGCTGGCCGACGCGCGCCGAGCGCTTCCACCTCGTCGGCCCGGCCCGGCCGCGGCTGCTCGACGGCGCCCTCTACTACCTGCTGCTGCCGTGGCGGATCGCACGCGAGCTGCGCGACTTCCGGCCGCAGGCGGCGCTCGTGCAGGGCATTCACGAGGCGGTCGCCTTCCTGCTCGCCCGGCGGCTGACGGGCTCGCGCACGAAGGTAATCCTCGACGTCCAGGGCGACTGGCACGAGGCGACGCGGCTGTACGGCTCGCCGCTGCGACGGCTCCTCAACCCACTCAACGACGCGCTCGCCCCGCTCGCCGTCCGCCGCGTCGACGCCGTGCGTACCGTCTCCACGCAGACGACGGGGCTCGTCACGGCGCTCGGCGTGCAGCCGGCCGCGGTCTTTCCGTCCTATGTCGACGCGGAGGCGTTCCTCGAGCGGCCGCCGGCGCCGTTGCCCCCGGCGCCGCGCGCGGTCTTCGTCGGCGTGCTCGAGCGCTACAAGGCCTTCGACACCCTCGTCGAGGCGTGGCGTCGCGCGGCGCCGCAGGCGCCGGGGGCCACGCTTCACGTCGTCGGCGACGGCACGATGCGCGACCGGGCGGAGCGGCTCGTCGCCGAGCTGCCGCAGCAGGTCGAGTGGACAACGCGGCTGACGGCGGAGGAGGTGTCTGCGGCCATGGACGCGTCGTGGCTCGTCTGCCTCCCGTCGCGCTCCGAGGGCCTGCCGCGCGTCGCGCTTGAGGGCGCCTGCCGCGGCCGTGCGATCGTCGGTGGCAACCGCGCCGGCATCCCGGACGTCGTCCGGCACGGCGAGAACGGGCTGCTCGTCGAACCGGATGACGCGGACGACCTGGCCGGGGCGCTACTCCGGATCCTCGGCGACCGCGGCGAGGCCGAGCGGCTCGGCGCCGCGGCTCGCCGCACCGGCGAGGACTGGGGCGTCACGCCGGCGCAGTACGCGGCGAAGGTGGCTGCGCTCGTGGACGGCGTCCTCGCGGGCTAACCTGGACGCGTGCGCGAGCAGATCAAGCAGCTGCTGAAGAACTCCGTCTATCGCGCGATCGGCGAGACGGCGAACGGCCTCGGCGCCGTGAACGGCGACGGCCGGAGCCTGCGCGTGCTCATGTACCACAAGGTCAACGACCTGCCGAACAACCGCATGTCGATGCCGGTCTCGCTCTTTGACGATCAGATGGCAGAGCTCGAGGAGCTCGGGTACAGGGTGGTCGATCTCGACGCCGTGCTCGCACACTACGTCGGTGGGCAGCCGCTGCCCGAAGGTGCCGTGCTGATCACGTTCGACGACGGCTATCGCGACAACCTCGAGAACGCCGCGCCTGTGCTGAAGAAGCACGGCTATCCCGCTGTGCAGTTCGTCCCGATCGCGTACGTGGGCGACTCGCAGCCGCTGCCGCACGAGAAGTACCTCTCTGCGCACGGGGTTCACAACCCGACGGTCGACTGGGACGAGATCCGCGAGCTCGAGCGGCACGGCGTGCGCATCGAGTCGCACGGGATCAGCCATCGCCCGCTGGCCGAGCTCGAGATCGACGAGGCCGCGCGCGAGATCGCGATCTCGAAACTCAAGCTCGAAGAGCGCCTCGGCCGTCCGGTGCGCGCGTTCTCCTATGTGAAAGGCTCGGAGGCGGACTACAAGCCGGTGCATCCGAGCCTCGTGCGGCAGGCCGGTTACGACCTGGCGTTCACCGCCGTCTCCGGCGCTAACAGCCCCGACAGCGATCCACTCCAGCTGCGCCGGTACAACGTCGAGCCGTACTCGCGTCGAACCTTCGAGCTCGTCCTCGCGGGCGCGTGCGACCTGATCGCGGTGAAGGACACGGTGACCGGCACGCACGCACGGCGGCTCTTCAACGCGGCGCTCGGCACGTCGTCGAGGTGATCGTCGAGCCGGCGCGGCGCGACGACTTCCTCGCGCTGATGCAGGAGACCTACGGCGAGTCGATGTCGTCCGAGGAGTTCGACTGGTGGTTCGACCGCAACCCCGGCGGCCCGCGCATCCTCAACGAGGCGCGTGACGAGGACGGCACCGCGCTGGGCGTCCTCGCGATGTCCTGCTTCGGCATGAGCCGGGGTCCGGCGGCCTACGCGGTGCACGCTGTGACGACGCCGGCCGCGCGCGGCCGCGGCGTGTTCTCGACGCTCGAGCTCCACAACGAGCAGGAGGCGACCCGGGCGGGCGCACGGTGGGGGCTCGGCTTCACCAACCCGATGGCGGGACCGATCCTCGTCGGCAGGCTCGGCTGGGAGGACGTCACGTCGCTGCGGATCTGGGTGCGCCCGAAGCGGCTGCGCCGCACAGGCGCCGGGCGCCTGCTCGAGCAGCCGGGCGTCCCGCCGTTCGGGCAGCGTCATGCAGCCGTCTTCGACGCGCACCACATCGTGCGCGACGTCGAGTACCTGAACTGGCGGTACGTCGACTCGCCGCGGCCGTACGTCCGCTTCGACGGCGACGGCGGTTGGGCGGTCGTGACGCACGCCGTCTGGCACGGGTTCTCGTCCGCGGTCGTCTGCGACGCCGTCGGTCGGGACACGGCGCGACTGCTGCGCCGGTGCGTGCGCGCGGTCGATGCCGACCTTGCGGTGGCGATGGTCAATCCCGGCGAGGAGCGCACCTATCTCGCGGCCGGCTTCGTGCCGACGCCGCGCACGATCCGGTTCATCGGCAAGCGGTTGACGGACGACGCGCCGGAGCTGCCCAAGAACCGGAGTGCGTGGAGGTTCTCGCTCGGCGACCTCGACTTCTTCTAATGCGGAAGCTGATCTTCGCGACGCAGAAGCTCGATCCGGACGATCCCGTGCTCGCGGCGACCGTGCCGATGGTGCGCGCGCTTGCAGCACGCGTCGACGAGCTCGTCGTGCTCTGTGACTCGGCGGTGCCGGCGGCCGTGCCGGAGAATGCACGTGTGCACGCGTTCGGGGCGGCGACGCAGGCGCAGCGCGGCGCGAAGTTCACCGCCGCGCTCGCCCGCGAGCTGCACCCTCGGCCGCTCGGCGTCGTCGCCCACA
Organism: Gaiellaceae bacterium; assembly: GCA_050013935.1. Lineage (GTDB taxonomy): Bacteria > Actinomycetota > Thermoleophilia > Gaiellales > Gaiellaceae > Palsa-739. The sequence continues at coordinate 48,575 of JBEKEH010000001.1, read as the reverse complement.
TGGTTCCCCTCTATGCGGTGCTCGCGGCGCCGCTCGTGCGGCCGCGGCGCATCCCGCTCGTCCTCTGGTACACGCACTGGAAGGGCCACATCGTCGTGCGAGCGGCCGAGAAGCTCTGCACCGGCGTGGTCTCGGTCGACCGGCGCTCGTTCCCGTTGGCGTCGCGCAAGGTGCGCGGGATCGGGCACGGCATCGACGTCGCGGAGTTCCCGTGCAGCGACGACCCGCTGGACGGCGGACCGCTGCGCGCGCTCGTGCTCGGCCGCTACTCGGCGGCGAAGGGGCTCGAGACGATCCTCCGCGGCGCCGCGCTGGCCGGCGGCGTTCGGGTCGAGGCGCACGGCTCCACCGGCGGCGGCGAGTACGACGCCCACAAGCGGGAGCTCGAGCGGCTGGCGGCGGAGCTCGGCCTGGACGCAGAGCTCGGCGGGCCCGTTCCGCGCGCCGACGTTCCGGCCCTCTTCGCACGCAGCCACGTGCTGATCAACAACATGCGCGCCGGGGCACCGGACAAGGTCGTGTACGAGGCCGCGGCCTCCTGCGTGCCCGTGCTCGCCTCGAACCCGGTGTTCGACGACCTGCTGCCGGAGGAGCTCCGCTTCGACCGGGACGACCCGGAGAGCCTCGCTGCGCGCTTGCGCTCGCTCGACCGGCGTCGGCGGCCCGAGCTGCGGGAGCTCGTCGTCGCCCGCCACTCGGTGGAGCACTGGGCGGACGGTGTGCTCGCTACCGTTCTCGAGACGTGAAGCGCGGCACCATCCTCCACCTGCAGAAGGTCGCGGGGATCTCCGGCTCGGAGGCCCATCTGCTCTCGCTCCTGCCCAAGCTGCGCGAGCACGGCTGGGACGTGCGCATGCTGATGCTGCACGAGAACGAGCCCGGCGCCTGGGACTTCGCGCGCGCGCTCACCGCGCGCGGCGTGCCGCTCGACGCGATCCTGCTGCGCGCGGACGTCGACCCGATCGCGTTCCTCCGTCTGGTCGCGTACCTGCTGCGAGTGCGCCCCGCGATCCTGCACACGCATCTCGTTCACGCCGAGGCGTACGGATTGCTCGCCGGCACCGCCGCACGCGTTCCCGTGCGCTTCTCGACGAAGCACGGCTTCAACGAGTTCCGCGAGGCGCCCTACTTTGGCCTCGCCGATCGCGCCGTCGCGAGCCTCGCGCACGTGCACATCGCGATCTCGCGCGGACTGGCCCGCTATCTCGAGGAGGTCGAGGGCTTCGACGGCGAGAGCTTCGAGATCGTGCACTACGGCATCGACCCCGACGGCGAGCCGGAGCCGTACGCCGGCGCCGCGCCGCGGCTTCTCTGCGTCGGCCGCCTGATCCCGATCAAGGGCCACATCGTGCTGCTGCGCGCGTTCGCCGACGCGAAGAAGCAGCTGCCCGAGCTCGAGCTCGACATCGCGGGTCGCGGGCCGCTCGAGCCGGCGCTGCGCGCGGTCGCGCGCGAGCTCGGCGTCGCAGACTCGGTGCACTTCCTCGGACATGTCAGCCCGATCCAGTCGGCGATCGAGCGCTCTGCGGTGGTGGTCGTGCCGTCGATGGGCGAGGGATTCGGGATGGTGGCGCTCGAGGCGATGGAGCGTGCTCGGCCGGTCGTCGCCGCGGCGATCGGCGGCCTCGGCGAGCTCGTGCGCGACGGCGAGACCGGCATCCTCGTTCCGGCCGGCGAGGCGGAGCCGCTGCGCGACGCGATCGTCCGGCTCGCCGGCGACCTCGAGCTCGCGCGCCGGATGGGCGAGGCGGGCCGCCGGCGCGCGCTGTCGCGTTTCCTGCAGACGTTCTGCACCGAGCGGACGGAGCTCCTGTACGAGAGCGCACTCGCGCGATCGGCGTGAGGATCCGCCCCGGAGGCGTCGCCGACGTCGACTCGGTGCTCGCGCTGATGGACGAGGCCGTCGAGTGGATGGCTGCGCGCGGGCAGGCGGGACAGTGGGGCTCCGAGCCGATCTCGCACAGGCTCTCGTTCGTCGAGCGCCTCGAGGGCTGGCAGCGGGCGGGTGGACTGCGGATCGCGGAGTCGGACGACGGTGAGGCCGTGGGCGCGCTTGTCGTCGGCGAGGCCCAGCCGTACGTGCGTAAGGTCGACGAGCACGAGCTCTACGTGGTCCTGGTCGTCACCTCGCGCCGCCATGCCGGCGAGGGCATCGGATCGGCACTCGTTGCACGGGCGCTCGAGGAGGCGTGTGACGCCGGCGCTGCGCTCGTGCGCGTCGACTGCTGGGCTGGCGCCCCTCGGCTCGTGCGCTGGTACGAGGAGCAGGGGTTCTTCCCCAGCGAGCGCTTCACCGTCGGCGAGTGGGAAGGTCAGCTCTTCGAGCTGCGGCTCGCGCCGAGCACGTCCTCGTAGAGCGCCACCGTCCGCTCCGTCATCCGCGCGACCGAGAACTCGCGGCGCGCGCGCGCACGGCCGGCCTCGCCTAGCTGCGGCAGCTCGAGCGCGCGCGCGACGCCGAGGGCGAGCGCGGTGGGATCGTCCGGCTGCACGAGCAGACCGGTCTCGCCGTCCGTGACGAGCTCCGGCAGCGAGCTGACGCTCGTTGCCACGACGGGGAGCCCGGCGAGCATCGCTTCGAGCACGCCGAGGCCGAAGCCCTCCCAGCGTGCCGGGTGCACGAGCACGGAGGCGCGCCGCAGCCAGCCGGCGACGTCCGGGACGCGGCCGGGGAGACGGAGGCGACGCTCGACGCCGAGCTCGCGGGCGAGCGACTCGAGCCGTCCGCGCTCCGGCCCCTCTCCGAGCACGACGAGCACCGTGTCGTCCGGGAGGATCGCGAGCGCCCGAACCGCGACGTCGATGCCCTTCTGCGGCGTCAGCCGGGCCACCGCGAGCAGCACTCTTGCATCGGCCGGGACGTCGTCGGGCGGATTCACGCCCCAGGGCTCCGGCAGGTCGTCCAGACCGTAGTGGATCGTCTCGACCTTCGCAGCGGGGATCCCGACCTGCTCGACCGTGAACCGTCGCAGCGAGTCCGTGATGGTGACGATTCGGTCGGCGAGGTGCGCAAGACTGCGCTCCGCGAACCGGAACGGCCCCGTGCGGAACGGATCGTCGTTGTGCTTGGTCGAGACGAGACGCGTTCCGCGGAGCTTCGCCGCGACGCCGCCGTAGACGTCGGCGTGCACGAGGTGCGTGTGCACGACGTCGGCGTGAAGCGAGCGCACGAGCCGTGCGAGCAGCAGGGGATCGAGATCGCGTGGCGCCGGTATGCGCACCGCGGGCACGCGCAGCGCGCCGTAGAAGTCCGCCGGGTCCCACGCGGGATCGTCGAGCCCGACGAACAGCGGCTCGGCACCGCGCTCCGCCAGTGCGGGAAGCAGCGTGAGCAGGTGCCGCTCGGAGCCGCCGATCCCCCGGATCCGGTGCACGTGGACGACCCTCATCGGGCCCGCACGCGTTTCAGAACGCGCTCGATCGTGGCGGCGGCGAGCAGTGCGAGCAGGAAGTCCCACGCGATCCGGTAGCGCGTGGCGCCGACGAACACCGCTGCGAAGGCCGATTGGTAGGCGAACAGGAGCAGCGCGAGCACGACGAAGGCGCGCGGGGCGAGGACGAGGCCGGCCGCTGCGAGCGCGTAGATCGCCCACATGTAGACGGGCTCGACGAGGCGTCGGCCGACGTCGAGATTGGTGCCGGCCCCGTTTCGCCCGCTGGTCTCGAACACGTTCGGCTGCCAGAGCAGCTGCTCCGACAGTGCCGCCAGCTTCGCCTTGTCGCCCGGATGGTGCTTCCAGTACTGGACCGTCAGATGCTCGTAGAAGGACATCTCCACACATTCGTTCGGGTAGTGGTCGATCGCGTACTGCTTCGGCACGCCCGGCTTGACGTAGTAGCCCCACGCCTCCTCGGGCGTCAGCTGGTTGGGAGGAGGCGGGCGGGGCGAGCTCGGGGACACGTTGTCGATCCACTGGCCGGTGCTCAGCAAGCCGTACGTCTGCGTGTTGTTGGCCTTCCACAGGGCCTTGCCGTCCGTCGTGAGCGTGACGCAGCCGAGCTCCACCCTGTTCCGCACGAGCCACGGCGTCACGGCGACCGCCGCACCGGCGAGGACAAGCGCGAGGATCGCTGCGGTGAAACGGGTGCGCGGCAACCGCCAGGCGAGGTAGGCCGCGCAGAGGATCGGAATGAAGACGAGCCGGGTGTTGCCGAGCATCGCGAGCCCGGTGACGACGCCGAGTAGCGTGGCGAGCCTCTTCGTCGGGCGCTCGGCGACCTTCAGCGTCAGCAGCACGAGCGCCGCCGAGCACACCTGGTCGACGATCTCGCGGTTGACGTGCATGTCGTGCCACGCGAGATACGGGTTGAGCGTGGCGATCGCCGCTGCGATGAGCCCGCCCCGGCGACCCAGCAGGCGCCGGCCGATCTCGTACACGAGCCATGCGGTGGCGATCGCGAGCACCAGCTGCGCGAGGCCGATCGACAACCAGCTGCGGCCGAAGATCCAGTAGACCGGAACCAGGAACCAGCCGTAGAGCGGCTGCGTGGCCGCGGACGGCTCTCCGGGGATGAAGCCGAACGTCCCGTGCTGGACGAACGTGAGCGCGAACGTGTCGCTCTTCTCGGTGAACGACGACATGATCGCGCCGCGCTCGTGCAGCAGGATGGCGAGACGTGGCGCCGCGCAGACCGCGGCGAGCGCGACGTAGGCGCGACGGCGGCTCACGTCGCCGTGACCGCCGCCGGCGCGGGGGCGTCCGCGTCCACGTGCGTCCGCTGCCAGAGCTCGAGCATCACGAGCGTCCAGAGCCGGTGGCCGTGATCGGCCCGCTCCACCGCGTGCTCGTCGAGCAGCCGTGCGACCGCGCCCGGGCGGAACCAGGCACGGGAGCGCGCCCGCTCGTCGAGCAGCAGCTCGTACGCGAGAGGCGCGAGCTCGCCGCGGAACCAGCGCGCGAGCGGCACGCCGAAGCCGCTCTTGCCGCGCTGGGCGACGAGCGGCGGCAACTCGTCGGCGAACGCGCGGCGCAGGGCGAGCTTGGCCTCGCGGCCGTGCTGCTTCAGCGACTCGGGAAGCGCGAGCCCGAGCTCGACGACGCGGTGGTCGAGTAGCGGCGAGCGCAGCTCGAGCGAGTGCGCCATCGACGCGATGTCCGACTTCGGCAGCAGATCGCCCGGCAGATACGTCGCGATGTCGAGCAGCTGAAGCCCGGCGATGCCGGGCGCCGGCGGCTGCCCGAGCAGGAAGCCGGGCGACATGAGGACGCCGATCTCCGCCTTCGCCTCGTCCGTCCAGAGCTCCGCGCGCTGGCCGAGGGTGAAGACCTGCATCAGCTGCCCGTAGCGCTCGGCGCGCGGCACCGCGGCCGCGTCGAGGAAGCGCGCCGCGCGGAACACCGGTGAGCGCCGCTCACGGCGACCTGCGGGCAGCGCCCGGAGCAGCCGAGCGCCTGCCGCGGCCGCGGGCCCGGGCACACGGTCGGCGAGGCCCATCGCCGCGTATCGCTCGTAGCCGGCGAACGACTCGTCGCCGCCGTCCCCGACGAGGGCCACCGTCACCTCCTGCCGCGCCGCTTCGCAGATGAGAAAGAGCGGCAGCGCGGCCTCGTCGCCGAGCGGCTCGTCGAACGCGGCGGCGAGACGCGGCAGCGTGGCGGCAGCGTCCGGCTCGAGCACCACCTCCTCGTGGCGTGTGGACCAGCGCTCCGCGACCGCACGCGCGAACGGACGTTCGTCGTAGCGCTCGTCCGCGAAGCCGACCGTGAACGTCCGCACCGGCTCGGCCGAGGCCTGCGCCATCAGCGCGACGACGATCGCCGAGTCGATCCCGCCCGAAAGCAGCGCGCCGAGCGGCACGTCCGCGACGAGGCGCTTGCGTACCGCGGCCGTCACCTCCTCGCGCACTCGCTCCAGCCATGCGTCGTCGCTCAGCGGCAGCCGCTCGAGTTGCGGCTCCCAGTAGCGCTCCGCGGTCTGCGCGTCGCCCTCGACGACGAGCAGCGAGCCGGGCTCGACGCGGCGCACCGCGCGCAGGCCGGTGCGCGTCCCCGGCACGTACTGGAGCGCAAGGTAGGCGTCGAGCGCGGCAAGATCCGGCTCGCGCCGCAGCCCCGGCAGTCCCAGGAGCGCCTTCAGCTCCGAGGCGAATGCAAAGGTTCCGTCCGCGAGCCGCGTCCAGACGAGCGGCTTCTTGCCGAGCCGGTCGCGCGCGAGGACGAGGCGGCCGCGTGGCACGTCCCAGAGCGCGATCGCGAACATCCCCTCGAGCCGCTCGACGAAGCGGAGGCCGTGCTCCTCGTATAGGTGCGGGACCACGGGCGTGTCGCCGCGGCCGCGCACCTCGTGCCCGCTCGCCGCCAGCTCGCGTCGAAGCTCGGGGAAGTTGTAGAGCTCGCCGTTGAAGACGGCCACGACGTCGCCCGTCTCGTTGGCGACCGGCTGGTAGCCGAGCTCCGGGTCAAGGACCTGCAGGCGCTGGTGGCCGAGCACGCACGGCCCGAAGGCGTCGGTCGAGCCCTGGTCCGGCCCCCGGTGGCGGATCCGGGCCCGCATGCCGTCGACGAGCGGCGGCGGCGGCTGCCCCGACGGCGAATAGAGTCCGCAGATCCCGCACACGCGCCACATAGTGCCTTCAGCGCCAGTCGCGATCGTCTCCTGCCATCTCGAGCAGCCCCTGCGGGACGAGGCGTGGGAGCGGTTCGACGCGCTCCAGCGGCGCCGCCCCGGCGGCTTCGACGTGATCGCGCTGATGCGGCCGCCTGACGCAGCGTACGGGGAGGATGAGCACATGTGGCTCGCCCGCGCGCGACTGGCGGCGGCGCGGGCGCCGTTCGGGCTGCACACGCACTGGACGAGCCCCACGCACGCGCGTCCAACCGGCGGCGATCCGGCGACGCGCGTCCGCGCGGAGGCGGCATGGATGAGGGAGCGGGGGCTCGAGCCGCGCTTCTTCTGCGGCGGCGGCTGGTACACGGACGAGGCCGTCGAGGCGGAAGTGCGGGAGCTCGAGCTGATCGACTGCACCGTGCGCGCCGGCGCGCCGGCGCCGGGCATCCTGCCGACGACGCACTCGCTCGGCGGCCTCGCGCGGGGCGTGCTCGGGCCGCTGCCGCCCTACGTGCATGCGTACTTCCACGACTACGACCTGCTCGACCGCAGACGGCGGATCGCGCTCGTCGCCGCACTGCGCGTGCTCTCGCGGCGCCGACCGCCCGGTGACCCGTGCGTGCTTGCGGGAAACATCGCGCGCTAGCCTGGAGAACGCAGGCGCTGCTCCGGACGGCAGTACAATGGCCGCTCTCGTGGCGACCAAGTCCGTTGTCGACGCTGGCTCGTCCTCGGGTGACGGCGGGCCGCCCGAGCTTCCTGCCTTCTCCGGTGACATCCGCTCGGCGCGCTTCTTCCTGTCGCCGGGCCAGCTGCGTAGCCTTGCGCGGCGGATCGTCAGCATCGCGGCCCTCGTCGCGCTTGACCTGAGCGGCCTTGCCGCCTCGCTCTACCTCGCGCTCGTCCTGCGGGAGCTGTACTACGGCGAGCGGCCGATCCTCTGGGGCCTGCCGTGGGACGCGGAGGCGAAGTGGCTGCCGTTCCTGACCCTCGTGACGGTGCTCGTCTTCTGGCGCGCCGGGCTCTACGCGCCCCGCGAGCAGCGCGCCGGGGCGGGGCGGATCGTGTCGTCGCTGCTGCTCGTCACGCTGATCACCCTTGCGTTCGCGGTCGGCACCGGTTACCAGCACACGACGTTCGGGCTCTACGCGACGGCGTTCGTCCTCGGCGCGATCGTGATCTCGCTCCTGCGCTCGAGCTACGAGGTCGTGACCGGCGACGTCTGGCGAGTCGCCGGCGTGCGCCGCCGTGCGGTGCTCGTCGGAGAAGGGGAGCGGCTGGTCAGCCTTCGGCGCGCGCTGGGGCTCGGGCGCGGCGGCATCGACTACGAGTTTCTCGGCGTGCTCTCCGCCAATGGAGAGTCGAGCGGGCTCCCGGTGCTGGGCCGCGTCTCCGATCTGCAGCGGGTCCTGCACGACCAGCGCCCGGACGAGCTGATCGTGAGCAGCGTCGACATCGGCGAGGAAGAGCTTCTCGACCTCGTCGACGAGGCGCACCGCTGGGGTGTGAAGGTACGGATCGCGCCGACGACGACCGAGCTGCTCACCCAGCGCGGCGAGTACGTCCCCGGGCAGGGCGTGCCGCTGTTCGAGCTGCGGCCGCCCGTGTTCGCGGGGCTCGACTGGGTGGTGAAGCGTGCGTTCGACGCCGTCGTCAGCGCGACGATGATCGTCATCGCGGCACCGGTGTGGGCAGTGATCGCGCTCGCCGTCAAGCTCGACTCACCGGGCCCGATCTTCTACCGCGACCGGCGCGTCGGGCTCGGGGAGCGCGAGTTCGGCATGTTCAAGTTCCGCTCGATGTATGTCGACGCAGGCGAGCGGCAGGCAGCGCTCGAAGTCGACAACGAGGCGTCGGGGCCGCTGTTCAAGATCAAGGACGACCCGCGCGTGACCAGGGCCGGGCGGATCCTCCGCCGCTACTCCGTCGACGAGTTCCCGCAGATCCTGAACGTCCTGCGCGGTGAGATGTCGCTCGTCGGCCCGCGTCCTCTCCCGCTGCGCGACTACGTCCAGCTCGAGGACTGGCACCGCAAGCGGTACCTCGTCCTGCCGGGCATGACCGGCCTCTGGCAGGTCTCGGGTCGTATCGACCTGACGTTCGACGATCTCGTGCGGCTCGACTTCTACTACCTCGAGAACTGGTCGATCTGGCTCGACATCTCGATCCTCGCGAAGACGCTCCCGGCGGTCCTCGCGAGGCGCGGCGCCTATTGAGTGGACGAGTCCAACTTCCGAGCCCGCAGCATGACCATCTCACCGAGGCGGTCGAGCGCAGGCACCGTGCGGAGGACGTGGTCGATGCGGTCGCCGAGCCGAAACGCCCAGAGCGGTGGGGCAGGGAGGATGGGGCGGAGCAGGCGGATCGTGATCCGTCTTCCTTGCGTCTCTTCGACCTCGAATCCGGCTGCTTGCACCCGCTCGACGAGACGTGCACGTGAGAGACGGAACTCGTGCTCGTGGCCTTTGATCGGCGCGTTGCCCGCGCGGCCGGCGCGGAGGGACGCGGGTTCAAGAGCGAAGATCCGCCCGCCTGGGCGGACGACGCGCCAGGCCTCGCGCAGTGCGGGGAGAGGATCCGGCACGTGGTGCAGACATGCGACGAACATCGCCGCGTCGAACCGGTCGGGCGCGAACGGTAGCGCCTCCATGTCGCCCACGACGTTCTCCGGCAGCAGTGGATCCTCGTTCCGGATCTCGACGAGCCGTTCGCTGATGTCGAGGCCGACCACACGGAGCGAGCTGCACCGCACGATCTGCGACGCGTAGGTGCCGACGCCGCCGGCGATGTCGACGACGGTTCCCCCTGGCTGCACGTTCGCGACGATCCAAGGGACGACGACCTCGGCGGCGTGGATCTTCGACGGCTCGGTCTGCACGCGGATTCGGTCGTCGATGCGGTGGACGTTCGAGTACTCCCGATTGGCGTCCTTGTCTGCGCGAGCCATGGAGGACAAATCTAGTCGACCCCCGGCCGACGGCCGTGCGACCGGCTAACGGTTCCTTCAGATCTCCTTGCGACAATGGGCGCGATGAAGGCGCCCAAGATCCTCGCGGTCGCTTCCGCGGCCGACCTCGACTTCCGCTACGGCTGCACGCCCGCCTGGTGGCAGCTCTGGAAGGGGATGGCCCAGGCGGGCATCGACCTGATCGTGACGACGTACCGTGGCCGCGCGATCGAGTCGCCGTGGTGGCGGACGGCGCCCAACCCGCTCTACCGCGAGGCGGAGACCTTCGCCGCCGCGCGCGCGGCGGCGGCCAGGCTCAAGGGCGACAAGTATCTGCGCCGTGTCGAGGCGTATCCGGAGGACACGGCCGGGGACAAGCTGGTCCGTGAGGTGATCTGGCGTGTGGTGACGCCGCGCTGGCGCCGCCACCTCGAGCGGATCCTTGCGCGCGAGGGCGATGTGGACGCGGTCGTTGTCTTCACGGTGCCGATGAGCCACTTCCGTGGCATCCCGACCGCGCTGCAGGAGCGCTTCGACGTTCCGGTCGTCTACTACGACGGTGACGTGCCGATGAGCCTCCCGGAGTTCGGCGGCATGGACACGGGCTTCAACTACTACCACGGCGCCGATCCGGGCGAGTATGTTCTCGTCGTCTCGAACTCCGAGGGCGGGGCTGCGCGCCTGCTCGAGCTCGGCGCCCGACGCGTCGAGACCGTCTTCTGGGCCGCCGACGCCGAGCTGTTCGCGCCGCAGCCGGTCGACAAGGAGCATGACGTGTTCTTCTACGGCTACGGCGACAAGTTCCGGCGCGAGTGGATGCGCGAGCTCGTCGGTGAGCCGAGCCGGCGGCTGCCCGACGTCGACTTTGCGCTGGGAGGCCGCGACTTCCGCGGCGACATTGGCACGGCGCGTTTGCTGGGCGACGTGCCGTTCAACGTGTTCCCCCGGGCGATCTCGGCGGCGCGGGTCAACCTCAACGTGACACGGCGCGCGCATGCCTCCGTTCCAGCCTCGTCGACCTGCCGTCCGTTCGAGCTCGCCGCCTGCGGCGCGGCGATCGTTTCCAACCCCGTGGAGGGAATGGAGCGCTGGTTCGAGCCCAGCCGCGAGCTCGTCGTCGCCTCGAACGCCGACGAGGCGGTCGCAGCGTACAGCGCGCTGCTCGCCGATCCCGCGCAGGCGGAGGAGCTCGGCCGCCGCGCGCGCGAGCGCGTGCTCGACGAGCACACGTACACACACCGAGCACGCCAGCTGCTCAACGTGCTCGGACTCGGCGTTCCGGTGGCCACCCGTGCCTGAGACCGCCGAGCGGTCGGCGCAGCCCATCCCGCTGGCCCGCCTCGCCGGCCTGCGGCGTGTCGCGATCGTCCCGGCGCTGAACGAGGAGTCGACCGTGACACTGGTGATCGACGAGCTGCGAGCATTCGACCCGGGGCTCGACATCGTCGTCGTGGACGACGGCTCCGGGGACAGAACGGCGGAGGTCGCCGCGGCGAAAGGCGCGCGCGTGCTCCGGCTCCCGTTCAACCTCGGCATCGGCGGCGCCGTGCAGACCGGTTTCCGCTTCGCCTTCGAGAACGACTACGACCTCGCGGTCCGCGTGGACGGCGACGGCCAGCACGACCCGGCGCAGCTCGGACGCATCCTCGAGCCCGTGCTTGCCGGCGACGCCGACATCGCCGTCGGCTCGCGCTTCACATCGGGCGAGGGCGGCTACCGCTCCTCGCGCCCGCGGCGTTTGGGCATTCGCGTGCTCGCGTGGACGGTTTCGCGCATCGTCGGCCAGCGGGTCACGGACACGACCTCCGGCTTTCAGGCGCTGAACCGGCGCGGCATCGAGCTGTTCGCGCACGACTACCCGCACGACTACCCAGAGGTCGAGGCGACGGTGATGGTGTTCCGGCACCGGCTGCGCCTGTGCGAGGTGCCCGTGACGATGCGCGAGCGGGGCGGAGGCAGCTCCTCGATCACCGCCATCCGCTCCGTCTACTACATGGCCAAGGTCTTGCTTGCGATTTTCGTGGGGCTGTTCCGCCGCAACGTCGTCCCGCAGGAGGGAACCAAATGACGCCGCTCGCTGTCTCAATCGCCGGCGCGCTTGCCTCGTTCACGCTCGTGCTCGTCGTGCTCGAGCTGATCCGCCGCCACAGGCTGCGCGAGCGCTACGCGCTGCTCTGGCTCGTAACGGGTCTTGTGCTAACCGCGCTGTCCGCATGGCGCGACGGGCTCAACACGATCGCCGGCTGGTTCGGCGTGCGCAGCTATCCGCCGGCGGTGCTGTTCGCGGTCGGCATCCTCTTCATCATCGCCGTGCTGCTGCACTACTCGACCGTCGTCTCCCGGCTCTCGGACCAGAACGTGCTGCTAGCGCAGCGTCTCGCACTGCTCGAGGAGAAATTGCATCAGGGCGCAAGTGCGCCCTGATCGCGTGGGCGGCCCCTATTGCCTGTGCGCGATGAAGATGTCGACGTAGCCCGGATGCAGCTGGTAGTGCAGCCGGCGGGCGTAGCGGGCGCGAATCCCGTTCACGATCGCTGGCTTCGTCTGGAACATCCGGCCGACGATCACGGCCGCTGGTCGTGCTTCGTCGATCAGCCTCAGGACCTGCGCCGGCGGCAGGTCTTCGTCGGCGATCCGCGCAATCGAGGTGTCGATCAGCTGTCCGGGCATCTGACGGCGCGCGAGATAAGGCACGATCGGCAGGTCGGAGACGACGATCTGCCCGGGTTGCGTGTGCGCGCGGATCTCGTCGACCGCCCAGGCGATCTCCGGCGGCTCCGTCGTCACACCGCCGATGATCTCGTGCCGCTCCTTGTACAGCCCGGCGGCGACGAACGCGACAACGGCGAGCGCGACCGCCGCCGTCGCCGGCCGCGGCAACCCTGAGGCGAACAGGCCGAGCCCGACACCCGCGGGCAATGCGAGGGACACGGCCAGGAAGACGAAGTGATGGTCGAGCAACGGGTGCATGACGAGCACGAACCCATAGCCGCCGGCGACCCACAGCCAGAGCGCCGGGAGCAGGCGGCGCGCACGTCCCTGCGCAGTGACGATGAGGGAGGCAAGCGCGCCGGCGATGACGAGGCACCCGAAGGGCGTGCGCGGATCGACGAACGTCAGCGCACGGTGCACGTTCGACTGGGAAGTCTGGGTTCCCAGGATCCGTGCGTGGGCCACGAACACTCCGTGCCAGATCTGCGGCAGGGCGTTCCGGTATGCGACGACGAGCGCCGCGCACACGACTGCCGCGCCTGCGAGCGGCATCAGCAGCCGGCGGACGAGCGAGCCCGAGCCGCAGAGAACCAGCAGGCCGGCGATGGGCAACGCCGCCGTCGCCCCCGGAAGCTTCACGGAGGTGGAGGCGGCGAGGGCCACTCCGGCCGCGAACGCAAACCACGGGCGGAAGCGGTCGCGGTAGGCATAGACGGCAAGCGCGACCGCGACCACCGCAAGCGCCGCCGAGCCGGGCTCCGACTCGACGAGCGCGGCGAAGTTGGGATAGGGACGCGCGACGGCCATCACAGCGGCGCTGACGACGCCGGTCAGCGCGCCGCCCGCGAGGCGGCCGCACACATACGCCGCGACGACCGCGGCGAGCGCGACGACCGCGAGCCCGGTCCGCACGCCGGTGATCGAGTTCCCGAAGGGATGGGACACCGCGACGAGGAGCAGATACCAGCCCGGAGGCTGGTCGAGGAACACGTCGCGGCCCAGCGACTGCCCGTGACGCAAGGCGTCGAGGCTGCCCAGGTAGTTGCCCTCGTCGTAGATCGGAAACGTGTGGAGGTCTCGTGTAAAGAGGTAGGCGGCGGCCGCCACGACGAGCGCAAGCGCCCCTGCCTCGGCGGCGAGCGGCAGCCGCAGGGCGCGCGGGAGCCGTGCGGCCCACGTGCTCACGGCCTCGGAAGCTCCGCCGGCGGAAGCGTCCGGCGGGACGGGCTCGGCTCGGAGTCGAAGCCGTGGAGCTCGCGGACGAGGTACAGCGGGCGCGCTTTCACCTCGTCGTAGATGCGACCGACGTACTCGCCAACGACGCCGATCACGATCAGCTGGATCCCCCCGATGAACGACGTCACGAGGACTATCGTCAGCCAGCCCGGTACGAGGAGGACGCCGGCGAACTTTGAGATGAGCGTTGCGATCCCGAACAGAAACGACAGGGCCGAGACGACGAATCCGAGGTCGAGCACGAGCCGCAGGGGCGTGGTCGAGAAGCTGACGAGGCCGTCGACCGCAAGGCGGATCATCCTCCGGAACGTGTACTTCGAGCTGCCGGCGAACCGAGGGGGCACGGCGTACGGAACGGCGACCTGGCGGAAGCCCAGCCACGCGAACATCCCGCGCACGAAGCGGTTCCGCTCGGGCATCGCGCGGAAGGCCTCGATGACGCGACGGTCGGCCAGGCGAAAGTCACCTGCGGCCGCCGGGATCTCCACGCTCGCCAGCTTGCGCAAGAGCCGGTAGTACGCGCGGGCCGTGCTCCGCTTGAGCCATCCCTCCGGGCGCTGCGTCATCACGCCGTAGACGACGTCGTGGCCTGCACGCCACTGCGCCGCGAGCTCTGGGAGCAGCTCCGGTGGATGCTGCAGATCGCCGTCCATCACGACGACGGCGTCCCCGCGCGCGAGGTCGATCCCAGCGGTGATCGCCAGCTGGTGTCCGAAGTTCCTCGCAAGATGCACGACCTTGAACCGCGGATCGCGGCCGTGCAGCTCGAGCATCAACGGATAGCTGAAATCCGTGCTGCCGTCGTCGACCAGGATCACCTCGACCTCGCCGTCGAGCTGCGGAAAGACGTCGACGAGCCGTCGATGGAGCTCGCGCAACGACTCCTGCTCGTCGTGGAGCGGGATGACGATCGAGTAGGTCGGCGAGTGGTCCACGTCAGGGAAACCTCACCGTGACCAACGAGCTAAGAGGTAGCTCGTCGTACGGCGCGCCCTTCAACAAGCTCGCCTCGAGGGCTTGGCAGTCTCCTCGCCGGGATCAGCCACGCATGTGTCGACGAGGCGTCCGCCCATCTTAGAAGATCACCTGGTGGTCGCGGATCCCGTACAGCATGAACCGGAATTCGAGCACGCCGAGGACGAGGAACGCGAACGCGACAACCAGCGTGAGCAGGCGCCACCGCGCAAGCCATGAGAAGGCAAGCCCGAAAGCGAGCGCCCAGACCGGGCTCGTCGTGAGAAGGTAGCTCGCCTTGAACAGGTCGCCGTTCGGCGTCGTCTCAATGTAGCTTCGCCACAGATAGCCGATCGTGGCGAGCAGTGGGAGGAGTACGACGGGCAGGAACGGGATGCGCTTGACCCGTCGCGCGGCGGCGAGCAGCACGAGGCCGAGCCAGCCCGCGATCGCGACGAGCGTGGGGAGCACTCCGATCTTGCTCTGATCCTGGAGCACGGTGAGCGCCTTCGGCCACGGACCGGCACTGTAGCCCGACCAGGCGAAGTGGCCCATCCAGTCGCCCCAGATCTCGGTGTACGTCTCGGAGAGCGCCTGGTTCACGTAGAACGGCCGAACGGGACGCTGGAAGATGTCGTCGACCGCGATCCCGAAGAACGGCGGCCGGGGACCTGGGCCCGCATACTTCGGGTGGAAGAGCGCGCGGACGAGCCCGGGCCGCGCGATGAAGGGCTGGGTGTGGTACTTGATCACCTGCCGTGCGTACCACGGCGTCGTGATCAGGACGATCGCCACGACCGCGAGCGCGATCTTGCGGAGGGGCATCCGGCGCCTGAAGCGGCTGCTGGCGACGGCGGCAAGGAACCCGATTGCGATGCTGAAGAACGTGAAGAGACTCGATGCCCGGACCAGCTGGCCCGCTCCCAGGGCCAGGCCGAGCAAGATGAACCAGCAAAACCCGAATCGCTGCCTCAGGAGCATCCATGTGGCAAGCGTCAACGCCGCTGTCGACGTGAGCATGTTCAGCGTCTCGGGGTTGAACATCGCCGCGGTCTTGGCGACGACCGGAAGGAACGCGAAGAACCCGAGTGACGCGACCCATACGACCGGGCGCCGTGGAAAGAGGAGGCGCGCGAGAATCAGGAGCAGGGCGGCGGTTGCGAGGACGAAGAGGACGTTCAGGTACTGCGCGGCCTGATGCGGCTCCGCCATGCCGAGCCTTGCGCCGATCCAGGTCGCCGCGCCCGCGACGGCGTAGTAGCCGGGCGGCGTGTAGTACTCGCCGCCGCTGGCGCTGCTCGGGATCGTGCCCTGGTGGATCAGCTGGTCGGCGTAGGTGATGTGCTCCTGCGCGTCGTAGCCGAGCATGACCGGGTACCGGGCGGCATTCCACAGGCCGACGAACGAGATCAGAACGAGCAGGCCTGAGATCGCAATCGCCGCCCAGAGCGGCGTCGCTACGGCCCGTTCGATGCCTGCAGGCACGGGGGTGGCGGATCGCGGCTGCTCGTCGTCCGCGCTCGAGCTCACGTTCCGTCCGGCGGCGACGGGTAGCTGGAGCCGAAGCCACATCGACTGCAACGCTGCGCCCGCCGGTCGTGCGGTGCGTCCGTGCGGCACGAGCAGGGGAATCGACGCGATCGCGATCGCGATCGCGAACCACACGGGGAGCATGCCGTGGAGCATCGCGAGATGTTCTGCCGGAGGGTGCCCGCCGCCGTGGATCGTGAGGAATGCGAGCACCCAGGCCGCGCCGACGAAGACGCCTGCCGGCAGCGAGCGGCGGAGAACCCCGATGACGCCGGCGATCGTCAGCCACTGGAGGACGCGTCCGCTCCAGAAATCCTCGTTGAGCGTGTTCAGAGCGCGCGCCGGGGCGCCGAACCCGAGGTGACCGAACGGCGACGAGAGCAGGCCTGCCCTGACCGAGAGGTCGATCCCGAGCAGAAGCAGAGCAAGCCCGGCCGCGGCAGCAGCCGCGTTTCGCCTGCGCCCGGCGAGTGCGAGCGCGGCGACCGGCGCGACCGCGACCGTCGCTGCGCGCGGCACGAATGCAACGGCAGCGGCTGCAAAGAGCGCCGTTCCGGCGGCGTCGAGGGCGGCGCCCGTCTGCACGGCCCGGAGCGCGAAGAGCCCGGCGGCGAGAAATGCGGCCATTGCAGGAAGTGCCGGGTCGGCGGTGAGCCCGAGGAGATGCGTGAGGAATTGGTCGGCGTATGCGTGGCGGAAGCTCCGGTTCACGAACACGAGTCCCGCGTACGGCAACATGACCCAGACGGCGGCGGCCCAGGCGGCGAACACGCGCCCGGCGAGGCGCTCTGCGACCGCATAGAGGAGCCAGAGCACGAGCGGGAGCAGCACGAGGGCTTGCCCGACGACGATCGCCGGAAGTGCCGAGACGACACCGGAGCTTGGGCGGCTGGCGTCGTCGTACACCCAGCCCTGATGCGCCACGCGTACCGCGACGACCGCCAGCGCTCCCCACTGGACGAGCGCCAGGACACCGACCACGCGGAGCGGCGGGAACGCAGCAACGCGTTTTGCAGCGGCGGCCGTGATCGCCGTCAGCCGCCGGAATGCCGCCGCTGCGGATCGGTCAGATGCCTGCTCGGATTGGGCCCCGGTCGACGCCATCAGAGCGCGGCGGGAGTCGAAACGCTCTCCCGATACCAGGCGATCGTGCGTTCGAGCCCATCGCGGAGCGCTGTGCTCGCGCGGAAGCGGAACAGCTCCTCGGCGCGAAGGACGTCGAGGCGGCGGCGGGGCTGGCCGTTGGGCTTCGTCGTGTCCCAGACGATCTCGCCGTCGAAGCCGGTCAGCTCGCCGATCAGCTCGGCGAGGTCGCGGATCGAGATCTCCTTGCCCGTGCCGAGGTTGACGGGCTCAGGGCCGTCGTAGCGCTCGGCGGCGAGCACGATCGCCTCGGCGCAGTCGTCGACGTAGAGGAACTCGCGCGTGGGCGAGCCGTCGCCCCAGAGCACGATCTCGCGCTCGCCCCGCTCCTGCCCCTCGACCATCTTGCGGATCAGCGCCGGGATCACGTGCGAGGTCTCGAGGTCGAAGTTGTCGCGCGGCCCGTAGAGATTGACGGGGAGGAGGAAGACGACATTCATGCCGTACTGCTCGCGGTAGCCGTGCGCCCCGACGAGGAGCGTCTTCTTGGCGATGCCGTACGGCGCGTTCGTCTCCTCCGGGTAGCCGTTCCAGAGGTCCTCTTCGCGGAACGGCACCGGGGCGAACTTCGGGTAGGCGCAGATCGTGCCGAGCACGACGACCTTGCCGACGGAGTGCAGGCGGCTCTGCTCGAGCACGTGCGCGCCCATCATCAGGTTCGCGTACCAGTAACGGCCGGGATTGGCGCGGTTCGCGCCGATGCCGCCGACCTCAGCGGCGAGATGGAGCACGAGCTCGGGCCGCGCGTCGGCGAAGAGCCGCTCGGCATCGGCGGCCACCGTCAGGTCGTAGTCGCGCCGTCGCGGCACGAACGGCTCGATGCCGTTCGCGCGCAGACGCTCGACCACGTGCGTGCCGAGGAAACCGCCGCCACCCGTGACCAGAACTCGCACCGGCCTAGGGTACCCCGAGCGGCTCAGGCCGATACGGCCGGCACGCCCGCGTCGGCCCAGTCGACGCGGCCGATCCAGCGCTCGCGGTTCTCCGCGTACCAGCGGATGGTCCGTGCGACTCCCTCTTCCCAGGAGACGAGCGGCTCCCAGCCGGTCTCGCGCTGAAGCTTCTCGTAGCCGACGCGCAGCGCCATGACCTCGCTCGCGCCCGGGCGGAACCGCCCGGGCACCGAGGCGATCTCGCGGTCGCCCCAGACGCCGAGCTCGCGCCCGGTGCGGAGGATCAGGTCGGCCCAGTCGCGCATCGAGATGTTCTCTCCCTGGCCGTAGACGTAGAGGTCGCCGGGGATGCCGTGGGCCGCGACGGTGAGATGGCCGCGCACGCCGTCGGTGCAGAAGCAGAAGTCGCGCAGCGGATCGAGCTGGCCGAGCTCGACGACATCACGTGTGAGCGCCTGCGTGATGATCGTGCCGGTGACATAGCGCGGGTTCTGGCGTGGGCCGTAGTTGTTGAACATGCGCGTGACGACCCCGGGTACCCCGAACGCGTCGTGGTAGTTCATCGTCAGGAAGTCGGCCGCGACCTTCGACGTCGCGTAGATCGACTTCGGGTTGATCGGCGAACGCTCGTGCAGGATCAGGCCGCCGCCCTCGTCGAAGTCGTGGTGGTGCGCGACCGACTCGCGCGGATTCCCGTACTCCTCGGACGTGCCCGCCGTGTCGAACTTCTCGAGCTCGAGCCCGTGGTCGACGATCGACTGCAGCAGGTTGAGCGTGCCGACCGTGTTCGTCATCACCGTCTCGTAGGGGCGGTGCCACGACTCGCCGACGTGCGCCTGCGCGCCGAGGTGGAAGACGTACGGGCGGTCGGGCGCGGCGAGGAGGTCCTTCACGAGGTAGTCGACAGAGGTGCGGTCGGTCAGGTCCGCGAAGTGGACCTGGATCTGCCGGCGCACGGCCGTGACGTTGTTGAGCGCCCCGCTCGAGGTCGCCCGGACGAACGCGTGCACATTCGCGCCGAGGGCGACGAGCGCCTCGGTCAGATGCGAGCCCATGAAGCCGTCCGCGCCCGTCACGAGCACGGTGCGCCCGCCGTAGACGGAGCCGAAGTCCTTCCGGAGCCGCTCCAGTCCTGCGTCGCCCCAGGAGGAGTCGTCTGCTTTGATCGCTGCCATGGAGTCCGGCAAGACTAGCGTCCTCAGGACGCCGAGCGCGCTGCGTAGCGGCCTGCTGACCGGGCTCGCACAGGTCGTCCTCGCTCTCGCGGCCGCCGGGGCGGGGGCGCTCCTCGCGCAGAAGTTCGGGCGCTCGGCGGAAACGGACGGCTTTCTCGCCGCCTACGGCGTCTATCTCGTGCTGGTGCTGGCGGCGCAGGCGTTCCGGATGGTGGTCGTCCCCGACCTCACGCGTGCGGCCGCGGAAGGACGGCTCGGAGGAGAGAGCCGGGCGTATGCCCTCGCCTTCCTCACGCTTGCGGTGCCGGTGTCGGTGCTCGTCGCGGTCTTCTCGCATCCGCTCGGCGATCTGATCACGGGCAGCCTGCCGCCGCGCTCCGCGCACATCGCCTCCCAGGCGCTCGTTGTGCTCGTCCCGGCTGCGTTCGGCCAGCTGCTTGCGGCACTCGCGGCGAGCGCGCTCGCCGCGCTCGACAGCTACGGCACGGCGGCGGCGGGCTTCGCGTGCGGAGGGCTGTCCGGGCTCGCCGTCTTCGCGATCCTCGCCGACGCCGGGCACGGGATCGTCTCGCTCGCCTGGGGGCTCAGCGTCAACGCGGCCGTCGCGCTTTCCGTCCCGGTCGTCGTGCTCGTGCGCCGCCGCGCGCTCGGTGGCCCGCTGCCACCGCGGCTCGACGTCGGCCCGCGGCTGTGGCGCCTGATCGAGGGCGCGGCGGTGCCGATCGCGCTGCAGGGCTGCTACCTGCTCGCGCTGCGCTTCTCGGCGCAGCTGGGCGTCGGCCGGGTCACGAGCTTCTCGTATGCGTACCTCGCCGCCTCGACGCTCGTCGGCGCCACCGCTTTCTCGCTCGGGGTGATCTCCTCGGCGCCGCTCACCCGGCGCGGCCTCGACCGCGTCGCCGCCGGCCGTCACGTCGTGCACGCAGGCTGGGTGAGCCTCTCGATCGTCGGCGCCGCTGCCGGCGTGTTCGCGCTCGTGGGCGGCCGTATCGTCGGGTTCGTGCTCGGCGACCAGTACCGGGGCGAGGTCGGACGGCAGCTCGGCCAGCTGGTGGTGTATCTCTCACCCTGGATGGTTGCCTGGGTGGGCTTCGCGGTGACGTTCCCGCTCGTCTTCGTCGCCGGCAGGCGGAAGACGCTCGTGCCGCTCGCGCTGCTCGGGTTCGGTGTCTGCATCCCGCTCGGGCTCGGGCTGCGGGCCGCCTGGGGCCTGCCCGGCATCGCGATCGCGGTCGGGCTCGCGACGCTCGTCATCTCACTCGGCCTGATGGCGGCGCTGTCGACGGAGACGCTCGCAATCGCGGCGCTCGGCCTCGGCAGGCTCGCGCTGGCGGTCGGCGCGGCGAGCGCCCTGGCTTTCGGCACGCTCTCGCTCGCGCTGTCGCCGGTTCCCGCCGCGGCGCTCGGGATACTTGTCTACGCGCTCCTGATCGTCTCGATGCGCTCGCTCGGCCTCAGCGAGGCGTGGGCATACGTGCGAGGACTGCATTGAGCGCGCGCGCGATCGTCACGGGGGTCGGCGGCCAGGACGGCTCCTACCTCGCGGAGCTGCTGCTCGAGCGCGGGTACGAGGTGGTCGGGATCGTCCGCCGCCTCGACACCGCGTACGAGAACCTCGCCGCCGTGCGCGACCGGCTCGAGCTCGTGCAGGCTGACCTGCTGCACCAGGACGCGCTCGTCGCCGTGCTGCGCGCCCACCGGCCGCGGGAGGTCTACAACCTCGCCTCGCCGTCGTTCGTCCCGCTGTCGTGGCGGGAGCCGGTGGCGACGGCGGAGTTCGCGGCGGTCGGCGTGACCTCGCTGCTCGAGGCGATCCGCGCCGTCGACCCGGCGATCCGCGTCTACCAGGCGTCCTCGAGCGAGATCTTCGGCGAGCCCGCGGAGGTGCCGCAGACCGAGGACACGCGGCTCGCGCCGGTGACGCCGTACGGGGTTGCGAAGGCGTACGGCCACTTCATCATCGGCTCCTACCGGCGGCGCTACGGGCTGCATGCGAGCTGCGGCATCCTCTACAACCACGAGTCGCCCCGCCGTCCCGTCGACTTCCTGCCGAGCAAGGTCGCGCATGCCGCGGCGGCGATCTCGCTCGGGCTCGAGCGCGAGCTCGCGCTGGGCGACCTCGACGCGCAGCGCGACTGGGGCTATGCGCGGGACTACGTCGACGCGATGTGGCGCATCGTGCAGCGGGACGAGCCGGCCGACTACGTGATCGCAACGGGCGAGCTGCACAGCGTGCGCGAGCTCGCCGAGGTCGCGTTCGCACACGTCGGCCTCGACTGGCACGAGCACGTACGCGTGGACGAGTCGCTGAAGCGCGGCCAGGCGGAGCTCCATCATCTCGTCGGCGACGCGTCGCGCGCGCGGCACGAGCTCGACTGGCGGCCGAGCATCGCCTTCCAGGAGCTCGTCCGGCTGCTCGTCGACGCAGCCCGTGCGCGGCTCGACGAGCGGCCCACGGCGCTCACGAGTTCGTAACACCGCCTCGTTAGACTCATCCGGATGTCGAGACCCGAGTTCGAAAGCCCTGCACAAGGGGCGCTTTCGGTAGACGAGGTGGTCGCGCAGCTGCAGGCGGCGCTCGACCGCGAGGCGCGCGACGTCGCCGCCGTCCGCGGGCTGGCGGAGCGGTTCTGGGCCGTGACGGCGGAGAAGCCGCTCGAACGCCGGCCCGGCGCCAGAGGATGGCTCGCGTTCCAGGCGAAGAGGGTTCTGCGAAAGCTGATGCGCTGGTACGTCGAGCCGGCGTTCATCGAGCAGCGCATGGTCAACGACGCTCTTCTGAGGCTGATCGACGACCTCGCCCGGCGCGTGGAGCAGCTGGAGTCGCGAGAGTGAGGCTCGCGGTCTGCCTGCCGCAGGTTCCGTTCGAACGCGGCGGCGCCGAGATCTTCGCAGACGACCTCGTCAGGCAGCTGCAGTCGCGCGGCCACGAGGCGGCGCTCGTCACGGTGCCGTTCAAGTGGTATCCGAGCTCACGCGTGCTGACGCAGGCGTTCCTCTGGCGGCTGCTCGACCTCGAGGAGGCGGACGGGCGGCCGGTCGACGCGGTGATCGCGACGAAGTTCCCGTCGTACGCAGTCCGCCATCCGCGCAAGGTCGTGTGGCTGTTGCACCAGTTCCGTCAGGCGTGGGACTTCGACCGTACCGAGCTCGGCCAGTTCTCCGAGTCCGCTGAGGACCGCGCACTGCGCCGGCGGGTGCTCGAGCTCGAGCGCACCGCATTGTCGGAGGCGCGCGCGATCTTCGCGACCTCGCGGAACGTGGCCGGCCGTCTGCGCGACTCCGTCGGGCTCGACGCCGAGCTCATGCCTCATCCTCCGGCGCCGCTGCCGTACCGCTGCGACGGCTACGAGGACTTCATCCTCTCCGTGAACCGGCTCGACCGCGCGAAACGGATCGACCTGCTGCTCGAGGCCGCGGCCGCCGAGCCGGAGCTGCGCGTCGTGATCGCGGGCGACGGCCCCGACCGTGAGCGGCTGGAGCGGCTGGCGCGCGACCGCGGTCTCGACGGCCGCGCGACCTTTGCCGGCCGCGTCTCCGACGAGGAGCTCGCCGATCTCTACGCGCGCTGCCTGGCCGTCTACTACGCGCCGGTCGACGAGGACTTCGGCATGGTGCCGTTCGAGGCGTTCCTCTCCGAGAAGCCCGTGCTCACGACCACCGACTCGGGCGGCCCGCTCGACGTCGTCCGCGACCGCGAGACCGGCCTCGTCGTCGCGCCGAGCGCGGCCGAGCTTGCGCAGGCGTGCGGCTGGCTGCGCGCGCATGCCGGCGAAGCGCGCTCGCTCGGACGCGCCGGCCGCGTGATCGCAAGCGAGGTGACGTGGGACTCGTGCATCGAGCGGCTGCTCGCGGCGGTCGCGTGACGTGAAGGTCGCGTACTTCTCTCCCCTGCCGCCCGACCGGTCGGGGATCGCCGACTACTCCGCGCTTCTTCTGCCCGAGCTCGAGAAGCTCGTCGTGGTCGAGGCGGTGCGCGCCGGGCGGACGCGGCCCGTGGCCGACGCCGACGTCGCCGTTTACCACATCGGCAACAACCCCGACGCGCACGGCTGGATCGTCGATGCACTGCGGCGCCGGCCAGGGGTCGTGGTCCTGCACGAGTTCGTGCTCCATCACCTCGTCGCCGGGCTGACGATCGGCCGGAAGAACCCGCACGCGTATCTCGCCGCGATGGAACGTGACGCGGGGATCGTCGGGCGGCTCCTAGGTCACGGCGTGCTCGAGGGGCGCGTGCCGCCGCTGTGGGAGGTCCGCCCCGAGGACTTCCCCCTCGCCGGCGAGATCCTCGACCGCTCGACCGGGCTGATCGTCCACTCGCAGTATGTGGAGAGGCTGGCGCGCGAGCGGGGCTACGACGGGCCGATCTGGCGCATCCCGATGCCCGCCTGGCCGGCGCCGGAGTTCGACCCGGTGCACGTTCCCGGCTCGCCCGTCTTCGGCTGCTTCGGTCACATGAACGAGAGCAAGCGCATTCCGCAACTGCTGCGTGCGTTTGCGCAGGTGCGCAAGCGGCACCCGGACGCTCGCCTGCTCCTCGTCGGGAGCGATGCGCCGGGTTTCGACCTGGAGGGCAGGCTCGAGCGGCTCGGCCTCCCTTCGGAGGGAGTGATCCGCGAACCGTACGTCGAGGAGAGCAGGCTCTGGTCGCTGATGGCGGCGTGCGACGCGTGCGTGCAGTTGCGCGCGCCGACGATGGGCGAGACCTCGGCAAGCGCGATCCGGACGCTGTCGCTGGGGACGCCGCTCGTCGTCAGTGACGTCGGCTGGTTCGCAGAGCTGCCCGATGACGTGGCGTTGAAGGTGCCGGTCGGCGGCCAGGAGGAGGTCGATGCGCTCGCAGACGCGCTCGAGCGTCTCGGCGACGACGAGCAGCTGCGAGCGCGCATGAGCGCCGCTGTACGGGAGTACGTCGAGCGCGAGCACGATCTCGGCCGCGCTGCGCAGCTGTACGCAGCCGCTCTCGAGGAGGCAGCCGGCGGCGCAGCGGTGCGCGAGGCCGTGCTGCGCGAGGTCGCCGAGGCGGCCGCCGGCGTCGGCCTCGAGCCCGAGCTGCTCGCGCCGGAGCTGGTCCGCGCGGGGCTTGTGAGCCCTGACGGACGTGCCGGCGGCGGCTCCGTTCCACTCCCCGGTCGCGGCGCACGGCTGCTCCGCCTCTGGCCGATGTGGCTCTGGCTCGGGGCGCTCTACGCCGTCTCCGTCGTCGTGCAGCTCGCGCTCGGGCTGCGCCTCGTCTCGCCGTGGATCATGGTCGACGAGCTCGTGTACTCCGACATGGCGCGCAGCTTCGCCGCGGGCGGCCACTTCCTGATCCGCGGCGTGCACGGCAACTACGGCTTCGTCTACCCGTTGCTGATCTCACCGGCGTACGGCCTCTTCGACTCGATCTCCGAGGTCTATCGCTGGGCGCGCGTCATCGACGCGTTCGCGATGAGCTCCGTCGTGATCCCGGCCTACCTCCTCGCCCGGCGCGTCGTGAGGCCGCCGTCTGCGCTCGCGGCGGCCGCGCTCTCCGTCGCCGTGCCGTCGATGGTGTACGCCGGGACGCTGATGACGGAGAACGTCTTCTACCCGATCTTCGTGTGGCTGGCGTTCGCGCTCGTGCTCACGCTCGAGCGGCCGACGCTGCGCCGCCAGCTTGCGGTGCTCGCGCTGTGCGCGCTCGCCTTCGTCACCCGGACGCAGACTGTGGCGCTGGTCGCGGCCGTCCTCACCGCGCCGCTCGTGCTCGCGTGGATCGAGCGCGGACGGCCGCGGCGGCTCTCCGCCTTCAAGCCCCTCTACGGCATCGTCGCGCTGGTCGTCCTGGCCGCCATCGTCGTCGAGGCGGCGCGTGGCCGCTCGCCGGCGCATCTGCTCGGCAACTACAGCGTCACGAGCAACGGCGGGTACCACCTCTGGCCGGTCCTGAAGTGGATTGTGCTCCACCTTGCCGAGCTCGACCTGTCCCTCTGGATCCTCCCGTTCGCCGCGCTGATCGTGCTCCTCGCGAACGCCCGCCATCTCGACCGGAGCCTGCGCGTCTTCGTCGCTGCCGCGACCTCGGTGACCGTGTGGCTGGTGGTCGAGGTAGGGGCATTCGCGTCCCAGTACTCACAGCGCATCGAGGAGCGGAACCTCTTCTACGTCGCGCCGTTCTTCCTCATTGCGCTTCTTGCCTGGATCGAGCGCGGGCAGCCCAGGCCTCCGCGTGCGACCGTGGCCGCCGCCGCGCTCGCGGCCGCGCTCCCTGGGACGCTCCCGTTCCTCGGCCTCCTGAACATCAACTCGCAGTCCGACACGATCGGCCTCCAGCCGTGGTGGTTCGTCGGCGACGTGTGGGCCGGCCGGTCCAGCGTCTCCCTGGTGGCGGTGATCGCGTCGATCGCGCTGGGCGCGGCGTTCCTCTGGCTACCGCGCCGTTACGCATCGCTGCTCTCCGGCCTCGTCGCGCTCGGCTTCCTCGCGACCTGGCTTCCGGTAGAGCTCTGGACGCATTCGTTCCCACGGCTCTCGCGGAGCGCCGTCGCTGAGGGAGTCGGCGTCCGTGACCGCAGCTGGATCGACCGCGCCGTCGGGCCGGACGCCCGTGTGGCCGTGCTCTACTCCGGCGGCGACAAACTCGCCGTCTGGGAGAACGAGTTCTGGAACCGCAGCGTCGCGCGTGTGTACGAGCTCGGCGTGCACCTCGGCGGCGACATGCCCGAGACGAACGTCAGCGTCGACCGCCGCACCGGCGTCGCGCACGACGCCGCGGGCGTGCCGATCCGCGAGCGCTACGTCCTCTCAAGCACGCGCGTCTCGCTCGTCGGGCAGCGCATCGCAGAGGACGCGTCGAAGCAGCTCGTCCTCTATCGGGTAGCCGGTCCGGTGCGCACGACGACGCAGATCCGCGGCCTCTACCCGGGCAACTACCACCCGTGGTCCAACCAGCATCCCGTATGGACCAGGGCGGCCTGCACAGGCGGCACGCTCACCGTGACGCTCGAGAGCGACGACCGGCTCTTCAAGGGCGTGACCCAGACGGTGACGGTGTCCGGGACGACGGCTGCGCGGACGCTGCGCGTTCCGTCGACCACCGCCGGCAAGACGTACGTCTTCCGGCTCGTGCCTCGGCACGGCATCTGCACGGTCGCCTTCGCGATCACGCCTGCACGTCGCCCGTCGGTGTTCCTGCACACGGGCGATACGCGGCTGCTCGGACTGCACTTCGACGAGATTCGCTACTCGCCTCCGACGTGAGGATCGTCGTCGACGTCGCCCCACTGTCGCACCAGCGGACGGGTGTGGGGAACTACGTTCGCGGCTCGCTGCTCGGGATGGCCGAGGCAGGCTTGGGCGAGCACGAGCTCGTGGCCTTCGCACCCGTGAGCGCTCGTGGGAAGCGCGAGGTGGAGTCCGCGCTCGCCGGGATCGAGCTCGAGCGCCGGCTCCCGGTCGTCCCTGCAGCCCACGCCCTGCGAACCGTCTGGAGCCGTGCAGGATGGCCGCCGGCCGAGCGGGTGCTGGGCCGCTTCGACGTGCTCCACTTCAGCGACTGGATGTACCCGCCGCAGCGGGCGGGGGTTCGCTCGACGATGATCCACGACCTCGTGCCCGTCCGCTTCCCGGAGTGGGTGCACCCGCGCACGCGGCGCATGCACGGCGCCAAGTACCGGCACGCCGCGCGAACGTGCGACGTCGTGATCGTCAACTCGCGCTTCACGCGCGACGACGTCGTCGAGACGCTCGGCGTGGCCGCAGAGCGAATCCACGTCGCCCACCCCGGCGTCGAGCCCGGCTTCCGTGCAGACGGGGAGCGGCTCGACCTGGGGCGCCCCTACCTGCTCACGGTGGCGACGCTCGAGCCGAGGAAGAACCTCTCGACCCTCATCGAGGCGTACCGGCGGCTCGGGCAGACCGAGCTCGCGCTCGCGGTCGCCGGCGCCGCCGGCTGGGGACGGCAGCCCGCGCTCGACGTTCCAGGCCTCGTGCGGCTCGGCTACACGCCGTTCGAGGAGCTGCCGCAGCTGTATCGAGGGGCGAGCGTCTTTGTCTATCCGTCGCTGTTCGAGGGTTTCGGGATGCCTGTGATCGAGGCGATGGCGTGCGGCGTGCCGTGCGTTGTCTCGTCGCACCCGTCCCTCGACGAGGCTTGCGGCGACGCGGCCGTCCGCACGGACCCTGCGGATCCGGACGCGATCGGGCAGGCGATCGAGCGGGCGCTCGCGCAGCGTGACGAGCTCGGTGCGCGAGGCCTCGAGCACGCACGGTCGTTCAGGTGGCGGGAGAACGGCCGGGTGCATCTCGCGGCCTGGCAGGCTGCGCTGTGAACGTCGCGCTCGACGTCACGCCGCTCGCGCAGACGCACGCCGGAACAGCGCGCTACCTACACGCGCTCTTGCCACGGCTCGAGCGCGAGGTCGGCGTCGAGCGGCTGAGCGGCTTCTCCCACGGCCGGGCGGGGACACTGTGGCTCGACCTCGCGTGGTATCCGCATGTGCTGCCGCACCGGGCGCGGCGCGCGGACGTCCTGCACTGCCCGACCTACCGCGGCCCGATCCACTCCCCGGTTCCGCTGGTCGTCACGGTGCACGATATTGGGGTCTTCCGCCTGCCCGGTGCGTTCCCCGCGTGGACGCGGACGTACAGCCGGCTCGTCGTCCCACGGGTGCTCCGGGCTGCGCGCATGATCGTCGCGGTGTCGGAGTTCACTGCGTCCGAGCTCGAAGAGCTGTTGCGCTTGCCGCGCGAGCGGATTCGCGTCGTCCCGAATGCCGTCGATCCGGTCTTCACGCCGGACGGGCCGCGGGCGGGCGGCGACTACGTCCTCAGTGTCGGCACGCTCGAGCCGCGCAAGAACCTCGCTCGCACGATCGAGGCGACCCGTGCGCTCGGTCTCGAGCTGAACGTCGTCGGCGCGCGCGGATGGGGAGGCGTGGCGGCGGGCGGCACCGGCGTGCGCTGGCTCGGCGAGATACCGGACGACGAGCTCGCATCGCTGTACCGAGGCGCGCTCTGCGTCGCCTACCCGTCGCTCTACGAGGGCTTCGGCATTCCGGTCGTCGAGGCGATGGCCTGCGGCACGCCGGTGGTCACGTCGGCCGGGGGCGCCACCGAGGAGGTCGCGGGTGGCGCGGCGGTCCTCGTCGACCCGCTCGACACGGCTGGGATCGCTTCAGGAATCGAGGAGGCGATCGCACGGCGCGAGGAGTTGCGCCGGCTGGGGCTCGAGCGGGCGCACGCCTTCTCGTGGGACGAGTCGGCACGGCGCACGCTCGACGTTTACCGTGAGGCACTGTGAGCGATCCGCTCGTCGTGATCGACGCGGACGTCCTGGGGCGCCGGCGGACCGGCGACGAAACGTACGTCGCGAACCTGCTGAAGGCGCTCCCGGCCGTCGGAGACGGCTTCCGCTTCGCCGCGATCACGCGCCGTTCCGACCTCGTGCCCGAGGGTGTCGAAGCCGTCGAGCTCCCGTCTCGGCTGCAGGAGTTCCGGATGGCCGTCCGTGTGCCGCTGCTGCTACGCCGGCTGCGGCCGGCGCTCGCGCATTTCGTGCACTCGCTGCCGCTG
The DNA here is from genome assembly GCA_050013935.1 of Gaiellaceae bacterium. GTDB lineage: Bacteria > Actinomycetota > Thermoleophilia > Gaiellales > Gaiellaceae > Palsa-739. The sequence continues at coordinate 19,902 of JBEKEH010000001.1, read as the reverse complement.
GTGCTTCCGTGCCCCGCCGTGCTCACGGTGCAGGATCTCTCGTTCGAGCGAGATGCGTCGCTGATGGGCTACCGCGAGACGTCGATCTTCCGGCTCGTCGTCCCGCGGTCGGCCCGTCACGCGCAGCGCGTGCTCGCGATCTCGCAGCGCACGAAGGACGACCTCGTGGCGTTGTACGGGCTGCCGCCCGAGAAGATCGTCGTGACGCCGCTCGCACCCGATCCCGCCTTCCGTCCCGGCGGGACGCGCGGCGACTACCTCCTGCTCACCGGGTCGGTCGAGCAGCGCAAGAACCCGCTGCTCGCCGCGGCCGCCGCCGCCGCAGTCGGGCGCCGGCTGGTCGTCGTCGGCCCCGAGCGAGACGCGGCGCTCGCGGCCGAGCTCCGCCGCCGGGGCGCCGAGCTCCGCGGCTATGTGCCCAAGGACGAGCTTGTGCGCCTCTACCAGGAGGCGGCCGCGCTCCTTTTCCCGACGCGGCACGAGGGGTTCGGCCTCCCGGTTGTGGAGGCGATGGCCTGCGGGACGCCCGTGCTGACGACGCACGACCCGGCTGTCCGTGAGGTTGGCGGCGATGCGATCGCCTATGCGGAGCCCGCGGAATTCGCAGCGGCGCTCGCGCGCGTACTCGCCGACCCCGAGCCGTGGCGGCAGGCCGGGCTCGAGCGCGCCCGCACCTTCTCGTGGGAGAAAACGGCGCGGGCGACCGTTGCGGCCTACCGCGAGGCGCTCGCGTGAACGTCTCGGCCGTCGTCGTCTCGCACGGGCACGCCGACGAGCTAGAGCGCTCGCTTCCGGCGCTCGCGCCGCAGGTCGACGAACTGCTCGTGATCGCGAACATCCCGGGCAGCCTGCCGCCGCAGCTGCCCGAGGGAACGCACGTGCTCGAGAACGAGCGGCCGCTCTCCTTCGCGGCGAACGCGAATATCGGCGCCGGGCATACGACGCACGAGTTGGTGCTGATCGCAAACCCTGACGCGGTTCCGGAGGCCGACGCGGTGGCTATCCTGCGGACGTTCATGGCGGAGCGCCCGCGCTGCGGTGCGGCCGGCCCGAAGATGCTGTACGGCGACGGCACGTGGCAGGCGTCACGCCGAAGCTTTCCGACCGTCGGGGCGACGCTCGTGCGCCGCACGCCGCTACGGCTGTTCTTCCCGCCGCTGCGCTGGCAGCGCCGCCATTATCTGCTCGACGACCGTCCGGACGAGCCGGTGCCGGCCGACACGATGCTCGGTGCGTTCCTGCTGCTCCGCCGCGCGATGCTCGACGAGATCGGCGGCTGGGACCCGGGCTTCCGGATGTACTGCGAGGACATCGACCTCAACTACCGTGCGGCGAAGGCCGGCTGGGAGCGCTGGTACGTCCCCGCCTCCGTCGTCCGCCACGAGTATGCGGCCGTGATCGACAAGCGCTTCCTCACGCGTCACACGCTCTGGCACGCCCGCGCCATGCTGCGCTTCCTGCGCAAGCACCCTGAACGGCTGCTGGCGCTGCGATGAAGACGTGGGACAAGTACGCCTCCGGCGCTGAGCGCTGGAGCGATGAGGCGTACGCGGACGCGCAAACCTATCTCGCGCACCGCGCGGAGCTCGTGCGTACGCTCGGCCCACGCCTCGAGCCGAGCGATGCCGTGCTCGATCTCGCGTGCGGCGACGGGGGACTCGGCGACTTCCTGGCCGAGCAGCGCTATCGCGGCGTGGACGCGAGCCCGCAGATGGTGGACGCGGCGCGAAATCGAGGTCGCGACGTCGTGAACGCCGATCTCAATGAGTATGAGCCCTCCGAGCCCGTGCAGGCGACGCTGATCTTTCGCGCGATCTACTACGCGCCCGACCGCCGGGCGCTGTTCAGGCGCATTGCCGGCTACACGGAGAAGAAGGTCGTGTTCGACCTGAACCCACGCCAGTACCGGCTCGAGGACGTTCGTGAGGACCTCGACGCCGCCGGCTTCGACCGGCTCGCAGCCAGACCGTTCTTCGTGCCGCAAACCCGTGCGCTCCCCACACCGCTGGTCGTCCTCCTGCGCTCGCTTGAGCGGAGCGGGCCGCTTGCACGGCTCCTGCTCCGCTTCCGCTTCACGCTCTTGTGCGCGGCTTCGCGTTCGGGCGCGAGCGGAAGAACTGGTAGCTGACCTCGGCGCCGAGCTGGCGGCAGTCGCTCGACTGCGCCGGCTCGACCTGGCAAGGAACGAACTTGTCGTCGACGATGATGCGAACGGCGAAGCGCGGGCCCGGGGCGCGTACCCAGATGGGCGCATGGGTCTGTCCGCTCGCGATGCGCAGGTTGATCTGCCGCGTCACCCTCCCGAGCGCCGGCTGCCGGTAGCGAATGCCCAGTGTTCCGATGATGACGTGCACTGGGCTCGGCGGCGTCGGTCCGCTCCAGTCCCTGCGCGAGATCCCGATCCGAAGCCAACCGCCGGAACCCTCCGAAAAGCGGTAGTAGGTGCTGTCGAGCGGTCCGGTCCAGCCGTCCGGCGAGATGCCGGTGCACTCGGCGCGGAGCCGGTTCGGGCGCGTGAGCTCGACGAGTGACCAGACCCTGGTGCGACGGGCGGCGAGATAGCTGTGCGTCCCGACGGGCGTTCCGGAGAAGTCGACGCACGGGCGCGTTTCCACTGCGTAGTCGTACTGCCGTGCGAGATCGTCGGCGTTCGCCGTCCAGTAGAGGGTGCCGTCCGCTCTGATGTTCGGCGCGCCCGCCGGTCCGGGCCCGCCGATCGTGCCGTCGAGGCTCGTGGCGTAGACGATGGACCGGTTCCAGAACTCGAGCATCCACTCCGACGTCTGGTCGCTGACGCCCTGGTCGAAGTACAGCGTGGGTTTTCCGTCCGCGACGCCATCTACCCACGAGAACGGGCGCCGGAGCGACGCTGCGAACTGGTCGCCGATGTGGTTGGTGCTCGCGGCCGCGGAGATCTCGCCGGTCAGATTCCACGCGACGACAGCGACCGCGAGCGCGGCCGTGAGCACGCCGACCATTCGCTCGCGGCCCCGGACGAGGCGGGGCGCGAGGACGATGAGCATGCCGACAGCGAACACGACGACCAGCGCCCACCGTACGTCCTGCGGCGTCCAGTACAGGACGAGGTTCGCCTGCTGGGCGATCGCGAGGCCGAGCGCGTCCGAATACAGGCGGACGCCCATCTCGTACGGCGTCTGGGTCGGGTGGTAGACGGCGTACCCGACCAGGTACAGCGCGTAGGTGCCGGCGACGAGGAAGGCAGGGAGGTTGACACGCCGCCGCTCGAGCACGAGGGCCGTTCCGATGAAGAGAAGCGGCGCGACGTAGATGAGGTTGCGCTCCTCCACTCGCGTTGCGAACACGGTCGACAGGTACGCGGCCTTCATCCCCGTGTACATCCCGAAGGAGACGACGCTTCCGAGCGCGACGCAGCGGAACATGCGAAGCTCGCGGGACGGCGTCTCGCCGGGCGCCCGGAAGAGCGCAGCAAGGCCCGCGGCAAGCGGGATGATCCCCACGCCGATGGCGAGGGAGCCCGCAGCCCAGTTGCCCATCACGATGATCCGGTGCTTCCAGTACGTCGTGATTCCGAACCACTCTTGCGAGTGGTGACTCGCAATCCCGCTGATGACGAAGATCGCGCCGAAGCCGAGCGTGATCGCGCCGATCCAGTCGCCCACGGACCAGCTCTCGCGGCGGCGCCGAGCCCACGCGCTCGACCAGATTGCGAAGAAGGCCGCGAGCGCGAACGTGATAGGGATCACGACGAGCTCGCCGCGGACGGTCGGCGCGACGATCGATGCGACGGCGGCGGCGGCTAGCCACGCGTACGACCGTCGCGTCCGCAGGCGGTGATAGACGAATGCCTTGGTTATGAGATAGAAGCAAAGGGCCGCGAGGGGATAGGCGAGCGGCTCTTCGACGATGTACGACGAGTACGCGAGCGAGGGAATCGCCGCTGCCGCTGTGGCGGCGAAGAGGGCGGCCGGGCGGCCGACGATCATGCGTGCGAGGAGATAGGTCGGGAAGGCGACCGATGTCATCACGAACACGTCGAGGTACTTGATCGACGCGTATGCCGCCGCGACGTTGTGGAGGAGCCACAGTGGAGCGGTCATGTACGTGTAGAGCGAGTCGAACGAGTGGGGCTCTCCCCGCCGGGCGGCATGGCCGGTCTTCGCGATCGACCGGGATAGCTGCGTGAGCTCGAGCTCGTCGGTGAACAGCCAGGGAGTGACGCGCTTCCACGCTTCGACGATGTAGACGCCGCACAGCACGATGTAGACCCCGAGCAGCGGAATCGCTGCAAGTACGCGATCGGCGAGGGCCGGAGTGCGGAGCGCCTCCACCCGGAGGCCGGCGGAAGGTGCGGCCGCTCTCACTCCGCCGCTGCGCCGAGGACGGCCGCCGGATCGAGGTCGATCTGGCGGCGCACGAAGCTGCACGGTACCGCGGCGCGGCGGCATGCCTCGGCGATGGCATCGAGGCGCTCGCGTGGGGCGTCAGGGATCGTCACGAGGACCGCATCCGGGGCGAGCCGGCCGAGTGCCCAACCGATCTCGTCGAGACTGGCGACGACGCCGACTCCCTGGATGCGGCGTCGTCTCAGGCCGCGATTGTCGTCGACGAAGCCGACGACTCGCTCGCCCGGCGTCTCGCGCAGCTCGCGCAGCAGGCTGCGGCCGCTGCGGCCGGCGCCGACGATCAGGACGCGCCGCTGCATGCCTCGCCCCACGAGCGCCGAGATGGCGTGCGCCACTGCCCGCTCCGAGAAGCGCGAGGCGCCGATCAGGAACGAGCAGAGGACCGCGTCGATGAGGTACGTGCCGCGCGGGAAGCCGTTCCAGGGCACCGTCGCCCAGGTGAACAGGAACGCCGCCCCTTCCGATAGCACGACGGCAGCGAGCACGCTCACCGCGTCGCGCGCGCCCGCATAGCGCCACACGCCGCGGTAGAGCCCGAAAGCGATGAACGTGACGTAGCGCGCGACGAGGATCGCCGGGAGCGAAAGATCGAACACGTGCCGCTGCCAGGGCAGGCCGGTTCCCTCGAGGCGAATGAGATAGGCGACAGTGAAGGAGGCGGTGATCAGCGCGAAGTCGACGAGCACCTCGACGAGTCGTCGGCGGTGCACCAGCAGCGAGCGAACGAACGAGGGCGCTCCGTCGACCGCCGCCTCGTGGTTGACGTCGGCGAGATAGCTGCCGAACTGGAGCAAGAAGGCGAAGGTGATCAGCACGCCGGCAAGCGTTATCCGTGTGTCGTTCAGCACCTTGTACGCGAGGCTCGTCAGTCCGAGGGCGGCCGAGACGACGCAGAGCAGCACGACGGCGCGCTTGTCGGAGAGACCCTGGTAGACGAGGCGGTGCGACGTGTGGTCGCGGCCTCCGCGCGTGACAGGACGGCCTTCGAGCAGGCGCACGACTGTGACCAGGGTCGTGTCGAGGATCGGCACGGCGAGCACGAGGATCGGCAGCAAGAGCGTGGCGACCGTGGAGCCCGCCACCGTCCAGCTTGCAGCGAGCCCGAGTGACGCGAGGCCGAAGCCGAGCACCTGGCTGCCGCTGTCGCCCATGAACACCGCTGCCGGGTGGCGCAGGCGCAGGTTGTAGGGCAGAAAGCCCAGGCAGGCGAAGCAGATGCCGAGGGAGACCACCGCGACGAGATGGCTCGGGTGGACGGTGAATGCGTCGATGGCGAAGAACGTGCAGGCGATCGCGGCGAGCGTGGCGGCGAGCCCGTCCATGTTGTCGAGCAGGTTGAACGCGTTGGTCATCCCGATCAGCCAGACGACGCCGAGCGCCGTCGCGGCGACGTTGTTCGAGATGATCTCCACTCGCACGCCCGAGACGAGCACGAGGGTGGCGGCGCCCGCCTGAGCGGCGAGCTTTGCGAGCGGCGGGAGGTGGAAGACGTCGTCGAGCAGGCCGGCGACGAAGAGGACGGCGCAGCCGCCGAGGATGCCGCCGAGCTCACGGCTGACGGGGATCAGCCCTCCGGCGAGGGCGACGCCGACCGCGGTGAGCAGCCCCACCATGATCCCGCTGCCGCCGAGTAGCGGCGTCGAGCGCGTGTGCCAGCGGTCGGCGCGCGGCGCCGCGACCACGAGGCGGGCGGCGGGGGTGCGGCGGAGTGCCCAGATCGTGACCAGGCTCGCCGGCAGAGCGGCAAACGCGGCCAGGGCTGTCAGGGCGCAGCGCGCCTCTGCCGCGCGATTCGGGCGGCTCGTAGCACGGCCGTCAGCGTAACGAACGGCTGTAAGGGGCGTGTTTGGACCCACCCCGCTCGGGCGCCTCGCGCGGTAGGTTGACCGGCGACGTGGAGACCCCGCTGCTCGAGCTGCTCCGCTGCCCGTTCTGCCGCTCGCCCCTCGGGGAGGAGGGCGATGGGCTCGCCTGCCCGGGCTGCCGGCGCACCTTCGCGCGTACCCAGGACGGCATCCCGCTCATGCTGCACGAGGAGCTGCCCGGCGCGCCGGAGAAGCTTCGGGAAGCCGAGGGCTGGCCCGAGAAGGCGCGCGCCGAGGGGTGGTACGAGCCGGACGACGCGGTCGACGCCGTCCTCCCGTTCGTCAACCGCGAGCTCGGCTGGGACGACTCGGGGTGGAGCGCCAGCAGCTACTCGTTCCAGCTGCTGCTGGACCGCTACATCGGCGACGCGCGCGGGCTGCGAGTGCTCGAGATCGGCGCCGCGAAGGCCTGGTCCTCGCGCTTCTGGCTCGACCGCGACTGCGAGTACGTGGCCACGGACATCCTCGTCGACCCGAACGTGGGCCTCGGCCGCGGCTCGTTCTACGGCGAGTTCGCGCGAATCCAGGCAGACGCGGAGCATCTTCCCTTCGGAAACGACGTCTTCGACGTCACGTACTGCGTGGCGACGCTCCATCACGCGCTCGACCTCCGGCGAATGGTGCGCGAAATGGCGCGCGTGACGCGTCGGGGAGGCATCGTGGCTGGGCTCAACGAGGGCACCCGCGGCGTGGGGCGGAGCCCGGAGAACCCGGATCAGGCGGGCGAGAAGGCGCTCGGGATCAACGAGCACGTGCACACGGTGTGGGCGTACGCGGCTGCCTTCACCCGCTCGGGCCTCGTCGTAAACCGGATGGAGTGTGCGGCGGGCTGGCCGCGGGTGCCGTTCGGCCGCCTCATCTCCCGCATCCCGAAGGTGGGGATGACGCTCGCCACGCTCCTGCGCCTGTCCGCCGGCCATTACGCGGGCGTGTCGATATATGCGCGCAAGCGAGGGACGGCATGAGCGCGATCAGCGTCTACGCCGACGTCGTTCGCTACCGCGAGCTCTTCGGCAACCTCTTCCGCCGCGACCTGCAGGCGAAATACCGCGGCTCCGCGCTCGGCGTGCTCTGGACGGTGGTGAACCCGCTGATGCTGATGGGCGTCTACCTGCTTGTTTTCGGCGTCGTCTGGAAGTCGCCGTTTGCAAGCGGCGGTCACTACCCGCTGTTCCTGCTCGCCGGGCTCGCGCCGTGGACGTTCGTCGCGGCCGCGCTGCAGTCCTCGACACGCTCGATGCTCGACAATGCGAACCTGATCCGCAAGACGCGCTTCCCGCGCCAGCTCGTGCCGCTCTCGGTCGTCGGCGCGCACGTCGTCAGCTTTGCGGCGATGCTTGTGCTGCTGCTCGTTGTGAATTTCATCGCACTTCCGCGCGCGCGGGCGACGGAATGGCTCGCGATTCCGCTCGCGGCGCTCGTCGTCAGCATGGTCTCCGGCCTCGCGCTCGGCGCCGCGTCGTTGAACGTGCTCTTCCGCGATATCGAGTTCATCGTCGCCGCACTGCTCGTGCCGTGGTTCTTCCTGACGCCGATCATCTATCCGCTGTCGACGCTGGCACACCATCACCATGTGATCCAGGCGCTCCACTGGGCGAACCCGCTGTCGCCGGCCGTCGAGGCGCTGCGCGCTCCGCTGTTCCTCGGGCGGCTGCCGTACTGGGGCGACGCGCTGTACCTCGTCGTCGCCTCGGTGCTCGCGCTCGGGCTCGGCGCTTTCGTCTTCAGCCGCGTCGACGACCAGATCGCGATCGAAGTGTGATCACGATGCGGCCGTCGAACATCCACGGCTCGGTGCCGTCCGCTCGGTAGGCGGGCAAACCGGCGACCTCGGCGTTCGGCTCGAGCGGCGGCAGCAGCGACGGGCAGACGAGCGGATGCGGAAAGCGCGGATAGCGGCCGCCGCCGGCCGCGTACGGTGCGAGCTCCGCAACAGGCCTGCGGAGCAACTCGCGCTCCGGCTCGATCGCGCCGCCGACTGCGGCGTAGCCCTCGGCGTGGAGCGCGCGCACGCGCTCGTGCCAGTCAGGGGCAGGCTCGGCGCCCGCGGGGAGGAACGCGCGCGCCCCGGCCGGGTCGCGTGGCAGAACGTCGACGTCTTCCTCGAGCGGCGCGTTGCCCAGCTCCGCGAGCCAGAAGCGATGCTCCTCGACGAGATCCAGCGCCAGCCGGTACCGACCCGGCGGGATCGGGCCGCGGAGGGAGACGTGCTGGCGCAGCGTCTCGCCCGGTGCGACCGCTCGCTCGAGCGGCGTGCGCGTTCCGTCCCAGAGGATCGGATTGCCCCGCTCGTCGAGCCAGTGGTAGGCGAGGAAGAGCCCGTCGCGCTCGCCGCGCGTGCGCCAGGTCGCGGTGCCCGCGTTCTCGACCTCGACCGTCGCGAGCTGGAGCGCCCCGGCCTCGACGGGGACGCGCTCGAAGGTGCGCCAGCGCGCGACGAGGGGACCGGAAGCGCTCATGGCCGGGCTAGTGTAGGCGCGTGACGGAGCCCCTCCTCGTACGCACCGCACGCCGTGAGCCGGTCGAGCGCACGCCCGTGTGGTTCATGCGCCAGGCCGGGCGTTCTTTGCCGGAGTACCGGGCGCTCCGCGAGCGCCACACCTTCTTCGAGATCGCCGGCACGCCGGAGCTGTGCGCGGAGGTGACGCTGCAACCGGTGCGCCGCCACGACACCGATGCAGCGGTGATGTTCGCGGACATCATGTCGCCGGTGCTCGGCATGGGCGTAAAGCTCGAGCTCGTCGAGGGAGTCGGCCCGGTGGTGGAGCGGCGCCTCGAGTCGGCGGCCGACGTCGAGCGGCTGCAGGTTAGGGACCCGGAGGAGTGGGCGGCACCGATCCTCGAGGCGGTGCGGATCGTGCGCGAAGAGCTCGCTCCGGACCGCGCCGTGATCGGTTTCTGCGGCGGCCCGTTCACCGTGGCCGGCTATCTCGTCGAGGGCAAGCCGAGCCGCGACTTCGTGCGCACGAAGGCGCTCATGTACCGCGAGCCTGCCGTGTGGCATGCGCTGATGGAGCGGCTGGCCGAGCAGTTCGCGCGCTACGTCGCGGCCAAGGCGCGTGCGGGCGCGGATGCGATCCAGGTGTTCGACTCGTGGGTCGGCGCGCTCTCGCCGGCCGACTACACCGAGTACGTCCAGCCCTATTCGACACGGATCCTCGCCGCCGTCGACGTGCCCACGATCCACTTCGGCACGGGTGCGACCGAGGCCCTCCTGGGGCTGCTCGCGCGCGCGGGCGGCGACGTGATCGGCCTCGACTGGCGTTTGCCGCTCGACGCCGGTTGGGCCGCGGCCGGCCCGGAGCACGGCGTGCAGGGGAACCTCGATCCGGCGGTGCTGCTCGGCCCCTGGGAGCGGGTCCAGGTGGGCGCTCTCGACGTCCTCGCCCGTGCCGGCGGCAGGCCGGGGCACATCTTCAACCTCGGTCACGGCGTCCTCCCCCAGACCGATCCGGACCTGCTCGGCCGCCTCGTCGAGCTCGTCCACTCGCGGACCGCAGTAGAGGTACACGCGTGAAACCTGGGAAACCCCACCACCCTCCCCTGCGTTCGAGCCTAGCCGCGCACGAGCTGCGAATGGTGTCGAGACGCACGCGCCTCTGCGCCCAATGAGCGACGCGATCGTCCTGATGGCCTACGGGTCGCCCGAGCGCCTCGCAGACGTGCCCGCGTACTACGCCGACATCCGGGGTGGGCGGCCGGTCGCGCCGGAGCACCTCGCGGACCTCGTCGAGCGCTACCGGCGGCTCGGGATCGAGGAATCCTCGCCGCTGAACGCGATCACCGAGCAGACGCGCGCCGCGCTCGAGGCCGAGCTCTCGCTGCCCGTGTTCACCGGCATGAAGCACTGGACGCCGCGCATCGCCGACGCGGCGGAGGCGGCGCTCGCGGCGGGTGCGGAAACCGTCGCAGGCCTCGTGCTCGCTCCCCACTACTCTGCGCTCTCGATCCAGGGCTACCGCGACCAGCTCGAACACGCTCTCGGCGGCCGCGCCGAGCTCATCTTCGTCGAGAGCTGGCACGACGAGCCCGGATTCGTCGACCTCCTGGCAGGACGCGTTCGCGGCATCGAGGCCCATGTCGTCTTCACGGCGCATTCGCTGCCGGCCCGCATCCTGGACAGCGGCGACCCCTACAAGGATCAGCTGCTCGAGACGGCACGCCTCGTCGCCGGGTCCGCAGGGCTCGGCGACCGTTGGAGCTTCTCGTTCCAGAGCGAGTCGCCGACGGGTGAGCCCTGGCTCGGCCCGGACATCCTCGACCATCTCGAGACGCTCCATGCAGCAGGGGTCGACACAGTCCTCGTCTGCCCGATCGGCTTCGTCTCCGACCACCTCGAGATCCGCTGGGACATCGACGTGGAGGCGCGGGAGAAGGCCGCCGAGCTCGGGATGCAGCTGGAGCGAATCGAGATGCCGAACGCCGACCCTGCGTTCGTGCGCACGCTCGCCGGCATCGTCCGGCGCGCGCTGGGGGTACCTTCAGAGGCGTGAAGCCCGGAGAAATCCTCGTCGAGCACGCAGCGCGCCGCTTCCGCGTCTATCCACGCGAGAGCCGCGCACTGAAAGACCTCGTGATCGCGCGCGGGCGTGTCCGTGGCACCGACGTGTGGGCGCTGCACGATGTCTCGTTCGACGTCGAGCGCGGCAGCGCGGTCGGACTCGTGGGTCGGAACGGGTCCGGCAAGACGACGCTGCTGCGCCTGCTGTCAGGGATCATCAAGCCGACCGCCGGACGCGTCGCAGTCGGCGGCCGCGTCGGTTCGCTGCTCGAGCTCGGCGCCGGATTCCATCTCGACCTCACCGGGCGCGAGAACGTGTACCTCAACGGCTCGATCCACGGCCTGCGACGGGCCGCGATCCGCGAGAAGCTGGACGAGATCGTCGCCTTCGCCGGTCTCGAGGAGTTCATCGACCTCCCGGTTCGCACCTACTCGTCCGGGATGTACATGCGGCTCGGGTTCGCGATCGCATCGCACATCGAGGCGGACGTGCTCCTGCTCGACGAGGTGTTCGCCGTGGGCGACGAGGCCTTTCAGCGGAAGTGCTTCGGCAGGATCTTCGAGTTCAAGCAGCGCGGCGGCACCATCGTCTTCGTCTCGCACGACGCGGCGGCGGTCGAGCGGCTCTGCGACCGCGCGGTGCTGCTGCAGAAGGGTGTCGTCGCCTTCGACGGACCGACGCATGACGCGATCATGGCCTACCGCCGCCTCCTTGCCGGCGAGCGCGACCCGGAGGAGCGCGCGGCCGGACTGAAGGAGTGGGGCGGCGAGGTCGCGCGCGTCGAGCGCGTCCGGCTGCTCAGTTTTGACGGAGACGAGCGGACGCAGCTGCTCGCCGGGGAGCCGTTCGCGATCGCAGCCGACGTCGTCGCCGGGCGCGCTCTCGCCGCGCCGCGGCTCGTCTGGGAGCTGCGCGACGACGCGTCGATTCTCGTCGCCACGGGCGCGGTCTCGACCGCGGATCTCGGCTGGACCGAGCAGTCGCGCTCGCTGCCGCTGCGGTTCCAGACGGAACGGCCTCCGTTCTCGGACGGCAGGCTGCACCTGCGCGTGGATCTCACCGACGAACGGGGGGACACCCAGTACCACTCGCTCGACGATGCCCTCGTCTTCGTCGTCTACCCGGCCGACGACGCACGAGGCCTCGTACGCCTCGAGGGGCACTGGTTGCGGGAGGAGATCGCCGCCGCCGCAGAATTGGAGAGAGCTTGAGCTCACGCAGCTGCCCAGATTGGCCCGACCTGATGGAACTCGCTCCCGAGCTCCAGTTCAAGCACTACACGGTCGCCGAGGCGCAGCTGCCGGCGGATGCGCTCATGCATCTCCCCGGCGTTCCGCTGTCGGACGTGGCCATCTGCTGCGACCTCGACCACAACGTCTTCTACGACGCGCACACGGACGAGCGCGTCGCGGCCGCTCTGCGCCAGAGCCACTGGTTCGAGGTGCGCGAGTGGATCGCGGCCGGCCGGCCCGGCACGGTGGGATACTAGCCAGGCCCTCCTAGACCGGAGTCCGCAGCGGCTCGCCGCGCTCCGCGGCGAGCACGTTGTCGACGACGATGCGCGCCATCGCGGCGCGCGTCTCGACGGTTGCGCTCGCGACATGCGGCGTCAGCACGACGTTGGGCAGCTCGCAAAGCCGCTCTGGCACGTGCGGCTCGTGTACGTAGACGTCGAGTCCGGCGCTGATCCGCCCGGAGGCCAGCTCGTCGACAAGCGCGTCCTCGTCGATGATGGCGCCGCGCGACGTGTTCACGAGCGTCGCGCCGTCACGCAGGAGCGCGAGCCGGTCGCGCGAGAGCAGGCCGGCCGTCTCGGGCGTGAGGGGCGTGTGGAGGGAGACGGCGTCCGACTCGCGCAGGAGATCGTCGAGTTCTCGGTACTCGGCATTCGGCGAGTCGTCGCGCGTGCGCTGGTGGTAGAGGATCCGCATCTCGAAGCCGCGCGCACGTTGGGCGACGGCCGCGCCGATCCGTCCGAGGCCGACGATGCCGAGCGTGATCCCGGTCACGTCCCGCCCGAGGAACGGGCCGGCCGACCAGGCGGTCTCCCAGCGGCCGGCGCGGACGAGCATGTCGCCTTCCACGAGACGGCGGCGCGCGGCGAGGAGCAGCGCGATCGCCAGGTCGGCTGTCGCGGCGTCGAGCACGCCCGGTGTGTTCGTCACGGCGACGCCACGGGCGCGGCAGGCCGCGATGTCCACCCGGTCGTAGCCGACGCCGAAGTTCGCCACCAGGCGCAGCGACGGCAGCAGCTCGAGGACGTCGGCGTCGACCGTCTCGTTCGCGACGATCAGCACCTCGACGTCGGGCCGCGGCTCGTGCACCGGCCCGACCTCGACGTCGGCGAGGTCGTCCCACGCCGGTCCGGGCAGCCGTCGGGTTGCCAGCACCTTCACACGCCGAGTATCGCGGCTGGGCTCTCTCCACGCGGCTAGTCTCTGCGCATGCCGAGGGTCGTCGTTCCCTTCGCCGGCGTCGAGGGCAAGACGCGGCTCCATGCATCGCGCGGTATGCGTCGCGAGGTGTCGCTCGCGATGCTCGGAGACGTCCTCGCGTCCTGCGTCGCCGTCGGAACGACGCTGGTCGTCACGCGCGACGCCGAGGGCGCGTCGCTTGCGCGCGCCACCGGCGCCGGAGCCATGGTCGACCCGGGCGGCGGCCAGAGTGCGGCCGTCCAGGCCGCGCTGGCGGGGCTCGACACCGGTCCGGTGCTGGTGGTGAACGCGGACGTTCCCTGTGTCGAGCCGGCAGATCTGCGGGCTCTGATCGCCGCGACACCGCAGGCGGGGCTGGTGCTCGTCGAGGCCGGGGACGGGACGACGAACGCGCTCAGCCTGCCCGCGCCCAGCGCCTTCGCGCCGCTCTACGGCGCCGACAGCGCGGCACGCTTCCGCGCGCGCGCGGCCGAGCTCGGCCTCGAAGCCGTCTCGGCCGACATTCCGAACCTCGCCGACGACGTCGACACGCTCGAGGACCTCGAGCGGTTGCGGCTCCGCTGCGGCCCGCGAACCCGGGCGTGCCTGGTCGAGCTGCCGGTCGAGGCGCTGAGGTGAGAATCGTCGTCCTCTCGGGCGGCGTCGGCGGGGCCCGCTTCGTTTGCGGCCTCGCCGAGGCCGCCGATCCAGCCGGCGTCACCGTCGTCGGCAACGTCGGCGACGACGTCGAGGTGCTCGGGGTGCACGTTTCCCCGGATCTCGACTCGGTCCTCTATGCGCTCGCCGGCCTCAACGACGAGGGACGCGGCTGGGGTCGCGCCGGTGAGACCTGGCAGGCGCTCGAGACCGTCGCGTCCCTCGGCGGCGAGTCGTGGTTCAGCCTCGGCGACCGCGACCTCGGCCTCCATCTCGTCCGCACGCAGGCCCTGCGCGCCGGCGTGCCGCTCTCGGCCGTGACCGCGCGGCTCGTCGGGGCGCTCGGCATCGAGACGCGGTTGCTGCCGGCGACGGATGACCCGCTGCGTACCTGGATCCGGACGCCGGCCGGCGAGTTCCCATTTCAGGAGTGGTTCGTCGCGCGCGGCCATCGCGACGAGGTCGACGCTGTCCGCTTCGAGGGCGAGCAGACGGCGGCCGCGGCGCCGGGCGTGCTGGAGGCGATCGCCACCGCAGATGTGCTGCTGCTGGCGCCCAGCAACCCGTACGTCTCGATCGGCCCGATCCTGGCGCTGCAGGACGTGCGTGCTGCGCTTGCGGCGCGCCGCGTGCCGTGCGTCGCCGTCAGTCCCCTCATCGGCGGCCGGGCCGTGAAGGGGCCGGCCGACCGCATGCTCGTACGCCTCGCCGGCGGCACGAGCCCGCGGCACGTCGCGCAGCGGTACGAAGGGCTGATCGACGCGCTTGTCGTCGACGATGCGGACGCGCACGATCTCGACGGGCTGCGCGACGTGCGGCCGATCGTGACGCGCACGCTGATGGTCGACGCCGACGCGCGCCGGCGTCTGGCGGAGGCCGCGCTCGGGGCGGTTCCCGCGTGAAGGCCGCGGTCGTCGGCGGCACCGGCGACTTCGGCCTCGGGCTCGCGCGGCAGCTCGTCGCGGCCGGGATCGACGTGGTCATCGGCTCGCGGGACGCCGAGCGCGCGCGGGCGAAGGCGGCCGAAGTGGGCGCAACGGCCGGCGCCGTGAACGAGATCGCAGTCCGGGACGTCGACCTCGTCGTGCTTGCCGTGAAGGCCGACGCGGCGCTGTCGACCGCCGAGTCGCTGACCGAGGCGATCGGCGGCACGCCCGTTCTGAGCGTCGCGAGTGAGCTGCGCTTTACGAAAGAGGGCGTGTTCCCGACCGAGAATGGGCGTTCGATCGCAGAGCGGATGCAGGAGCTGCTGCGCGCGCCGGTCGCCGCAGGTCTTCACTCGCTCGCCGCAGCGACGCTCGCCGGCGGCAAGGCCGACGGCGACGCACTCGTCTGCGGCGACGATGCGGAGGCGAAGCGGCTCGCGCTGGAGCTTGCCGGGCATGTGGTGACCGGACGTGCGCTCGACGCCGGCCCGCTTGCGAGCGCGCGCGCTCTCGAGGGGATGACGGCCGTGCTCGTCAACCTCAACCGCCGCTACAAGGGTCACGCCGGGGTCCGCGTTCTCGGGCTGCCGTGAGCGGCTACTCGGTCTTTCCCGTCACCGGCATCCCGGAGCTCGGCGCAGGGGACGACCTCGCCGCGCTGATCGTCGAGCGCGTCGACCTCGAGGACGCCGACGTCGTCGTCGTCGCGCAGAAGGCAGTGTCCAAGGTCGAGGGCCGCGTGGTGTACCTGGACGACTTCGAGCCGTCCCCACGCGCACGCGAGATCGCGGGCGAGGAGGCCGATCCGCGCCGAATCGAGGCGATCCTCGGTGAGGCGAAGCGCGTCGTGCGCGTCCGGGGGCCGCTGGTGATCTGCGAGACGCCGCAAGGCTTCATCTGCGCTTCCGCGGGCGTCGACGCGTCGAACGCGCCGGCGCCCGGAATGCTCGTGCTCCTGCCACTCGATCCCGACGCCTCCGCCGTCAGGCTGCGCGAGGAGCTCGAGGAGCGCACGGGCCGCGAGCTGGGCGTGATCGTGACCGACTCCTTCGGCCGCCCCTGGCGCCAGGGCACGACCGACGTCGCCATCGGCGCCGCAGGCGTTCAGGTGCTGCAGGACCTGCAGGGCGCACGGGATCCGGTCGGCTACGAGCTGCACGCGACCGTGATCGCCGTCGCGGACGAGATCGCCGGTGCCGCCCAGCTCGTCTCGGGCAAGCTGAACCGGGTCCCGGTGACGATCGTGCGCGGGCTCGACCTCCGCGGCGAAGGGTGCGCGACCGACATTCCGGTCCCACCGGAACGCGATCTGTTCCGATGAACGAAGACCTGATCGCCACCGCGAACGCGCTTCTGCGCGAGAAGGGCTACGCGGAACGCGACCTCGCGGTGCACCCGGCGCCGCGCGGAAAGGCGCTGCTAAAGGGGAACAAGATCCTCAGCCCGCTCAGCGACGACGCAGCGGTCGTCCTGCGCGTGGTGGAGGAGCTGGTGCCGCCCGGCGCCGAGCTCGGCAGCCGCACGTTGCGGCCCGCCGACCTGCGCGAGCGGCTGGCTCCGTAGGGAGTCCCGGCGGCACGCGTTCCGGAAGCCGAGCCACGGCTTCGCGGGTCAGGCCGGGGAGCGAAGGCGCAGCAGCGTGGCCGGGACGAGCAGGGCGAGCACTGCGTCGCTCATCAGGCACCACTGGCAGATCGCCTCGATCAGCGCGACCTGCACGTAGATCAGGTATGCCGCGAACGCGAAGCCCGCGAGCGCGAACACGGCTCCTGCGGCGCGCATCAGGTCGGTGCGGAAGCCGGCGGTCGCCGCCATCGCGACGTAGCCTGCGAGGCCGAGCGCCGCGACCGGGATGCCCGCGAGCTCGGAGTACTTCGAGTGCTGCACCGTCTCGCAGCCGCCGGTCACGCACGCGAGCTGCGCATTGGTGAGATGCGCGTAGGTGAGGTAGGCGGCGATTCCCGCGCCGACCGTCGACAACACGACGATGGCCAGGCGCAGGCGCCGGTCGGTCATTCGCGAAGCGCAGCGTCGAGCGCAGGCTCGAGCGCGGACGGCGCGAGCGAGGCGATCGGGACGATCTTGAGCGCCTTGTTGGTGAGCCCCACGGCGAAAGTCGGCGTCTGGTTGACGCCCGCCTCCTGCGCGAGCGCGGCCGCGGCGGCGAGCTGCCGGGTCACGGCTGCCGATTGCAGCGAGGAGAACATCCGCTTCGTATCAAGGCCGGGAACGGCGTCACCGATCCCCCGCAGCAGCGAGTCGGTCACCCACCCCGTGTTCTCGGTTCCCTGGTTCGCGTAGAGGAGCGCGATGACGTTCCAGAACCGGTTCTGCTGCCCTGCGGCCAGGGCAGTGCGTAACGCGGTCACCGAGTCCGGCCCCACGAAGGTCATGCCGTTGTAGACGATCCGCACCTTCCCCGCGCGCACATACTTCTCGACGATCGTCGGCAGCGCGACGCGCTCCCAGTCGCCGCAGTACGGGCACTGCGGGTCGGCGAACTCGACGAGGGTCACGGGCGCATGCGGCGAGCCGAGGGCCGACCCATGCTGCGGGATCCCGCGCAGCATCGCCGCAACCTCTGCAGCGCCGGCCGGACCCTGGACAGGCGGGCTCTTCGAGCCACCTGTGGTCAGCACGAGCGCGGCGATGAGGCTTCCGGCCAGGACGAGAGCGACCCCGGCCACCAGAGCGAACAGGCGTCTCCGGCTCATGCTTCCAGGTTAGGCCGGAGCTTCGCAGGCGGCATCGGCGATTCGCCGCACCCGTCCGTACGGGATGGCGCGGATAATCTCCAGTAGTGGTGGAGACGTTGCAGGATCGGACTCGCGCCCTCGTCGCGGCGGTCATCGCCCTCAGCTCCGAGCTGTCGCTCGACGCGGTTCTCCAGACGCTGGTCGAGACCGCGGCATCGCTCACCGGCGCCCGCTACGCGGCGCTCGGCGTGCTGGATGCGACTCGCTCACGGGTCGAGCGCTTCATCACGACGGGCGTCGACGCCGGGACACATGCGCAGATCGGCGATCTCCCGACAGGCCGCGGGATTCTCGGCGTGCTCATCCGGGACGCCGTGCCGCTGCGCCTGCGCGACATCGCCGACGACCCGCGTTCGGTCGGCTTTCCGCCGGGGCATCCGCCGATGCGGACGTTCCTCGGCGTGCCGGTGATGCTCCGAGGCAGCGCCTACGGGAATCTCTACCTCACCGAGAAGGAGGGTGGGGCGGACTTCACGGACGCGGACGAAGACGCGGTCGTGCTGCTCGCGTGGCAGGCCGCGGTCGCGATCGAGAACGCGCGCTTGTACGAATCGGCCACGCGCTGGTCGGCGCAGCTCGAGTCGCTGAACGAGGTCGCGAGCGCGCTTGTCTCCGAGTTCGAGCTGAGCCGGCTGCTGCAGCTCGTCGCCGAGCGCCTCCAGGAGTTGATTCAGGCGAGCCTGGTGACGATCGCGCTCCCGCACGGCGACGGCGCACGGATCGAGGCGGCGGCGGGAAAGGATGCCGAGTCGCACATCGGCTCGGCGATCCCTCCGCGTTCGAAGACGATGCGCGTGCTCGAGCGCAAGCGGAGCGAGCGGGTCGATTCGACGATCGACGATCCCGAGATCGACCAGGAGTCGGCACGGCGCCGCAACATGCGCGCTGCGTTGTACGTGCCGCTTGTGTTCCGGGACCACTCCATCGGTGTGGTCACGGCGCAGGACAAGCTCGGACCGGACCCGCGATTCACTCCGGACGACCTGCGGCTCGCAGAGATTTTCGCCCACCGCGCGAGCGTCGCCGTCGACCTCTCGCACCGCGTTGCGCGGGACGCGCTCCAGCGCGTCGTGTCCGCGCAAGAGGCGGAGCGCCGCCGGCTCGCCCGCGAGCTGCACGACGAGACCGGCCAGGCGCTGACCTCGATTCTCCTCGGGCTGCGCGCCGTCGAGGAGGCGCAAGGGGAAAAGGAGCTGCACGAGGCGATCGCCGAGGTGCGAGATCTCGTCCGCTCGACGTTGCAGGACGTGCGCCGACTCGCCGTCGAGCTGCGCCCCACGGCGCTGGACGACTTCGGCCTCGTTCCCGCTCTCGAGCGTCTGACGGGGAGCTTTGCCGAGCAGACCGGCATCTCGGTGGACTTCCAGACGTCGCTGGCGGCGGGCCGCCTTCCAACCGAGATCGAGACGGCGCTCTACCGGATCGTGCAGGAGTCGCTGACGAACATCGTCAAGCACGCGCGGGCGGGAAGCGTGAGCGTCGTCCTGGCCCGCAAGGAAGATTCGGTGTCAGTGGTCGTGGAGGACGACGGAGTGGGATTCGAGCCGGGCCGTGCGCGCGACGGCGGCCTCGGGCTGCTCGGGATACGGGAACGCGTCGCGCTACTGGGCGGCCGGCTGGCGATCGAGTCGAGGCCGGGCGCGGGAACGACCTTCGTTGCGGAGGTACCGCTGCCGTGATTCGCGTGTTGATTGTCGACGACCATGCGCTCGTCCGCTCGGGCTTGCGCCTGTTGCTGGAATCAGAGGAGGACGTCACCGTTGAGGACGAGGCGGGCAGCGCCGAGGAGGCGGTGCGCAAGGCGCGGCTGCACAAGCCGGATGTCGTCCTGCTCGACGTCGTGATGCCGGGCCGGAGCGGCCTCGATGCCGCACCCGAGATCAAGCAGGCCGCGCCGAAGGCGGAGATCCTCGTGCTCTCCATGCAGGACGACCCGAGCTATGTGCGCGAGGCGTTCGCGGCGGGCGCGAGCGGCTACCTGCTGAAGGAAGCCGCCGACGCCGAGCTCGTTGCGGCGGTGCGCGAGGTCGCTGCGGGACGCCGCTACGTCCATCCGACGCTCGGTGCCCGCCTGGCCGCCGCGGAAGCCGAGGCGGAGGCGCGCGCCGCCGCCGACCCGCTGTCGGAGCGCGAGCGCGAGGTGCTGCGCCTGCTCGCGCTCGGGCATACGAACCAGGAGATCGCGAAGATGCTCTACATCTCCGTGCGGACCGCGGAGACGCACCGGGCGCACATCATGCAGAAGCTGCGGCTCTCCACCCGTGCCGAGCTCGTCCGCTACGCGCTCCAGCAGGGTCTCCTGGAAGAAGGAGAGACTTCCGCCTGAAACGCTTCGCGTTTCAGGTGGGTCGGGTTTCGGCTTCGCGGAGCGGACGCCGGCGGAGCCGGCGTCCTTTT